>JAKFEJ010000590.1:0-4975 GCA_036675745.1 Chitinophagaceae bacterium | reverse complement strand
CATCAATATTGAGCATAACACACTATTTGACGGATAAACACAGATTTATCCGCCGCGGCGGATAAAAAATCCTACTGAGCTTGCCGAAGTATCAATCCATGCCATCTGTGTCATCCGTGTGCTTCTCTTTTTGAATAATGTTTATTGGATATTTTTAATGCGTCTGCCCTGCAATTGCTGTAAATCGTTGTTATCCTCCTGGAAAAATGCTGTAAAACCAATACCTGTGGTGGGTTTGTAAAACTGGGCAAAGGATAAAACCTCTTTCCGCCGGTACTGTTTTCATTAATACCGAAGTGAAGTATATTTTAGTTCAATAGTTTATACTGTCGGCATAATACCATCTAAGATTTCCCCATAGCCCGTTGGGCTATTTTGTAAATCAAGATGGTATAACAGGAACAGGCCGCCTTTGGGGGCGGCCTGTTCATCATCCAAAATCTAAACCATTACCTGTCCAAAATAATTTTTAACGATTGTACTTTATGGCCCTCTTCGTTATATATATTAACCCAATATAATCCTGACGTCATGCCGCTTTTACGAGCAAAGGTTTCGGTTTGGACAAATTGGTTAACGTTTAAAGTTTTACTGATAAATTTTTGACCGATAGCATTCATCAATTCGATCCGGTATATCCCTTTTTCCAGTCCTGTCATCCTGATATTAATATCATTTTTTACCGGATTGGGAGTTATCACAACTTTCTCCTGCGTATTTTCATCGAAACGAACAGTAATAATTTTTGAATACTCAAATTTTTCATCCCTGTCAACAATTCTTAACCGGTAATAATTCATATTGGTAAAAGGGGTCTTATCAGGATACATATAGTCGCTTCCACCATTGCCTTTTGAAAATATCAGCGCTATTGTTTCGTAAGTAACCCCGTTATTACTACGTTGTAATTCAAAATGATTGACATTGTCTTCTGAAAGAGTTGTCCAGTTCAGATCTACTGTCTTGTTTTTCTTAGTCCCTTTGAAGTCCAGCATAACAGCAGGCAATGTAATGTTGCAACTGATATAATTAAAGGAATAAGTTTTTCCCAGGCCATTATTATCAAATGTAAAATCAAGTAAGGTTCCTAAGGTATTACCGAGATTTAACACGCCAATGCCAAAATCAAGAGAATTGGAAGGACCGCCGATCAGTGAACGTACGCCCTGCGAACGACCTCTTACATATCTTGCACCTGCAACACTGTAACCGATCAATGAAGTAGCGTTTACTCCCAGTAATGGAGAAACGGTAACATTAAGATCCCAAAAAGCAGCCACATTATAAAGTCCGTTTGCTGTACCGAGGAATATATACGCTGCACCACCCGCACCATTGGCGCCTAATAATGGCACGTTTGTAGACATAGGCTCACCAACAATAATATCATTGATACCATCACAATTCACATCAAGCATATTGTCCATGCTGGATCCGAACAATACGGAGAGGTTGATCGTTTGACCGGCCAATATGCTTAAAATAGAATTGGCACGTGGTGAAGCAATAACCTGGGCCGATGTAACAGGACTGGTAAAACCTGCTGTTTTCTTTTTGAAAACATGCACCTGGCCTGCTTTCACCTGCAATCCGCCCAACACATTGCTCAATACACCACCTGCAGGAGCGCCTACCAGAATATTGCCATTTCTTATACCTGTTATAGTAGTTACACCTCTTACTTCATAACCAAATAAATTAGCCGCATTGCTTAACAAGCCTGTTGACTGTGCCTGTAATCTTGCAAGTGGAGCTGTATTGACACCAGATGCAGCACCAGTTCCTTTAAATACATAAGCCGATCCGCCAAGTATCTGACCTGACAAAAGACCCGATACAATTCCGTTAAGGCTTATACCTGAAGTCATGCTTCCCAGGTTTATACCAGCGGGTGCGCCTACAACCACATCGCTGATGCCATCACTATCGTAAGCCCCGGCACCGTCTACGCTAAAACCAAACAGTAAACCTTCAACTTGTCCATTTAACACGTCAGAAAGCAGCGGTCCGGCAACACCCCACAAAAGACCTCCTAAAATAGGAACAGCTTCAACAATCGACTCCACTTCTCCATAAAGTCCCAGTAAACTACCGGTAGGTGGTTCCAGTGAGCGAACTGTAGTAAATGTATTAGCCGCGTTGCTCAGGAATACAAAAGCGCCACCTGTTTTTACCGCGCTTATTCCACTTACTCTTGCATAAGCAGGTGCGCCTACGATGATCTCGCCTTTGCCATCCGCATTCATATCGTTCGTTACATCCAACGAAAAGCCAAACAATGGATTGATACCAATTGTTTCGGAAGAGAGGAGGGGAGCATTAAGACTAAGACTCAATAAATGAGTGGGATTGGTGCCTGTTAAAGTGCCACCCTCGTACAAATATAATTTTCCTACCGTTGCAGTCGTGGGACCACCACCGAGGTCCACATCGGCCCTGTCAAGCGGTGCGCCAATAATAATATCGTTGATACCGTCGCCTGTTACATCTCCGCCTGCAACACTAAAACCAAATAAGGCGCCAGCCACAGCTGTTGTTGGTTGAAGAACTTTGCTGGGTGTTGCCGGTAAACCTGTAGGTGAACCAAGATAAATAAATACGGCCCCTACACCGAGCAGGTGTCCTGTACCGGTAATAACATCCGCCATGCCGGGAGCGCTTACGGCTACATCATCATAACCGTCTCCGTTTATATCACCCAGGCCCGCTACTGTATAGCCATACAAGGCTTGCACCTGCAGGTTGGTGAGCAGGCCTGGCAATATGCCGTCTGCGGATGTTGTCCACTCCGGAGATTTATTGAGAGGATCAATCGTAATAGGATAAACCGCATGCTGATCATCTACTACAATACTAAGCAGGTTTGTTTCCTCATCCAGTTGCATGCTGGCTTGTAATATATTATTAGCAGCATCCCACACTTTCAGGTCCTCATACATAAGTTTAACATCCTTATCGTTTCCACCCGTATGAAATAATAAGGCAGTGCCGTTCATTTCTTTTGCTATAAGAGAAGATTTTATTTGCATGCTAACAATGAGATCGCCTGCACCCCCGGGTTTTTCGTTGACAATAAAATTCTGGCGCATCCCTTTTGTATCATTTACGTACTGGACATCAAGCGCCGCTGACTGATAAGTAAGCAAACCCGGTTTGTTGTCAACAACAAAGTCATTATCCTCGTTCTTTTCCGATTTTTCTCTTCCTGTACCATTGATGGAAAAATGAACATTCCATTTCTTCTCACCGTTTTTTACCTGCATGGGCTGGACAGTGTACCCTCCCGACTGAATATCAAAATGCAATTGGTTGCTGGGATTAACTGCCTTGTAATTATTGTTTTGACCGGTAGCATAAAAAGAATATTCCATTTCCTGTATGCCGCCGCTAGCCCGGGTATACCAATCTGCCGGTGTATTTGCCGGCAGCTGATCGTTTTGGGCGTTTACAACGGTAGAAAGTAATAAAAGGGAAACAATTGCGGAGTAAATTTTTCTCATTTTCATAAATGGTGTTTAAACAGTTTATAATACAGATGCAGGGGCATAAGATGGTCATCAGCATTTCTGCCGGATATGTACCAGTTAAATTGTTTGTTGAAATAAAACCAAATGGAAGCTCAGTGGCCAGTTAACAAAGGAACCAGGTTAATAGGCCATAAAAAAAAGAATGAATAAAATTACAGTTGAACCGGGTTCGGATGGATGGATCTTTACTGAGAAATAACCTTAGCTCTTCCAGATTAATTTAGTTTTCCGGATCTCAAAAATTGGATGGTGTCAGTGGAATGTTGGATGTGGTGGCTTTAAAGTAGAATACCGGAGGATGTTAGTAGCTATGTCAAAACTAAACTCCTTTTTAAATAGCGGTTACCTTTTTTGATTCAACTAATACCTGCAAAAGTTCATTGCGTATATCAAATAAGAGTATATACCTATAGCATTATACATAACAATGTAGTATTTTGATTTCCATATCAGCCAGCCTCATGTTTCGTTTTGGTTAAGACCCTTATTTGTTAAGCTTACTTATTTTATTAATTCCAATAGCCAAAGACTATGAAATCAATTTGCTTTAATTACGAATCTACAGGATCTCCCGATTTTCTTACTTCATTTGGTATTTCGCTGGGCGTGGAACCGACAGGGAATTCATTGTATATACCATCTATTAATGGGTCCGGCGTTATATTCCGAAAGGAAATTGACAAGGGAATGTTACTGGTTTCATCAGACATAAGGCTCACCAAAAATTTATCAGTAACAAAAAAAGGAGTGCCTTTCAATGAACAGGATCCATCCCTTACAATATCCTATTTTACCAATAACAGGTATTTAAAGAATGAAGCCGCCGCCCTGACAAAGATCAAGCATAAATATAATCACCATGCGCTTTTTTACTCTGAAGATGCGGAACTGAAATTTGAAGTGCCGGCGGGAGAATTGATAAGATCGGTCAGTATAGTTGTGAATTGCAGTTGGATTAAAAAATATTGGAACAATGAGGATGCCGGGTTTTTAGAATTTCTTCGTGAGCTATGTCAAAAGCCACAACCTGTCGTATTATTCATTCAGCCGCCGGCTTCCCTGGAACATTTTGTATTACATGAGCCGGGTTCTATTTTGCCTGAATTGAAAAATGAAGTATCGTTTAAATTCAAAGTGTTCTCCCTGGTCGCAGATTTTTTTTCTGAGATGTACCACAGAAATGCGGGTGCAGAAACAGAAAACAGAATGATCCATTACGAAAAAATGAGGGAAGTGGAAACCATCTTAAAACAATACCTGGAAAATAAACTACCTGATACCCACACGATAGCCCGGCAAGTGTCTTTAAGCACCTCAACACTTAAACGACATTTTAAAACCATGTTTGCTAAAAATATTTATGAATATTACCTGGGACTTAAAATGGAGCATGCCCGCCATTTGATGACGGAAAAACCATTATCGGTAAATGAAGTGGCTTATATGCT
>JAKFEJ010000070.1:0-4977 GCA_036675745.1 Chitinophagaceae bacterium | reverse complement strand
CCGGAGTTATTCCAACGTCATTACCACCGAATGGAACAGCCGGTGGTGAGTTATCAGGAACATATCCGAATCCAACTATTGCAACCGGAGTTGTAACAACTTCAAAACTTGCTGATAATGCTATAACCACATCTAAAGTTGCAGATGGTTCTATTACCATGGCAAAACTTGGACCCGACGTAGTATTAGGAGGAGGCGGTAGTCCAACAGGTCCGGCAGGAGGTGATCTTTCAGGCGCCTATCCGAATCCAAATATTGGTGCAGGGTCGGTAACTATTTCGAAAATTGCAAACGGCGCTGTTATCACTCCTAAAATTGCAGATGGAGCAGTAAATACTAATAAACTTGCAGATAATTCCGTATCGACTTCAAAAATTATTGATGCTTCAGTTACTTCCGCAAAGCTTGCAGCAGGAGTTATTCCAACAACATTGCCACCAAATGGAACTGCTGGTGGCGAATTAGCAGGCACCTATCCGAACCCAACTATTGGAACAGGGGTGATAACAACTTCGAAGATTGCCGATGCTTCGGTGACTTCAGCAAAACTTGCAGCAGGAGTTATACCGACTTCATTGCCGCCAAATGGAACTGCTGGTGGCGAGTTAGCAGGTACTTATCCTAATCCAACTATTGCGACAGGAGTGATAACCACTTCAAAACTTGCAGATAATTCTATTACTACATCAAAGGTTGCAGATGCTTCTATTACCATGGCAAAACTTGGACCCGATGTAATATTAGGAGGCGGTAGCCCCACAGGTGCAGCAGGAGGCGAATTAGCAGGCACCTATCCGAATCCAACTATTGGAACAGGAGTAATTACAACTTCAAAACTTGCAGATAATTCTGTAACCACTTCAAAAATTATTGATGCTTCAGTTACTTCAGCAAAACTTGCAGCAGGAGTTATACCGACTTCATTGCCGCCAAATGGAACAGCAGGAGGCGAATTAGCAGGGACTTATCCGAATCCAACTATTGCAACAGGAGTAGTAACAACTTCAAAACTTGCAGATAATTCTGTGTCCACTTCAAAAATTATTGATGCTTCAGTTACTTCAGCAAAACTAGCAGCCGGTATTATTCCAACATCCTTGCCACCTAATGGGACTGCAGGAGGTGATTTATCCGGAACATATCCTAATCCGTCGGTAAATAAATTACAAGGAATTGCAGTCAATAATACAGTGCCCACCAGTGGCCAGGTATTAAAATTCAATGGTACACAATGGGCTCCCGGAGCCGATAATAGCGCGGGTCTTACGTTACCTTATTCTGCTGCGGCTATTAATGTATCGAATCTTTTTTCTATATCCAACGGGGGGGCTGGTGCGGCCCTGGAAGGTATTAATACATCAACAGGCGCCAACACAATCGGCGTTGTCGGAAAAATATCTTCAACTTCTGCCGGAATTTCATCTGCGGGCCTCCGGGGAATAAATAATGGCACAGGTGCAGATGGTGTCGGTGTTTGGGGTTCGCACAATGGTTCTGGTAGCGGTGTTTACGGAACTTCAACCTCGGGTAATGGTGTATATGGTAAATCGATCAGCAGCGTTGGAGTTTTTGGAACAAGTACAGATAATATAGCCGGTTCTTTTGATATTTCTAATTATTCAAGCACAAAGGATGCACTAACCGCATATAATGTAGGTACCGGTAGTGCTATTTCAGCCATCGGAGAAAATGGTAATGGCATTTGGGGTATTACCTATAATCCAGCCTCTGCCGGAGTATTAGGATATAACTTCGGTGGCGGTGAGGGTATTTTCGGCCTGGCTTTCAGCAATAGTGCAGCGGCTGTTGTTGGTAAGAATATGGGAACCTATGCCGGTGTACAGGGTATAGGCGTTGCAGATGGGGCAACAGGTGTGCTGGCAATGGCAAACGCTGCTGATGAGTTTGGTGTTTTTGGTGTCAACGGTAATGCGCTTGTAGCTGCTATTGAAGGTACAGGTGCTGGAAATCCTGCCGTATTTAAAGCAAATGGTGCAAATGTTGCCCGTATTGATGGAACCGGGAAGGGTTTTTTTAACGGGGGGACACAAGTTGGTGGCGCAGACGTAGCTGAGTACTTTGATGTAGAAGGCACGGTAAAAGAATATGAACCGGGTGATGTGCTCGTGATCTCCGAATCTTCTGACCGGACTGTAGAAAAATCATCTGCTCCCTATTCAACCCTGGTGGCCGGTGTATATGCAACAAAACCGGGATTGCTGTTGACTGAAAAAAATGCAGAGCAGGATCAGTTTGACCGGATGGTCCCAATGGGTGTGATTGGCGTGATACCTACAAAAGTCTGCCTGGAAGGTGGCGTTATTAAGCGAGGTGATCTTATCGTTACCTCTTCTATAAAAGGAGTTGCTATGAAAGCAGATCCTGATAAAGTAAAACCCGGACAGATTATTGGAAAAGCATTACAGGGTTTTAATGGCGAAGGAACAGGAAAGATCACCGTTTTAGTCAGCGTAAAATAATTTAAACTATCAATCATTTTTTATGAAAAAAGAAACCAGAATATATTTTCTCATCACAATAATGATCTTTGGTTGTGTTGCCGCTGTAAATGCACAGCAAAAGGCAAGCGATAGAACATTTGCTGAAGAGATGAGAAAAGTAAATGAGAAAAAAGCTGCGAGATATGCTTTTATAAGTAAAATGCGGGCATCAGCCCCGGTTGAAAATCCTGTAGCTGCTCCAGCCAATTTAAATATAAATCCGGAGCCAGGGACAAGGATTAATCCGGTGCCTCCGGCTCCCAACCAGGCGCCTGCGAATCTGAAGGCTTCTCAGCAGCCAATGAGAATTCCCAAAAAACCGGTTGTAATGCAGCAGTAAAAGGAAATACCCGGGAGAAAATCATTTTTAGTTAAAGATTTATTGGATTAGGCGAATAGATCGTGAGACATAGAAAAACCATATATCTTTTTTTAACAGAGGGATCTTCCCCTCCTTGGAGGGGCGAATTTAGGAAACTTAAAATTGAAACGACCGGGGTGGGTCTCGGAGTTTATGAAGATAAAACGAAGTATGAAAAACCCACCCCGGTTTCTTAAAGAAGAAAGTGGTTCAATTTCACCCCTCCAAGGAGGGGATGGGTGGCTTAAAGAATAATGTTTAGGAACTTTTAATAAGGTTTCAAAAGGCATAAAGATTTTTATTACGATTTAAGCGTCTAATTCTAAAGATTTATATCCTGGATGGCAATGAAAAACCGGTAAGAAATATAGTAGAAAATGGATGAACAATTGATCACTCAAAAATTCAGCATATTAAAAATAGGTATGTAGTTTTTAGTTTAGTTTTAGTTGTAAACCCCTCCCGTAGCCGGAGGGGTTTTTGTTAATATTTAAACAGGTACTTTGATTATGTATTAAGTGCTTGCTATACAAGGCTTTTCATATTTTTATCGTTGTTTTACCCGTAAACTTCCGCTCCTGGCCCCATGTTGTTTTCTGCAAAAAGAAGATAAAACCAGCAGTGTAAATGGCAGGCGTTATTACCTTTTTTTTGAATGGTTTGCAGGTTAGTTTTAACCCATAAAATCATAAACTTATGAAAGCGCAATTTTCATTTTTTGCATCAACGGCTCTTCTTTTTGCTACGGCTTTAACATCTCCCGGACTCCCAACCAGTGGATCTGCTGATAAGAAGCCGGCAACAATTAAAGAAAAACAGAGTGGAAATTTTTCATTCTTCAGAACTCACCGTCAAGGCAAAGGCGTAACTGCCTCCTGGGGTGTAGCATCTGGTGCAGGAGTTGTAGGATTCCAGGTTCAAAAAACCTACGAAGATCCTACTGACCCTTATGCAGTTTGGGAAGACGTAAGTTCAGTTGCCTGCAACGGAAGCCGTTCTTACAAATGCACGGACAACAGCGTATTTCCAGGGTCTATCAGCTATCGTGTATCAGCTTTGCTGAACAACGGAACTTCAGTAGAATCGGAAATATCATCTGTTCGTATTGTAAGTCGTTAATTTTTGAAATAAATGACTGCGGGGACAAGCTTCTTCGCAGTTATTTATTTGTCGCCAATGAATTTCGAAAATGAGATTACTGAATATAATTCCAGTGCTTATGAAAACAACTATACGCATCTTATTAATTTTATTGCTAAGCCCCGTGATTTTTTATGGGCAGATAACCACTCCTCAGAATAATGCAAGGTTTGGTGTAGACGGGGAGCTGCGGGCTAATTATTTCAACGGCTTTGTAGCTTCTGGTAATGATGATTGGTTTAATAACGGAACAGCCGGAACAGGAGAATTTGTTATTGATACAACAGGTGCGCAAGCTATTCTTGATGCTTACAATACTGATGCTTCCCCGTGGCCTGCCCGGATGAGCTCTTTTTACCGTACAATGAGCAAGCCGCCATTTAGTGTTGTTCAGAACCGGCTTTGGGTTGACGCCATTTATGTGCGGGATTATCATGGAGTTGATCAAACCGTTTATACCTCGGGATCTAATAAAAATGGGATGACTCCCGCGCTGTGGACTGGTAGCCCGTCGAATATACCTGATAAAAATGATATCCTTGATATGATGGTGCATGTGAGAAGAGCGGGCCCTAATACTACCGATCCCTTATGGATGATGGGCGGTATATCTATTAATAACACTTCTGGTAACCGTTATTTCGATTTTGAAATGTACCAGACAGATATTTATTATGACAGGCCTTCCCAAAAATTCTATGGATACGGAGCTGATGCCGGCCATACGGCCTGGCAATTTGATGCGGCAGGAAATGTAACGAGACCGGGAGATATTATTTTCAGTGGAGAATTCCAGAGTTCTAGTTTGACTAGTATTGAGGCCCGGATCTGGGTGAAGAAAACAGATTGGGAAACGATAGTACCCACAGCCTTTAACTATAGCGGCCTGTTTGATGGAGATGGAACAGGTGCGGAATATGGTTATGCAAGCATCGCTCCCAATACTACGGGTGCATTTTATACCGGCATGGGAAG
>JAKFEJ010000473.1:0-4980 GCA_036675745.1 Chitinophagaceae bacterium | reverse complement strand
TACGAAATTTTCGAACGGTTCTGTCAAATTCGCTGTATTGACTATACGTATAACTTGCACTTGCATTCAGTTTCAGTTTTCTTGTAATTGTAATTCCATTCCAGGTACTTAGTTCATATTCTTTTCTTCCGCTGATATTTTCCCAGGTGATCTGTGTTTTGCCGTCAGGCAACAATGTTCTGAGCTGGCTGAAAATATCTTCTACCCTGTTATGACCAAAACCAAGGTTGAGGTAATACTTTGGTTTTGTACGTCCGATTACCAGGTCAAAATTATGTGCCGTTGAGGCTTCTAACTTCTCGTTACCAAAACGGATATTATACGGATCAGAAAAATCGACTGTTGGGTTTAATTCTCTTACACCAGGTCTTCGTATGCTCCGCCGGTAGGCCAGGGTCAGGTTTAGTTTGTCAGCCCAGTTTTTATTGATATTGGCGAAGGGCAGCCATGTCCAGTAATTATTTTTTACATCCCTGCCCTCTTTCAGCAATTCAAACCAGATTGCGGTTCTTTCAACAGATGTTCCTGCAGTAAAACTGAAATTTTCTCCCAATAATTGTTTTACTGAACCGCGGTAATTCATCGTTGTTTGATGAAACCAGAAATCATTACTCTGCAGTTCCATTTTTACCATCGTTCCGTCAGGCTTTTTCTTATAACTGGCATCAATGATCACATGATTATTGGAACGATTGTAAACAGTACCCACCGATATAAATGTTTTTTTATTATCCAGCATCCGGTTATAATCCATCCGGATATTATGCCCGTTTATTTTCGTGTTGTTCAACTGTCGTTGCGTTGAGTCAATACCGTTCGGCGTATGATCAGGATTAAAAAATTGCTGGTAAAAACCACGGTCATTTTCGCTGTCATAAAAATTATTGGCAGCGATGATCTTTAGCGTTTCACCCAACTTTCCTTTCCAGGTATAACTGAGATTTATGGCAGGACTATGATTATTCCCTTTGCTGCGGATATCCCGGCGGCTAAGTTTCCATAATTCGCCAAGGCGGTTAATGTTTTTATATTCCGTGCTGCTGGTATTTTCAAAATCACTTTGGTTATAGCTAAGTAAAAAATTCAGTAAATGATTTTTATTGATATCATAATCAATATTCATCCTGAAATTTGGACGCAGGCTTTTATTAGTATAGTTATTGATTGTGTTAAAAAAATTGGTTGAATCCCTGTAAATATTATTACGGATAGAATAACCATTACCCTGGAAACGGCTGTAACCGCTGCCAGCATTTATATTAATAGCAAGACCCTGTTTACGGTAAGAAAACCCTGCATTGAAAGAAGCATCACCCCTTGTTCCGGTTGTAACAGAAACCCGTCCGTTTACACCCACTCTTCCTTTACGGGTAGTAATATTGATCACCCCACCCTGCTCATTGGCATATTGTGGTGGCGGGTTCGTCATTACTTCTATTTTTTCAATTGAGCTTCCGGGCAGTGATTCGAGCAAATCCTGTAATTGTTCAAGGTTTAGTTCAACAGGTTTGTCATCAATCAATATTTTCGGCTCCTTACCTCTTACTGTTATTTTTCCGTCGGGATCTTTACTTACCAATGGCACCTGTGTCAGCAGGTCACTGGCACTGCTCCCTGCAGCTAAGGCTGATTCACTTGCATTGAAGGTGATATTGCCATCTTTCGATTGAATCAGTGGTTTTTCCGAATAAATGATCAGTTCCTGCAGGTTGTCGGTTGATCGTGGCTTTAATATTATGTCCGGCAGGTTGAAATCATATCGATCCTCCCTGAAAGAAATACTGTCGATAATTAATGTCTGCAAACCAATAAAGCTGGCGGTGAGCTTGTAATAACCAAATGCGATATTGGAAAAACTAAACTGTCCCGTTTTATCAGTAGAAGTTGACCTTGCATTAAGTGTGTCCGTAAAAGAGATCAACTGAATAGTTGCCCCATCAAGGGCCTTGCTTTTTTCATCTATTATATTTCCGGAAAGGATACCAGCTTCCTTATCCTGCGAAAATACGAGGGTAAAAAAATTAAGAAATAAGAATAGCCAGATAGATTTTCTCAAAACAGTTGCCGGTTAAAATTCAAAGATAATAGACGGATTTATAGACGATAAAAACAAAATATACCAGCGGTTAAGAATTTGTATTATAAAAAGCTAACCAAATAGCTGACAACCTGTCATAAATCCCCGCTTTGATGTATATTTGCGTCCCGATAATTTCGGGAACAAATTTTTAAAAAATATGCTTGAGCTGGTGACACAGAAGACCCACGATGAAACAAGGCAGGGGGAAGCATATGCCCCTTTTTCAAACGATCCAATTCCTTATCGCAAAAGGTTTTATATAGAAAGCTATGGCTGCGCCATGAATTTTGCAGATAGCGAAGTGGTGGCTTCTATTTTAAATAAAGAAGGTTTTGGCGCTACACGCAATGTAGAAGAGGCCGACCTGATATTTGTAAATACCTGTTCTATCCGGGAAAAAGCGGAGCTAACGGTTCGTAAAAGGCTGACTGAATTCCGCAAACTTAAAAAAGCAAAACCCGGAACCCTGGTAGGCGTACTTGGCTGTATGGCGGAGCGATTGAAAACAAAATTTATAGAAGAAGAAAAATTAGTAGATATCGTTGTAGGGCCTGATGCCTATCGCTCATTACCTGCATTGGTAGAGGAAGCGGAAACAGGGCAAAAAGCAATTAATGTTTTACTGAGCCGCGATGAAACCTACGCCGATATTTCCCCGGTTCGTTTGAACAGCAATGGCATCTCTGCCTTTGTAAGCATCATGCGGGGTTGCAATAATATGTGCTCATTTTGTGTAGTGCCTTTTACCCGTGGAAGAGAAAGAAGCCGTGATGCGGAAAGCATCGTAAATGAATGCAGGGATCTTTTTGAAAATGGATACAGGGAAGTAACATTATTGGGACAGAATGTAGATTCATACTATTATACCCCCCAGCCCCCTAAAGGGGGAGCATTGACGACTCCGATAACTTTTGCCGCCTTATTAGAACTAGTAGCAAAAATTTCACCCGACTTAAGAGTCCGTTTTTCTACTTCACATCCAAAAGATATAACAGACGAAGTATTGCATACCATAGCGAAGTATGAAAATATTTGCGATTACATTCATCTTCCCGTACAGAGTGGGTCAACAAGAGTTTTGCAACTGATGAACCGAACCTATACAAGGGAATGGTATATGGCCAAAGTGGATCGCATCAGGGAGATCATTCCCGGTTGCGGTGTAAGCAGCGATATCATTGCAGGCTTTTGTACTGAAACAGAAGAAGATCACCAGGATACATTAAGCACCATGGAATATTCGCAATACGATTATTCCTATATGTACTATTATAGCGAACGTCCGGGCACATTGGCGCAAAGAAGATATACAGATGATGTTTCGCTGGAAGTAAAGAAAAGAAGATTGGCTGAGATTGTTGAAATGCAAAACCGGCTTTCGCTGGCAAGCAATAAAAAGGATATCGGCAAAATATTTAAGATATTAATCGAAGGAGAAAGTAAAAAAAGCGATACTGACTGGATGGGAAGAAGTTCGCACGGTAAAGTTTTTGTTTTTCCGAAAGAAAATTACAATTTGAAAAAAGGCGATTACGTGATGGTAAAGGCAGAAGATTGTACACAGGGGACATTGCTGGGGGAAATTGCCAGCAATTCGCAACCGGCAATTAACAATTAAAAAAAAATAATCACCGTCTGCGGATTATCGGTGATAAACTATTATGGATATTCAATCAATAAAAAATCGTTTTGGCATCATTGGCAACTCCCCTGCTTTGAATTATGCATTGCAGGTAGCTGTACAGGTATCCAATACTGATCTGACCGTATTAATAAACGGAGAAAGCGGTGTAGGTAAAGAAGCTTTTTCCATGATCATTCATTCACTGTCAAACAGGAAGCATAATCCCTTTATTGCTGTCAACTGCGGCGCTATACCGGAAGGAACTATCGACTCCGAATTATTCGGCCACGAAAAAGGTTCTTTTACAGGGGCAGCAGATTCCAGGAAAGGTTATTTTGAAACGGTGAATGCCGGTACTATTTTTTTGGATGAGATCGGTGAATTGCCATTAGGCACACAGGCAAGATTGTTAAGAGTACTGGAAGCAGGTGAATACATTCGTGTTGGTTCCAGCAAAGTGCAGAAAACTGATGTAAGGGTTATTGCCGCTACCAATAAAGATCTGATGCAACTGGTACAACAAGGTAAATTCAGGGAAGATCTTTATTATCGTTTAAGTACAGTTCCTATCCGTGTACCGGCCTTGCATGACCGCAAAGAAGATATTCATATCCTGTTCCGGAAATTTGCCGCCGACTTTGCAGACAAATACAAAACAGCATCTGTACAATTAGATGAGGAAGCGAAAAACCTGTTAATTAACTATCCCTGGCCGGGCAATGTGCGGGAATTGAAGAATATTGCAGAGCAAATTTCAGTTCTTTCGCAGGATAAGAATATAACGGCTAAAGATCTCAACAAATTTTTACAGCCTTATTCCAATAATCGCTTGCCTGCGTTAACAACTCAACATGGTACGACACAGGATTTTGGCAATGAAAGAGAGATGCTATACAAGCTTTTTTTCGATATGAAAAAAGATGTAACAGAACTCAAACGAATGTTTTTGGAAGTATTGCAGAATCCCGGCATGGCGACAAAAGATCATGCCTTTATCAATGAACTGAGAGAATTAAAATCGAATGATAATCTTCAGCCTTTCCTGGTTCCGCAGGTTCAACATGCCCAGCAAGCAATGCAGCCTGTTATCATGAATAATGATATTGCCGATCATGAAGAAGTGGAAGAGAGCCTCAATATTATGGACAAGGAAAAGGAATTGATCATAAAGGCTTTGAAAAAACATAAAAGCAAAAGAAAAGATGCCGCACTGGATCTTGGCATCAGTGAAAGAACATTATACAGGAAACTGAAAGAATATGATATTGATGAATAA
>JAKFEJ010000474.1:0-4982 GCA_036675745.1 Chitinophagaceae bacterium | reverse complement strand
CCGATCTTTTGCCATTCCAGTCCAAGCCTAAGCCCTTTTACAAAGACAGGTTTGTACCATATTTCCGCATTATGCATCCAGTTTGGAGCGCCGTTCATTTCATTATCATTATAAGAAACACCTTTTTCTACAAACTCCACGAAACGATGTTTACTCAAAGCGCTGCTGAAACGAAAGCTTATACTTTTAACGGGGCTTGCATTCAGGCCCAACTCAATTCCGCTATGTATAGTTTTACCTGCATTCATATTCTGTGAACTGCCATCATCCATTCGTACAGAAATTATTTCGTTGGTTCCTTCAAGCCTGTAGACGCTGATATCAGCATTAAGTTTTCCTTTTACCAGTTCCGACCAACCTCCTATTTCATAATTATAAAAAACGGAAGGTTTCAATTCCGGCACTTTTACACCTTTATACATTTCAGTAACCTGCGGCGGCACAAAGCCTTCGCTGTAGTTGGCATACAGGCCTGTCTGGCTGGAGAAATTATAGGTAAACCCGATCTTGGGACTGACTCTTTTGAAATTATTCAATGTATCAGGTGATCCGCTAAAAGAAGATGGTTGCAGAAAATTATCAAAATCGTAATGAAACAGATCATAACGTAATGATGCGACAACCCTTAACTTTTCGACAGGACTAAATTCAAAATTGGCGAAAGCGGCATAGTTGTTAATATCACTTTTACAATTAGTAAGTACACTGTCTGGCCGCTGGAAACCGGTATATATTTTTGAAATGCTATCCTTGCTGATTCGTATGTATTCCGCTGAATAAGCAGAAGGACTGATATCAATATTTATCCCACCAATAATAACCGCTTTCTTCCATCCGATAGCTATCGGATGCAGGTTTTGTTTATGTTGCAGAATCAGTGAATAGCTATTGAAACTCACTTCGTTGATCTCGCCATGCGCCAGGTCTTTTTTACCGGTCCATATTCCGTTCGATAAGCGACGGTAATCATCTTTTACAGCATAAGCCGGGTTTTGCCCGATACTATTATCGCGGTAGATCAGCGATGCGGTTGTTTTGCTATTATCATTCCAACTATGATTTAATGTAGAACGATAACGCATTGCATTCACTTTTCTGTAAGTAAATGTATGGTTGCTCCCGAAGGACCTGTTAACAAAACTGCTGCTGTCAATACCACCGGACATATCGCTGTAATAATTCAGCAACGTAAAACTGTTGGTCAATGAAGTTTTTTCGCTGAAATGATAATCAACCCTTGCAGTAAAAGTTGCTTTATGAAAATCAGTATAATCAATAAAGCTGTTTCGCTTGCCGGCATAATAACCGCTCAGGGCAAAGCCCCATTTACCTTTGCTGAATCCTGTTTGCAGATCAGCTCTTTTATAGCCAATATTATTTCCCTGCAATGATAATTTAGCAACAGGAACTGCTGCAGGCGCCACCGTAATAAAATTAACCACGCCACCAATCGCTTCGCTTCCATAGAGCGAAGAAGAAGGGCCTTTGATAACTTCTATATTTTTTACGGAAGCCATATTTATTTCGAGCAACGCATTGTGATTGAACAAACCTGTTGTACGAATAGGTATCCCATCTTCGAGGTAGAGGAATAAACTTTTTGTTGTCATAGGTTGACGGATGCTCATGCTGTGCTGTTCATTGCCAAGGTTCACCATATATACCCCGCTTACTTTATTCAATACCTGGTCAAGTGTAGCGGGTTTGGCATCCTGGATCATCCTGGAAGAAATAGTGCTGATAGCAACAGGAGCCAATGAACGTTTTACTCCTTCGCGGTTAGCGGTAACAACCACTGCCTGCAGAGGAGAATTATCCTGCTGAAGATTTACAATTGTCATTGGTTGCCCGGCCTGAATGAGTACTGGCTGGTAGCCTATAAAAGATACTTCAAAAGAAACACAGCAATTTTCTTTTGGCTTCAATTCAAATTCACCCAATGCATTTGTTGCACATCCGCAGGAGCAGCCGGCTGAGCAATGAACAGAAGCTCCTGCAATCGGTTCCTTGGTAGAAGCGTCAATTATTTTCCCTTTGAAAACCTGTTGACTAAACCCAACAGTTGCAACTGCCATAAAACATAAAACGGTAACAATTAGTTTATAAAAAAATGACATATAATTTATTTGTGTGTACGGTGATACAACTGCATATACCGGAGAATAATTTCTCCGCATAGCAACAGGCAATCACCTTCTTAATAAGAAGAAAGTAAAATCAGGAAATGGAAACGATCTTATGCAGATGGCGGATGGAAAATAGCAGCGGCCCTGTCAACCGGCCTGCCGGAATTGCCAGCAATAGTGTAGCGGGTAGTGGAAATAAAAACGGGGGTTTCAGCAGTAGCGAAAAAAGACCTGGATGAAAGTACAATGGAAGCGATCTCCACTTTAACCGGAGCCGGAGCATTTTGCTCTTGTTTTTCTTCCTGCTTCATTTTTTTCATCAACACGCAATTACCATTACAGTTTAAAATAGGGCGGTAACGGTTCTCACAAATATTTTTGGCGATATAATCGCGGTTCAGATTGAATGCGATCACCACAAACCATTTGCTGAAGGTCTGGCCCATTAAAAGCAGGATCAATATGGGAACTGCAATAAACTTCATTCCAGCTACAAAGATATACCTGATTTTTTATGAAATAACCTTGCTGATTAGTTGACCAACTGATTTTAATCATAAACCATCCTGATCTCTGAAAAGGAATAGTCATTTACAACAGGGTTATTTTGTAAAATGGATTTGATCATATTTAAAAGGAATACTCATTTAGCAAGCGATTCTTATTATTCCCTGGAAAATTTAAAAAAGCAGACGACAAGGCTTGCATTTTTTAATCTTTTCCTGGCAGCTATACTTGGCGTTGCGCTCCGTTCTTACCCACTCTTCCCTATTTCTTTTCCTTCTTACAAGAATTTATTGCATACCCATTCCCATTTCGCATTTGGCGGATGGGTGATGCCGGTTTTATTTGTATTGATATTGAAATATTTCCCCGGGCTGACAAGCCGGATTGCTTTGCGGCATCTGAAAAATATTTCCGCCTTGCTATTATTTTCCGCTTATGGAATGCTCCTGAGTTTTCCATTCCAGGGGTATGCTGCTGTAAGCATCAGCTTTTCCACCTTGTCTATCCTGGCCGGTTTTTATATGGCGTTTGTTTTTTGGAAAGCTTCAGGAAAAAATAATAGCGAAACATCAGTTCTTTTTTTGAAAGCCGGTCTTGTATTTCTTGTTCTTTCAGCTATTGGTCCTTTTGCAACGGCTCCATTGATCGCAATGGGCAAAGCCGGCTCAACACTCTATTATAATGCGATCTATTTCTACCTGCATTTTCAATACAATGGCTGGTTCACTTTCGCTATACTGGCAGTCTTGTATAAAATGCTGGAAAGAAAAAATCTGGATACACATGGCAAGCTTGTTTATTATTTGTTTACGATCGCCTGTGTTCCGGCTTATTTTTTATCAACGCTTTGGAGCCATCCACCTGCCGTGTTCTATATTATTGCACTGGCAGCAGCCGTGCTCCAGGTTATCGCAACTTTTTTTTTACTAAAAGACATCCGGCAGTTGAAATGGAAGAAAAAATTTATTGGTCGCGTTTTTAAAACAGCCATTCTCTTCTTTGTTTTAAAAAATACATTACAACTGCTAAGCGCCGTACCTGGCGTTGCGGATCTTGCGTATACACACCGGAATTTTATTATTGCTTACCTGCATATGGTATTACTGGGATCTATATCGGCATTTGCATTAGCAGCCATCCTGAAAGGAAATGAATTTTTTATTACCTCATCAATGAAAAAGGGTATCCTGCTTTTCTGCATTTCTTTTTTAGCAACGGAAGTTCTGTTAGTACTCAATGCGGCCGGAATAAATATAGCATTTGCAGGGCTTTCCTATTCTCAGCTGTTACTACTGTTTAGCTTATGTTTTCCAATTGGTAGTTTTCTTATCTGGAATAGCAGCCGGAAGCTATTTGTCTTCCAGGTTAAGCAACAACTTTGATAGCTCTGTACTGTAAACGGTGATGAGTCAAGAATTTTTTACTTACAAGGCATTACAGGTCTTTTCTTTTAAATGCCCTCACAGCCAACAATAGCGGTACCGCCATCCAGATAAACATAATGCCCACTGTATAGAGCATCCCGGACAGGCTGCCAAAAAACTCCTTGTATAAAGCTCCCGTGTATCCCATCAATACGCTGACATCCATTTTGAGCATAATGAAAATACGCCCCAGGTCAATGGGGTTGAGAGAAGAAAGAAGGAGCGTTAGTTTTTCAAGCGGGTAATCGCTGAAAGCGAAAAGAATCAATAATATTAACCCATCAAAGATCAGGGCGAAATAAAACCAGAGCAATAATGCGGCGCCGATACCACGGGCCTTATCCCTTGATTTTACAGAAGCGAAAAAAGCGATGGAACTGAAGATCATCGTCAATGCGCTGCCGGTAAATAACATCGCCATGCCGGTTTCATTAAAAGAATAAACTAATACAGGGATACCCACTCCAATAAGAAAGGAAGCCAATAAGGACAAACTCACACCGCTGTATTCGCTTAGCAATATTTTTGTCCGGCTCATCGGTTGTGACAGCATCAGCTCAATGAACTCGTAGGAGTTATAATAATGTATCGTGGCAAATACCAGGCTGATCAACGGCACAACGATCAATACTATATTTAAAAGACTAAGCATGGCCTTGCTGCTATTCTCTTCCATATTGAACAGGCTCATTGAAATAAGGAAAAGAAATAAGGTATAGCCTATCACCACCTTACTGCGGAAAATATCATACAAAACGTATCGTGAAAGCTTCAACATAAAATATTATTTAACGAGTTTTTCTTTTTGCAGCGCCATCGTATCATCGCTCTTTAAAATATTTAATTTCTCACTCTTCATGATCCTTGCGATGGCCTTACCCAGTCTTGTTTCCCCGGTTTCATCCTGCAGGGTCTGCATATCTTT
>JAKFEJ010000592.1:0-5038 GCA_036675745.1 Chitinophagaceae bacterium | reverse complement strand
TTTAATTCATTTTTTATGTTGTCAATATCAGTTGTTGATAAAATATTTTGTTGTAAAAGATATTGCTCATAATTTTTTACAGGATCTTTTTGTTCCCATAACTCAAACAGGTTTTGGGGAACATATTTGGTACCGCTTGCTTCTTCATGCCCCCGCATACGGAAAGTCATTGCTTCTATTAAATACGGTTTCTGATGTTTGATACAATAATCCCGGACTCCTTTTATCGTATCATAAACTTCCAGCAGGTTATTGCCATCGATTCTGACACCGTCCATACCATATCCTTTCGCTTTATCCACCAAACTGATGCAGCGGTATTGTTCGCTGGTTGGCGTACTTAAACCATAACCGTTATTCTCTATTAAAAATATTACGGGCAGATCCCATACCGCTGCTACATTCAATGCCTCATGAAAATCGCCCTCGCTGGTTCCGCCATCTCCTGTAAAAGCTAATGATACTTTAGATTCTTTTTTTAGTTTATACGCTAATGAAATTCCATCTGCAATTGCCAATTGAGGGCCAAGGTGAGAGATCATTCCGCATATATAATGTTCGCGGCTACCAAAATGAAAACTTCTTTCCCTGCCTTTACTATATCCTTCCTGTGCGCCCTGCCATTGCATAAATAATTTGCTGAGCGGCATATGGCGGGTTGTAAAAACACCAAGGTTGCGGTGCAATGGCATGATCCATTCATCTTCCTGTAAAGCTAAGGTGGCGCCAACCGCAATGGCTTCCTGCCCGATACCACTGAACCATTTTGAAATTTTTCCCTGCCGCAACAGTATCAGCATTTTTTCCTCTATCATCCGGGGATAAAGAATACTGTGATAAAAATTAACAAGCTGTTCGTTGGATAAATTTTTTTTGTCGAAGACCATACTGCGAATTTAAACCCCTACCCCTAAAGGGGAATAGAAATGTTCTGCAAATTCCGTAAATTTTTTTTTAAGCTAAAACAATTACAAATTGCCGTTTGAATTGCTAATCTGGTATTATTTTTTAGTTATTTTACAGCATGCTAAAAATCCTGATCCTTTCTGTTTGCTCCCTGGTATTAACTACGCAAACATTGTTGGCACAAAACAGTACTTCAACCGATGATGATTATTACACAACGTTTGAAGAACAAATAACCACCCGGCTATACCTTGCAAAAAAATATACCTCGTTAATTATGAAAGCCGCACCGGAGATCCAGTCGTTGCGTTACCGCCCCAATAGTTTAACAACGATGGGTATTAGCGGAAGCTACAAAGCTCTGTCATTGAGTTTTGGCACCGGCTTTGGTTTTTTAAATCCAAATAAAGAGGAAAAAGGAAAAACCCGTTCATTCGACTTTGGGTCACATATCTATACCCGTAATTGGGTAACGGATATCTATGCACAGTTTTACAAAGGTTATTATCTATCAATAGGCGGACCTGCCGGAACCGCTGATAAAAATTATTACAAACGTCCTGATATAAAAGTTAGCCTGCTTGGCACGTCCGTATACAGGTTGCTGAATGGAGAACGTTTCTCCTACCGTGCCGGATTTTTGCAAAATGAATGGCAAAAACAATCAGCCGGTTCTGTATTGATAGGCGCCGAAATATATTATGGCACCATGAAAGGAGATAGCGCATTGGTTCCTTCGCATATCAGCAGTTATTATCCGCAACAGGGAATACATCGTGTACGGCTGATAGAATTAGGACCTGGGGCGGGTTATGCCTATACGGCTGTATGGAATGAAAATCTTTTTCTTACCGGCAGTGCTACTATCAATGCGGATATAAGTATGGTAAAAGAAGTTTCAGCAACAGGGTCAGCTAACAGAACATCTATCAGTCCCAATGCTACATTGCGGGCCGTAGCCGGTTATAACAGCGAAGAATGGGCCGCAACTATTTCATGGTTGCACAATGCTACCAATGCGAAAGGCAGATCATCCAACTATGAATATGGAATAAAAACCGGTGAGTTCAAGATCACATTGGCGAAACGTTTTACACCGGGCAATAAGTTAAAGGGGAAATTAGACCCTATCATTGAAAGGATTCCCTAATACATAGTTTGAAGTTCGAGGTTTGAAGTTGAGAACCCTACAGCAAAATAAGTTTTTCATTGTATAAACGACCTGGCTATTGACTATGGACTGTTGACTATCGACTGACTTATACCACCACCAATTCATAAAAATCTTCCGGTCTTAAATACTTATTGGCTAATTCCTGCAATTCTTTGGCGGAAATATTTTTTATCGTATCAACGGATTGGTAAAAATAATTTTCATCAAGGTTATTAAGGATGATATTCTTCCAGCGGGCAATGATATGGAAGGGGCCGTCAAGATCACCCAGAACCGTTCCCATTAAAAAATTTTTTACCAGTAACAATTCATCCTCTTCCACCAGTTCTTCCCTTAGTATTTTCATTTCTTTATACACTTCCGTAATTGTGGCTTCGCTAACATCTTTACCAGCTTCGGTACTGATCATCCAGGCGGCATCATGCAAATGGTTTTGAAAATAACTGTGTATGCCGTAAGTATATCCTTTGTCCTCACGAATATTATCCATCAACCGGGAACCAAAAAACCCACCAAACAATGTATTAAGCACCTGCGCCTTCATATAGTCAGGATGATGGCGGCTGATAAATGGCCTTGCTATGCGGATAGAGCCCTGCACACCATCGGGATCATTGGAGATCCTGTATTTTTTTTCTTCCGATTTATTGATGGCGAATTTATTTTCCGCAACAGGTTTATTGGAAAGGTCACCAAAGTTTTCATTCAGCATCTCTTCCAGATCAGCTGGCAAACGGCCGGCAACAAACAATACCAACTTGCCCTGCTGGTAATAATTTTTATAAAACCCGATCAATTGTTCTCTTGTCAATGCATCAAAATCTTCTTCACGGTTAAATCGTCCATACGGATGTTGCTCACCATATAAATAAACATCGATCAAACGCCCGGCTACAAAATCACTTTTCTTCAGGCTAACTTTCAGCCTTTGTTTCATATTCTGTTTGGCAATCGCCAGTTCTTCTTCAGGAAAAACAGAATCGGTCAGCAACTCTTTTACTACCGGCAGCAATTCTTTTATATGCTTTGTTAAACAATGCAATGTAACAGTAGCTGTTTCACTATGGCAACTACGATTCAGGTATGATCCGTAATATTCAAAATGTTCGTTGACCTGGAAAGCGGTTTTAGTGGAAGTGCCATTTTTCAGCATCAGGTTAGTAGTGGCCGCCACCAGGTTTTTATCTTCGTACCAGTTACCAGCATAGTAAACCCATTCCATTGACATCACTTCTTCGGCGCCTGCTTCTACGGTATATACATCAACACCGTTTTTCAGTGTAAACTTTTTATACGGCTTTAAGTGCAGGTTGAAATTAACCGCATCAACTATCTCAGGAGCTTTTGTCCGCTCTAACATCTCTTCTTTCATTTTTTGAAAATTAATTATTCGCTAAGTACCAGACCGTATTGCTATTCTCCTTCGTGAAAATATTCCGGCTTTCTTCTAAAATATCCTTTACAGTAACAGCGGCATATTTTTCCAATTCCGTATTCATCAATTCAGCATCACCCAATAGTTCATAATAAGCAAGGCTGTTGGCCCTGTTCATTACGCTCATATCTTCAAAAGCGATCATGCTTTCGGTTTTGTTCTTTACTTTCTGCAATTCTGCTTCAGGTACAGGTTCGGTTTTCAAACCTTCCAGTACTTCTTCAACAGCTTTCTCTGCCTCTTCTATTTTTATTCCTTTCACCAGTTTTCCTTCTATCGCCAGTAAGCCTGCATCCGTACTTCCAAAATGATGGCACTCAATATTGCTGAACAATTGTTTTTCTTTTACCAACGCCTGGTATAGTCTTGATGAACCGCCACCACTTAAGATCTCTGAAATAAGATCGGCTATATAATATCCTTTATCAAGACGATCAGCGATATGCCAGCATTTATAAAAAGCATCTAAGGGGACATTCGCTTTTATTGTTTGTCTTCTTTCTTCGTTTTGTTTTGGCTCTTGCGGCAGATTACGATTATATTTTTCACCAGCGGGAATATCAGCAAACCATTTTTCCGCCAGTTCTTTTACTTTATCAACAGTTGTATTTCCTGCTACTACCATGATAGCATTGACGGGCCGGTAGTATTTAAAGAAAAAGTTTTTTACGTCTTCCAACTGGGCTGTTTCAATATGCGATAATTCTTTGCCTATCGTCATCCATCGGTAAGGATGTGTTTTATAGGCCAGTTCCCGCATCTTATGCCAGGCATCACCATAAGGTTTGGTGAGATAGTGTTCTTTAAATTCTTCTACCACCACCTTACGCTGCACTTCCAGGCTTTTTTCGTCAAACGCCAATGATAACATGCGGTCGCTTTCCAGCCAGAAAGCTGTTTCTAAATTTTCAGCCGGTACCTGCAGGTAATAATTCGTCAGGTCGTTGGTTGTATAGGCATTGTTTTCACCACCCGCCATTTGCAGAGGTTCATCATAACTTGAAATATTGACCGAGCCGCCAAACATCAAATGTTCAAACAGGTGAGCAAAGCCTGTACGGCCAGGATCTTCATCTCTTGCACCCACATCGTACATAATATTCATCACCACCATGGGTGTAGACGTATCCTGGTGAACAACAACACGGAGACCATTGCCCAATGTAAATTTTTCAAATTGAATCATAGAGTGATAACAGTAGTTGAATAATAAAGTTTGTAAAAGTATTAAACAACAGGCAGAAAAAGTTGATAAGTTGACAGGTTGATAAGTTTTGCTAATCTAAAAATAATTGAGGATAAACAATGAAATGGCCTTGCCAACCTGTCAACTTATCAACCAATCAACTTTCTTAGAAAATACTCTTCACCTTCATTTCCATTTGTATCAACTCTCCGTTGCGGCGAATGATGAGCTTAACCTTTGCATTAGGAGCCAATAAAGCGTTTTTATATTTACTGAAGTTTTGGGAAAAATCATTATTAACAGCAATAAGGGCATCACCTTCTTTTAGTCCTGCCAG
>JAKFEJ010000720.1:0-5048 GCA_036675745.1 Chitinophagaceae bacterium | reverse complement strand
CAAAGCAATGCTTTCATCAATCCGTTTTTGGGATTGACATTCCCGTGCAATTGCTTATATCGTTGATACAATAATGCAAGACCTCCGCTTACTGCCGGTGAAGCCATGCTGGTACCTGAACTAAAACCATAATTATTAGTTGGCGTTGTGGAAGCTACTGATGTGCCCTGCGCAATTATTTCTGGTTTAATACGACCATCCCTTACCGGTCCTTTGCTGGAGCCGACAGATACTATTCCAAACTCATTGCCGTTCCCAACACTAATCGTATTTTTTGCAGTCTGGTATCCACCTAATACATTGCTAAACCCTGGCAAATATGGGGAACATTGATAAGTTCCACTATTACCTGTTGCAAAAACCTGTTGCAGGTTAGGCATCTGAAAAGCCTGTTGATCTAATACACGGGAATACAGGTCATA
Organism: Chitinophagaceae bacterium; assembly: GCA_036675745.1. Lineage (GTDB taxonomy): Bacteria > Bacteroidota > Bacteroidia > Chitinophagales > Chitinophagaceae > Terrimonas_B. The sequence goes on along the minus strand of JAKFEJ010000720.1, from coordinate 4,626 downwards.
TACACCGAAGGATGCACAGTCGTCTACAATATTACCATAGGAATTATTGGTAATAACCATCCCAAAATCCTGAACATAAACAGGAGCATGAGCAAGTATCCCCGAAAAGCGTTGGGCAACAATTTTAGTTTTTGGTGCAAACCCGGTGTATAATTCTTGTCGCAAGCCGGCTCCACCCACTGTTCCCATTACATGAAGCCCGTGTGAACCACCCGTATTAGCAGCCCTGTTGATCATGCGACCGGAGAAATCAATATGCCGTGCAGGATTTGAATCATCACCAACACCAATCACTACGCCTTCACCGGTGAGATTCCTGCCACCAGCTAATGATGACCTTAAAATAGTTGCTTTTGTATTGGCAGTACTTTTATTATTAACAGGCTCATCTTCTTTCGGCGCAGTCTGGACATATTCGATAAAGGGCAGGGCTGCCAGTTCTTTTAATCTGTTTGTAGCAATGCGAAGAGCAAGTATATTATAAGCTTTATATTCTGCTGAAGTAATATCAAAATTTTTCAATTTTATTCCGGCACTCACTTGTTCATATGAAAATGTTTTGGGAAAACTAATCCAAATATCAACTGTACCGGCGGCTTTCACAGCCCAGGCAGGAAAAACGCCATTAACCAATGAGGGTTCCATTTTTTGCTCAGGTTCCAGGTCCACAACTGCTCTTGCTTTTACACGGTTTAAGGTTGCTGTATTTAAAGATCCCGTAACGGTAGCTGTATATGCGTTGTTAGGTATATAATCAAGCAGTTCTATGCCTTCGTTATGCAATTGCTTTTTTTCATTTTCCGTAGGAATATTTTCAAACTGTATAATTAAATAAGATTTTCCCGCTGCCCGGAAGGCGTTTTTATTTAATTCGTCAATACTTTTTTCGATTATATTTTTTTGCGGAATAAAGGATCCGCTTTTTAGTGCTAAACGATAGCGGTCATCCTGATCCTTTTTGAAAAGGGTTTGCTGTGCAAAAGAAATACACGAACACAGCAGAAAGGCGGCTATCAAAGGAAGCGGATTGGATCTCATAAACAGTTAATATGCCGATAAAAATAAAACAAATAATGGGAATATGGGAGTATCCAAAAGCCTTTGGGAAGGAAGATTAAGCCGTAATTGCCGTATTTGCAAAGCAATGACGATGAAGGCCGGACAAAAACCGGTGCATTTCTTCCATGGTCATGATGGGTTCCGCAATCAGCATAAATAGTTTTCCATTTTGCTTTAGCCGGGCTTTATTGGTACCTGTCTGCAGATAATTCAGGATATTATTGAAAAGCGGTGATTCAAAATAAAGGGAATCCGGACGGTTGATGAAATAACAACGCAGTGTGGAGGATTTTAAAGACATTTTTTCAAACCCCAACCCAACCGCCAGTTTGCGACAGCTAACCGTGATAAAGAGATCCTCAACCTGCTGTGGTATTGGGCCAAATCTATCATTCAATTCTTTTTTCATCAGCATAAGATCCTGATCGGTCTCACAATTATCTAACCGCTGATACAATGATAATCTTTCCGCAATGCTTTCCACATACTTATCGGGTATCAATATTTCAAGATCGGTATCAATAGTACAATCCTGAACGAAGTCGTCCTGTTTGCTGATCTCTTCCTTAAACAATTCTTTAAATGCTGTACGTTTCAATTCCCGGATAGCTTCGTCAAGTACCTTTTGGTACATTTCAAATCCAATTTCTGCCATAAAACCACTTTGCTCTCCTCCCAGCATATTTCCCGCGCCGCGGATATCCAGGTCACGCATGGCGATCTGAAAACCGCTACCAAGATCACTGTGCTGCTCCAGTGTTTGCAATCTCTTCCTGGAATCTGATGGCAGTGTTCTCATGGGAGGTGCCAATAGATAACAGAAAGCTTTTTTATTACTACGGCCTACTCTTCCTCTCAACTGGTGAAGATCACTTAACCCAAATTGATGTGCATTGTTGACGATGATCGTATTTACATTAGGAATGTCCACACCACTTTCAACAATATTGGTACAAACCAATACATCATATTTCTTATCAATAAAATCTAAAATTCTTTCTTCCAGTTCATGCCCTTCCATTTGTCCATGGGCATAACCAATACTAAGATCAGGGCAGAGGCCTTGTATGATGGAAGCCATTTCAGCCAGGCCGCTGATACGATTATAGATGACAAATACCTGCCCGCCACGCTCTGCTTCAAAATAAACAGCATCACGAATAAAGTCTTCATTATAAACCTGAACTTCCGTTTGTATAGCCTGGCGATTAGGTGGTGGCGTATTGATAATGCTTAAATCTCTGGCTCCCATCAAAGAGAACTGAAGCGTCCTTGGGATCGGCGTAGCTGTTAATGTCAGGCAATCAACGGTTGTCCGGAGTGTCTTTATCTTTTCTTTATGCCCTACACCAAACTTTTGCTCTTCATCAATAACCAGCAACCCAAGATCTTTGAACTTTACATCTTTACCCAAAATACCATGCGTACCAATAAGAATATCAATTTTGCCTTCTTCTAGTTTTTTTAGTGTTTCTTTTTTTTCTTTGGCAGATTTGAAACGGTTGATATAATCTACAGTAACCGGAAAGTCTTTTAATCGTTCACTAAAAGTTTTATAATGCTGAAATGCCAGGATAGTAGTAGGAACCAATACTGCAGCTTGCTTGCCATCAATACAGGTTTTGAAAGCAGCTCTTATCGCCACCTCGGTTTTACCAAAACCCACGTCACCGCAAACCAGGCGGTCCATCGGTGAAGATGACTCCATATCTTTTTTTACATCTGCAGTTGCTTTGCTTTGATCAGGCGTGTCTTCATAAATAAATGATGCCTCCAGCTCTGTCTGCATGTAATTATCCGGGGCATGAGCAAATCCTTCCTGGGCTTTTCGCTGTGCATATAATTTTATGAGGTCAAAAGCAATTTCTTTAACCTTCGCTTTCGTTTTATCTTTTAATCTATTCCATACATCGCTACCCAGCTTATTCACTTTCGGCACACTTCCTTCCTTGCCGGTGTATTTCGCTATCTTATGAAGCGAATTAATATTTACATACAGAATATCGCTGTCCTTATAAATGATCCGCACAGCTTCCTGCACTTTTCCATTAGCTTCTATTTTTTGCAAGCCGCTGAAGACACCTACGCCATGATCGATATGCGTAACAAAATCGCCAGGTTGCAATTCACGAAGCGTTCTTAGTGTTAACGCCTTGTTTTTGTTATATGCTTGTTTTATCCTGTATTTATGATACCGTTGAAATACCTGGTGGTCAGTATAGCATACAATTTTGAGATCCTCATCTATAAACCCTTCATGTATAGAAGTACTGACAGGATTGAAAACAATTTCAGCTTTGAGATCATCAAAAATAGTTTGCAGCCTTTCCAATTGTTTTGGATTATCTGCAAACAGGTACAACTGAAAACCTTTGGCCTCCCAATTTTTCAGGTCTTTTATCAGCAATTCGAATTGACGGTTAAAGGCCGGTTGTTCCTTTGTATGAAATTCAATTTCAAATATCTGCCCATTTAGAGTTGGCCGGTGGCCGAATTCAACCAAATGTCTTTTTATACTCTTCTCTTCAAAATCAATTGAAGTAATAAAATCATCTGTACTTATGTCTTTCTTTACTATTTTATCCTCATCATCCACATCTGACTTCCGACCTCTTACTTCTGACTTCTGATTTTTCACTTCTGACTTAAAACTTTCTTCCATCTGCAAAAAAGCCCGCAACTCATCTTCACAGTCTATTAATCTTTCTTTACATAATTCATAATCCTGGAGCCACACAATCGTATTCTCCTGCAAAAATTCAAGTAACGAAATCCTTTCTTCGTTCTCAAATTGAGTATCTACGTTAGGGATGATGTTTACCTGCAACAACTTTCGTTCGCTCAATTGCGTTTCAGGATCAACAATGCGGATGGAATCCACATCATTACCAAACAATTCAACACGGTATGGCTTTTCATTACCGTATGAATAAATATCCAGGATACCACCGCGAATGGCAAACTGGCCGGGCTCATATACAAAATCAGTCCTTTCAAAACCATAATCCGCCAGTTTCAGCAATAGTTGTTCGACATTCAGCGAGTCACCGGTTTTAATATGAATAATATTGGAAGAAAGTGCGGACGGAATAACCACTTTTTCAAATAATGCTTCCGGGTAAGTAACAAGAATTTTCTTATTTCCTCCTGCTACGATCTTAGTTAATGCCTCTGTTCTCAACATGACATGCGATGAATTGAGCAGGCGATAATTCTTCCTGTTTTTAAAAGAAGAGGGGAAATAAAAAATATCCAGGGCGCCTGTCAGGTTTTCCAGCGTATTATGAAAATAAGCGGCCTCCTCTGCATCGTTTAGTACAATAAGATGATTGAGCTGCTGGCAGGAAGGATGTAAAAAAGTGGCTGCGGTTAAAAATACCGGTGAGCTGCCCTGTAGTCCTTTTGCAAATATTTTTTGAGGTTGGGCAAAAGAAATCCTGTCCGCCAGTTGAAAAAGGCGGGGATTATTCTGATACAATTGCAACAATTCCTGAATCATAATTCCGCGATGCAAAAGTACGGAGTATGAGATTTATTATTGCAAGTTCTTTGAAGAGCCATGCGAAC
>JAKFEJ010000587.1:0-5071 GCA_036675745.1 Chitinophagaceae bacterium | reverse complement strand
CTCTTTGAATGGTAAAAAACTACTTAGCCGACCTGAACATTTCAGTTTCGTCAAAGCTGGCAATGATGCTTTGAGCGGAACGGTGAAAAATATTTTATTCTGGGGCAGCTATTATACCATTGATGTATTGGTAGGGCATCAGTTGATCAGGGTGAAAACAAACAATAATCAATTTGCGGAAGGAGATACTGTCTATATCTCATTGTCTGCTGAAAATATTTGGTTCCTATAAAATCTTTCCTGTTCCATCTGTTCATAAAAAATGCCCGGGATTAATTGCCGATGCAACAGTATAACTTGAACAGCAAAGTTCAATGCCAGGTTTTCTATACGGTTGATAAAGATCACCAGCAACAAAACAATTCATAACATCATCTTCTGTATCATCCCCGATGTGGGTTACACCATTCCCTGTTTTGGGTATTGCATCAGCATTATATCTTAAGCAGATTTGCACCAACAAAATCATCCATCAACTAAAATAAACTATCATGCCTGCACCTTTAGACATTTTACTGGATCCGATCTCCCTGGGCTTATTGGGAATGTATATATTGCTGATGCTTTGGGAAGCCTTATTCCCCGGTCGTCAGCTCCCACTTGTTAAATACTGGAAGCTTCGTGGGATAGCTGTATTCTTCTTTTATTTTTACCTGTCTTCTTATCTGCCATTGTTATGGGCCAAATACCTGCCCGGTACCCAACTTTTTGATCTCTCCGGTTGGGGAAGTATTGGCGGGGCTTTATGCGGCATTCTTTTATATGAATTTGGAATGTATATCTGGCACAGAACAATGCATCGCAATAAATGGCTCTGGAAAATGTTTCACCAGATGCATCACAGCGCTGAACGGTTGGATACTTACGGAGCTTTTTACTTCAGTCCGCTGGATATGATAGGATGGACGGCTTTAAGCACAATTTGTTTTTCGGTATTGACAGGTCTTACTCCGCAGGCTATTACGATCACTTTACTTGTTACCAATTTCCTGGGAATTTTTCAACATGCCAATATTAAAACACCGGTATGGCTCGGCTATTTTATTCAGCGACCTGAAAGCCATACAGTTCACCATGCCAAAGGAATTCATGCCTACAACTATTCTGATCTGCCTTTATTTGATATCCTGTTTGGTACATTCCGCAACCCAGTCCGTTACGAACATGAAACAGGATTTTATAACGGCGCTTCTTCCCGTATAAATGATATGCTTTTATTCCGGGAGGTGGACAAGCCGTAGTTATTTTTATTTAACCAGGAATAGCAATAAAAAGAGAATGGATAAACTTAATTTCAATTGCCAAATAGTCAAAACTAAAACCAGATGTATACCCAAAACCCAAAACTAAAATGCCTTTGTGATTTTAAGATCCAAAGGGATAATAATTTATCGGTCATTCCGGCCTATTTACGATCGATATACGCTGTCATCTTTCCTTTTGAAATATTCATCAAATTGCCGCTTGCATCAAATACCTGGCCGCTGAAGGTGATGGTTACTGTATTCTTTGCAGGATTATAATGAGAAATGTCATAGGTCATAACAGCACCGGGGTCATTGTTTGAAGACGAGTAAATTGCATTCCTGCTTCCTGCTGAACCCGAATAGCTAAATGATGTAGCATGATCAGATCCGCTGATGCCGGATTTATATGATTTAACAGTAAAATCCAGGTCTGTTAATGATATCGCCATCGTTAATAATTGCCCGGACCCTTTTTGTATGCCCGTCATATCAAGCGTATAAGTTTGGTTGCTCTGAATTGTTGTGTGAAGAACAGGACTAACTAAAAAAACACCGGTATAAGTTTTTGAGCCCTCTTTAAATGTCCATGTATTTAATGCTTCTCCCATTACCGGCTCATAGTCATTGGCATGCTTCATACAGGATGAAAATAATAAGGTCAGCGTGGCTGCGAAAGAAAAAATTAATGTTTTCATTGATATTGGTTTTATAATTAATTAAATTTTTACTAAAATTTAGCAGGTAATCACTCCTTAGTTCTTCAATATGGTAAACTCCACTCTTCTGTTTAATTGCCTGTTCTCAGGCGTATCATTAAGCGCTACAGGTTTTGTTTCCCCATAGCCTTTTGAAATGATCCTGTCTGACGATATACCTTTTGATAAAATATATTCCATTACTGATCTTGCCCTGTTATCACTTAATTTAATATTGTATTCATCAGATCCATAGCTATCGGTATGGGCACTCATCTCTATTTCAATAGCAGGATTTTCACTCAATAGTTTTACCACCCTGTTCAGTTCCAGGTGCGATTCAGCCCGCAGATCCCATTTATCAAAATCAAAGAATACATTATTCAATCTTACTACCTGGCCAACTTCTATTGGTACCAGGTACAGATCTTTGTGTATCTCCTTGTAACCCGCTTTTACCAACGAATCAAGATTCAGGTTTTCTGATTGCGCAAAAAATTTATCCGCCGTTGCTTTTATCAGGTAGTTTTTATCATACGGCAATACAATATTGAAGGCGCCATCATCCGGATTGGAAATGCCATTACCTGCTTCCACACCATCGGGCAATGTTTCATATACCAATGAAGCGCTGAGCGGCTCGTTTGTTTTTTTGTTATATACATTTCCTTTTACCAATACAACCGGATCAGGTTTTTCTCTTTCCAGTAATTTCACTCTTACGATATCGCTTTCACCGTATGTATCGGTACTGTTGGTCAGGTAAGCATATTCACCACCGGCATCCAATGTAAAAAATGCATCCCATTCAGGAGTATTGATAGGTGCGCCAAGATTTACCGGCTCACTCCATTTCTGCCAGGTACTGTCTAATCGTTTGGTCATCCAGATATCATTATCACCAAGGCCACCGGGGCGGTTGCTGCTATAATATAAAGTGACACCATCTGCCGCCAGGTAGGGAGTCATCTCATCCGTCTCTGGCCGGTTTATCGTTTTGCCCAGGCTTTTTGGTTCTGACCATGATTCATCTTTTTGTAAAAAGCAAGCATAGATATCATTGTCATAACTGTCTTTAACAGGAGCCAGGTATAATAACAAAGTGTTTCCATCATGTGCCATTGTAGCGCCATACTGCCGGCCATTATCATACTTTTGAAAATTTCTTATGCGCAATGCATTGGGTTTACTCCAACCCCCATTGATCGTTCTGTAGCTCATGCTTACACCATTACCTACATAGTCGCCGTTTATGAATGCGTTCCTGATCAATATTTTATTATTGTCAGGTGATATCCAGAACACTGCATTGTAATGATAAGTATTCAGCGGATAACCGAGGTGGTAGGCGCCGCCCCATTTGCCCGAACTATCTCTTTCCGAATACCAGATATCCTGTGAGTTGCTGACAGACCTGTACTTGGTATTGTGAGGATCATTTTCGCAAATAAAAAATAATAAATTACCATCCGCAGATACAGTTGGTCTTAATTCCGGCAATTTAGTATTAATGTTGGGCCCAAGGTTCTCGATCTTAATAACCGTTTCGGCTTTAATGATATTTTCTTTTTGAGCTATTAATGCCCCGGCTGTATCACCGGAAGGCTGGGATATAGCAAAGTATATGCTTATAGAAAAAACAAACAGGAGGCCGGCTTTTTTCAAGATGGTGGATTTTGACTAATCGCCTGTAAAATAATAGAAATTGATACAAGTTTGAAACGGAAAACTACTTGAGGTTTTTACGTATGGTTTTAAAGGCTGTCTCAAAAATTAAATTCTACTTGCCTTCGCATAGCCGCTTCGGCGAAGCAAGGCTGGTAAGACGGGAAGGCGATAAGAAATGGTAAGTTGAAAATTAAATCCCGATAACCATCGGGATTCCGTCTTCCCGCCTTCCCCGCGATTATTTGCAAAATGATTTTGAAATTGACACCCGTTTCTACCAACACTTCATTCTGATCAAACTTGTTTTTTAAAGTGGCGGAGATCTTCATGTAGTAAGAACAGGGTTGAGTATTTTATAAAAGAAATTCTTTACTGATCAGTTTTTGATTGTTCAAATGCAGCTTCAATTTTATCCAATGAAATACCTACTATTTTTTGTGAAAGAATATCCAACGCAGCTTTGTCACCAGTAAAATGGAATACGCTATGATTATGATTAAGTTTTTCTCCGGGTTTAAGAAATGCCGCAGGAGAAACACTTTCAATTTCATAAAAAGGGCCCATTTGTCCGCCATCTGCCAAAGGGCCATCATTGTAGGCATTTACAGCGTCGCCGACTAATGGGTTTTTATCCGGTGTCCATTCCTGGTTCAGGTAGATGCCATTATTATCAATATCAAACCGGGTAATGGTAAGCACATTATTCTGCGCATCAAAACTTGCCGCAACTGTTTTTGCACGCAGTGGTGGTATCCCTAGTTTTCCCCTTGATTTACCATCTGCTTTAAAATAAAGGATCCCGTCTTTATACCTGACCCTATCCGGTGGAATTTGTCCGAAATAATCAGTAGTAGCTATATTTCCAGGAACTCCCTCGTTATACGGAATAACAACTATTGTTTTAGCGGAAGGTGCAAACATATCCAGGTTCCACATACAGGGGGCACCGGTTTCCTGCGTCCAGGAAATATCGCCGGCGTTGGTGATGGTATTGCTGGTTGCAAAGCCTACCGCTTTTATATTTTTATTTAGTTCAATACCCAGCGCTTTTTCAATGGCGGCATTTTCCAGCACAGCAATATCCCGGTTCACTTTTATTATTAAAGTTGTCCCCGCATAGTTTTGCAGGGTCATATCTTTCGACAGAGAAACCGTTTTTTCTGTAGCTGAAACCAGTTCCCAGCTTTCAGAATCAATAGGAGCCGGGGTATGCCAGTTCTCAAATTCCATTTTTGTACCCGGCTTAAAAAAGATCGAATATTTTCCGCCTTCCGGTCCAAGCCATAACCTGTCTTCGCCGCCATAGCCATTCATATGCGGATCTAGCTCATCTTTGAATGCTTTGTAATTGATCCAGCCAAAACTCTTTCCTTTCAAACCATCAGCGGTAGATGTAAATACCTTTCCCTGGTACCCGGGAGATACGATAAGCTGAGCATTACCTGCATCATTTTTCAAAAC
>JAKFEJ010000284.1:0-5075 GCA_036675745.1 Chitinophagaceae bacterium | reverse complement strand
CAAACCCCCTAAAGGGGGCTTTAGAACCCTACAGTACAAAAAGGTTCATTGTTATTACATTGCCGATTAGCGAACAGAACGTTGAAGAGTGCGACGCAACGAAGATGATAGTAGCACTAAAGCTGGTTACACAACAATCAACTACAACTTTAAAGAACTTATAAAAAATAGAGCAGGCACTACAACCTAAGTTCCCCCTTTCGGGGGACAGTGGGTTTCACTTAAACGCATTCATCCCCGTCACATCCATACCCGTTATCAGCAAATGAATATCATGTGTGCCTTCATAAGTGATCACACTTTCCAGGTTCATCATATGCCGCATTACAGAATACTCTCCTGTAATACCCATACCGCCCAGCATCTGCCTTGCATCACGACAAATATTCGTTGCTATTTCACAACCATTTCTTTTTGCCATACTCACCTGTTGCGGTGTTACTTTACCTTCATTCATTAAAACGCCCAGCCGCCAATTCAATAATTGTGCCTTAGTGATCTCTGTGATCATCTCAGCCAGTTTCTTCTGCTGCAATTGAAATCCACCAATAGGTTTATCAAATTGTATTCTTTCTTTGGAATAACGCAGCGCCGTATCATAGCAATCCATCGCAGCGCCAACAACGCCCCATGCAATTCCATAACGGGCTTTTGTCAAACAACCCAGCGGCCCTTTCAATCCTTTTACATTGGGCAATATATTTTCCTTCGGCACTTTTACATTATCAAATACCAATTCCCCGGTAGCGCTGGCACGCAAGCTCCATTTGCCATGCGTGGTGGGTGTAGTAAAACCTTCCATTCCTCTTTCCACAATCACGCCTCGTATTATATCCCCTTCATCTCTTGCCCATACTACGGCTACCTGTGAAAAAGGAGCATTACTGATCCACATCTTGGCTCCATTTAAAATAACATGATCGCCTGCATCTTTTATATTCGTCAGCATACTGGATGGATCGCTGCCATGATCAGGTTCGGTCAAACCAAAACAACCCAACCATTCACCGCTGGCCAGTTTTGGCAGATATTTTTTTCGCTGCGCTTCATTCCCATATGCATAAATAGGATACATCACCAATGACCCCTGAACCGATGCAGTGGAGCGAACACCACTATCACCACGTTCCAGTTCCTGCATCATCAAACCGTAACTGATATAATCCAAACCCCCACCTCCATACTCAACGGGCACTGTTGGCCCAAAACATCCCAGGTCGCCCAATTGTTTTACAATTTGTTGGGGGAACTCAGCTTTTTGTGCGTAGTCTTCTATGATGGGTGAAATTTCTTTTTTTACATAACTGCGAACAGCATCACGAATATGCTTGTGTTCTTCGGACAATAACTCATCAACATTAAAATAATCAGGGCTAATAAAATTATCTGTACGGGCCGCCATATAGCAATCAATTTAAATTTGGCGCAAAGGTATTAGAAAAGTTCGTGGTTTGCGGAGGTTATCACCAGGAAATCCATTTGAGATAACTTGTCATCCAGTCAACGCATTTTTATTAACTGAAAACATACAGACTGATTATTCGTTAATTTTCAAATAGAAGAAAACCCAGACTTATTTCTTTTCCGCGGCATTGCCGTTAAGCAGTTCCTTTTTTTTCAGGTATTCCTGTAGTGCAGGTGAATTCTCACTAAGTGGCCACACATCTATTTTTATTATATCGGTCAGATAATAGAATTTAAGAAGGCTCTTTTTGGTCATTTCATAAACCGTGTCATAATTATCCGTAGCATATTGCCTGATCCCCGCCAACGGTCTTGTCCTGCCCTTTATATGCACGATAATACTAAAATAATTAAGCTTCATTTTACTAAATTAGTTAGTATTTCGCTAAGGAAAAAATAATACTGTGAATTATTGATACTCCTGTTGAATGGATAAACAAAGTGCTGAAGTCTGTATTTAATGCTCTTTAGTATTTAAATGTCTTTACTCCCTCCAGGTGATTTGCGGTAGCAACTACCGGCCGGGCATAATCAATTTTTACTTTTACCAATCCTCCGGGCTGTAATTCAAAAGCCGCCTTCAGGTCATTGGGCCCACCGCCAAATGTATTGTTGCCCTTATAGGATAGCCCGGCAATGATCTGGCCATTCCATTTTACAAATAACATATCCCCATCTTTATAAAATTCCATCAGTGATTTATCGCTCATATTATAAATACCCGACAGCTTTTGATAGACTTCAGGGCCGGGTTTAAATTCTTTTTGCATCACTACATTAAACTGAACCATTTCTTCATTCCGGCTATTTTCGGAAATTTTTAATATGCGGCTAACAGCCTCCGGAGATCCGGCAAAAGGGTCTTTTTCCAGGTAAGGATCATCTTTAAAATAAATCTGCGTAATAAGGTCCTGCTGCCCTTCGCCGGAGATACGCATATGAATATGAGCCGGACGGTAAAAAGAACCGGCTTCATCAACAGGGTATGGAATTGGATGCACGGTAATGAAATGGTATTTCCCGTTTTTACCCACTTTCTGAGAACCCCTGTACAAGAATTCATCAGAAGTATTATCATATTTTTTATTTTCATCGGCTTGCCATATTTCTACCATACTGTCTGGAAATGGTGTTTTACCATCCTCTTTAAAAACGGTGCCGGAAAGATGGAACAGCTTACCCGAATAACCCGCTGGATTTATAGAAGTTCTGATTGGAGCATTGGGTCTGTAAAAAGGCCCCAGTATGTCTGTAGTAGTGGTGGTGTCGCCAATAAACCGTTCTTTGTCCCAGCTGATATTCCCAAATACACCTACACCCACTGCAATCATTCCTGTGTTTTCAATGAATTTTCTTCGTTGCATAAATAGTTGTTTTGAAGTAAAAGAAAAAAGACAATCGTTTCAAACGGGAGGAATAATCAATACTTATTGTTTCATGGGGATGATAACAGCAGACTTACAACCAGACAGGAAGGCCGGAAAAGTAGTTATAAAGCCGGGCTATTCATTCGCAACACAACCCAATGCGACAATGAAAGTAATACAAAAAATGATAGTATTTACGTGATCATTTATTCTATCCGGGGTAAACGCAAGACCATTTAAGATCATGGCGCATTTGTCTTATACCGGCCATGCCGAAGATGCCCTGAAGTTTCATGTCTTTTAGCTGAGTTGTATAAAGAAAAACGAATGTTACCCGGCATTTACAAGCGTATCCGCATACGCCAGGCACCCGACACAGTAAATTTTATTTTCACCCAACATTATTGCCCGGTTGGATGTTTTAATTTTACTATTCTAAATAGCCCGGAGTATGGCAAAAACTAAACTGTCTGCGACAGAAAGCATCGTTTCAGGTGCCGGTATAGTTGTTCTTGCGGCAGGGTTCTTTCTTTTCTATACAGATATACCCCGGTTTGAAAAATATGTACAGGAAGATGGTATCGTAGAATGGATAACGGTAGCCGGCTTACTGGCCGGATCAATTGTTTGTTTTTCGCGGTTTAAAAAATTATTCTTTAAAAAAAATAAATGGTTTTTGTTTGTCACCTTTTGCCTGGGCCTTTTTTTATTTTTTTCATCCGGGGAAGAGATCTCCTGGGGACAGCGCATTTTAAGCATCCAATCACCGGAATATTTTCAAAAAAATAATTCTCAACATGAGACCAACCTGCACAACCTGGTAGTAAGCGGGGTTAAAATAAATAAACTTGTCTTTTCATTGCTGCTGATCATTGGCCTGTGTATTTTCCTGACCATTATACCTGTTTTGCATCATAAAAACCCCGTAATAAGAAAAAGCTTAGACGCCTCAGGTATCCCTGTTCCACGTTTATACCAGGTCATTGGATTTTCATTGGTGTTTGCGCTGACTTCATTACTACAACATGGCAAACGGGCGGAACTGCTGGAATGTGTTGGCGCCTTATTATTTTTTCTCATTATGCTGTATCCGAAGAATAAAGAAGTATTCGATTAGTCATATAAGTTTTCGGTTATTGCCGGTAGATCCTGGCGAGCATCAGGGTATCCAATCTTTTTTCTCTGCCGGCAGGGTTTAAAAACTTAAGGCTCACTTTAGCTATATTATAATCCCGCTGGCTTACCAGGGGTTCTACCCTGTAGCCTTGTTGTTGTAAAGCATTGCGATCAGACCGGCTGAGAAAAAAATACTTATCTTTTAGAGCAGGATAATTCTTATCGAAATCTTCCAACGGTACCAGCACATGATTATAAGCTGTATAAAAATCAAAACTATGGGCATTAGGCTCTAACAGAATAATATCTTCGGCTGGTATAATGATATTTTTTTCTTTCATCACTTTTACCATTTCATTGCCGCCCTGGTATTTTAATAACTGTGGAAAGAAGTTATAATTGAGCATAAAATTAAAAAGCAACGAGGCTGCCGCACTGATATAAATTACTTTTATTCCTTTATGGAGCGGCTTGTTTATCCATAGTGCTATTATCCAGGCCAGCAGCAACGGTCCTATAAATGAAAGCCAGCTAACCGCCTGGAAGAAATAATAATTCAATGCAGCCGCTAATAGTATCATGACGATTACAAGAAATGCCTGTAAAGGGAAAAACAATTTTACACCCTTCCTGAAAGATAGCACATGCCGCAGGTATGGCGCCGTGAAAATAGTTGCCAGTGGAAAAAGCATTATGAGATAATGCGGCATTTTGAATTTTGAAAAAGATAATGTGACTAATATAAACGCAAAAGCCAGTGCGGCAAAATTGACGGAATGCTTCCATTTCTTAAACCAAAACATCCTGCGCAGCCAGAAAAACAAAGCCATGTATCCTGCAATACACCAGGGAAGAAAGGCCCATATAAACGTATGATATAAAAAGAAAGGATCGCTATACCTTTTTTTATCAAAACCTTTGTATCGTTCAAAAAGCTGCTCCCATAAAATGAATTTCACACCGGAGATATTATCTCTGCCACGGATCATTTTTTCGGGATGAAGATCATACTGCAGGTAATATGCATATAGCACGGGACTGATAAAAAGAAAGAACAACGGAATAAACAACCATGTTGCAGGTCGTGTGAAAATGGCCCAGCGCCGGTTGAGGAGGATATGAAAAAAA
>JAKFEJ010000365.1:0-5083 GCA_036675745.1 Chitinophagaceae bacterium | reverse complement strand
TCCCCCGGCCTTCTGAAAATACTTGTATCCAAACTCCATTCTTCCGCATTCATCCCATACAGTTTTCCATATTTCTTATATTGCTGTGCCACCATCTGTGCGATATTTCCTTCGCCCCGCATTCGCACGCCCCATCGGGTATCATTTACTTTTCCATCATGGCTTTGTTCTATCAAATGCCAGACCTTGTCTGCTCTATCGGGGAAATTTTTATACAGCCAGTCATGAAAAAGAAATTTGATAGCGCCGTTCAATCGTATAAAAGTATAGGCGGTAAAAGTGGCGCCGTTATCCGCCGCCGCTTTCATGATACGCTGCATCTCATGTTCGTTCAATCCCGGTATCATCGGCCCCATCATAATCCCCATGCGAACACCGGCGGTGCTGAGTTCATTGATGACCTTTAATTTTTGTTTAGCTGTAGTCGTTCTTGGTTCCATCGTTCTTCTTAAGTCTTCGTTAAAGGAAGTAATAGATACCATCGCCGATACGATTTTTTTCTTCGCCATTTCCTGCAGTACATCTTTGTCTTTCAGTATCCAGGAGTTTTTGGTGAGGATACCAACGGACTGGTTGAACTCATTACACACTTCCAGCATCTGTCTTGTTAACCGATATTTTTGTTCGGCAGGCTGATAGCAATCGGTATTACCGCTGAGCATGATTGGTGTAGCATCCCACTTAGGGTGCATTAAAAATTTACGCAGCAATTGCGGAGCATTTTTTTTTATGATGATCTTTTGTTCAAAATCAAGCCCGGCACTATAGCCCCAGTATTCGTGCACATTACGGGCATAGCAGTAGATACAGCCATGTTCACAACCTGCGTACGGATTCATACTATAACTCATGCCCACATCTTTGCTTTCGACTTTATTGACTATTGTTTTTGATTCCTGTTCCAGGTATTGGGTAGGAATATTTTCTTCCGTCCAGTCATCAATACCTTCTATATGTTCCCTGGTAGTCTCATTTTTAAGAAACCGGTTCTTTGTATTGAACTGGGCTCCGCGGCCTGCAAGATAATGTTCGGGTTTTGCTATACTATCCGCATCTGCTGATGCCTGGGGGTCTTCATGCTTTTTTGGAGTTACTTTAAAATGATCTTGTTGCAGTTTTTGCCCCTGTCCCCCAAAGGGGAACTTAGATTCGTTATTCATAATTTTTTGTTGTTGTTTTAAAATGCTGAGTAGCGAACAGAACCCTGAAGAGTGCGACGCAACAGGCGATGACAATAGTACTTAGCTGGGTTCAAAATAATTTGTGTCATATATCCAGTTAATAAAATAAAAAGGAGAATAAAGAGTTGTCTCTTCAAATCACACTACACATTTCCTTACTCTTTACTCTCCTTTCGCACTTTCCAATCGCACTTTATTTGTTGCTGTTACTGCCTCTATCCAAATAATTCACCTTGCTTTGTTAATACAGGAAGATTTTGAAAATCAAATCGCCGCACGGTCTTGTATTTCATTTCTCCCACAGGTCTTTTCAGCAATAGCATTGCATCAGCGATAAATCTTCCTGTAAAATTTTTATTGCTGTATTCCAGCCATCCCTTTTCATATTGCCAGGGTTTTAGTTTCCTTGCAATGGTGAGATGAGGTTCCAGGATAAAATGAGGTTTATTTTCATCATTCAGTTTCATCAACCGCTGCGCTTCATGGCGAATCTCTTTTACCAGGCCTTGCACCGGAACTTTAGATGTAACATTTATATAGATAGTATGAGAAGGGAAGCTTCCAAAATCTTTCAGTTCTACTTTAAAAGGAGGATAGCTCATGCCTACCACTTTCAACCGGTTGATCAGCCGTTCTTCCATCATTTCATACTGTACGAAGTTGACTAGGGTTATATGTGGTCTACCCCATCTTGCATGATCCGATTGATATTCTCCGGCAAACTCCTCTTTCACTTTCATGATCTTGTTCCACAATTCTTCATGCGGGCTTAATACAAGCAGGTATTCGTTCACTTTGTAGCCCGGTAATGTTGTTGTTATATCAGGTTGCATACGTTGAATTTTTAATTGAATAAATTGTTTTCAGCAGGTAATAACCGGAATATATTAATCACTTTGCAGGGATCAAATTGGTGAGCTCTCCGAAGTAAAACCAGTTCATGTACCGTAAATGATTCGCAAAATGTTTTTTTTGAATAATCAATCAGCGCTTTTTCATACACATCCTGTGGTAACCGTCGTGCTATGCTAAGATGGGGGCGGTTGATAAGTGTTACAGCCGGGCAACCATTGGATCTCACATAGGAATCGATCACCTTTAATTGTGTTGCCAGTTGTTTGAAAGGTTGATGATCCTGTACCCTCAGGTAAATAGTATGCGGCGGAAATCCGCTGTAATTATTTAATACTACCGGGAAACTTTTTTGCTGGCTGCTGACACGTTGTATCCAGCGAATCAGGGTTTCTTCCATTTCTTCACGGGCCATAAAGCTGGCAACCGTAATATGTGGCTTATTCTTAACGGATACTTTTTGCTGGTACTGATCATAAAAGTTCTGTTTTTCTGCAGTCACTTTATTATATACTTCATCATCCGGGTGGATCACAAGAAGATATTCATGCATGCCCTTAAAATTGTTTAACGATATTGTTGATTGCACTGCTTCCTGTTGCATAAAAAAAATTTACATGATCAATATTTTAGCATAAATTTACTAAAATATTTAGCTAAACAAAAATCTTTTTTTATGGACAGTGAAGAATTTTATGGCGCGGCCTATAAAGGATCAAAACAGTTTACTCAAAAAGAAGTAACAACGGCCAATGCCACGGGGTTTGGTGCTGCTGCTGACGACTATATGGAACGGGGAATTGACCTGAATGAACAACTTATTATTAATAAGCCGGCTACTTTTTTCTTTCGAATGACGGGCGAAGCGATGACTGGCGCCGGCATTTATCCAAATGATGTACTGATCGTTGACAGAAGTGTTAAAGCTACCAATGGGAAGATCGTTGTAGCTGTAGTGGATGGAGAGTTAGTGGTGCGTCGCTTACAGCTACACTTAAACAAAATGATCCTGGTAGCAGAAAATAAAAAACATAACTCGGTTGAAGTAGGAGAATTTACGCAATACAATGCCTGGGGCGTGGTAACCTGTGTCATACATATTCTTGATACCTCGTTGCTGGCATACCAGGCTGGCAGGAATAATAAAATGCAGCGAACAGCTATATGAAGGCGATCATTGATTGTAATAATTTTTATTGTTCCTGTGAACGGTTGTTCAAACCGCATTTGGACAATAAGCCAGTCGTTGTGCTAAGCAACAATGATGGCTGTATCATTTCACGAAGTGATGAAGCAAAGAAATTAGGAGTAGAAATGGCCGGGCCTTACTTTATGGCTAAACCATTGATCGAGAAACATAAGGTTTCTGTGTTTTCTTCCAACTATAATTTATATGGCGACCTGAGCTGGCGGGTGATGGAAACATTGCGGACAATGCTGGGTAAAAAAAATGTAGAAGTATATTCTGTTGACGAAGCTTTTTTAGACCTTAGCATATTTCCACTGGAAGATCTGCCGGCTATTGCCAAAGAAATAAGAGAAACCGTGGAGCAATGGACCGGTATTAAAGTATCCGTGGGTGTGGCGCCTACCAAGGTATTAGCAAAGCTGGCCAATCGTTTATCGAAAAAAAATAAAGAACAGACTAATTGTGTGATGGTGCTGGACACGGATGAAAAGATCATTGAGGCTCTGCGAAAAACACCCGTAGGCGATATCTGGGGCGTCGGTTATCAATATGCACAAAAATTAAAAGAGTTCTGGTGCATTTATGATGCATTGCAATTAAGAAATGTAAGCGAAGAATTTGCAAGAACACATTTAGGCGGTGTAGTAGGAGCAAGATTAATAAGAGAACTAAAAGGAATTCCATCCAAAGAAATGGAAGATGAACTGGTGACAAAAAAGATGATCGCCACTACCCGAATGTTCGGCAGTCCCGTTGGTGATATCAACGACATAAAAGAAGCTGTGGCTACCTATACATCCAGGGCAGCCGAAAAATTGAGAAGGCAACATAGTGCAGCAAAAATCATTAATGTATTTGTCGTATCGAAAGAAGAAAATCACTCCGTTAATTTCAGGGGAGCCACCCATAGCACTCATACAACATTACCAACTGCCACTTCATTTACCAATGAATTGATCAAGCCTGCAGTAGCATTGGTTGATTCATTATATGAGGAAGGAAAATTATACAAAAAAGCCGGCGTTGTGCTGAGTGGTATTGTACCAGATATGTCTATCCAGGGAAATTTATTTTTATCAGAAAATAAAAACTGTGAGCGAAAACTGATGGACATGATTGATAATGTCAATTTCAGCCAACGGGATGATGTATTAAAATTTGCTTCATCGGGCACTACACGGGACTGGAAGATGCGGCAGGAACTAAGAAGTGGAAGATATACAACAAGGTGGAATGAGCTATTTGAAATACATTAATCAAACAATCCACCTTGTTTACCTTTATCTCCATTGATGAATTTTGGTTTTATCAGATTCAATCCACATTCTTCATTCATTTTATCAACCAGGTAAACAGTCAATTCCGGGGAAGTAGCTTCGTCATGCATATGCATGAAAAAATAAAGCTCCTGTAGTCCTTGATCCAGCCAATATTTCATTCGCTTCACCCAGGCATCGGTTCTTGTATAATCAGTAGGATGAAGACTATTGCCAACATAACGTATAAAAGCCTTCGGAATAGTAAGATGCATATGAGCGCAATCTCTTCTGCCGGCGGTGTCAGTAATCACCGCTCCCATATTATTGTCACGGAGAAATGCAAACATATCTTCCCTGTCTTTCTCTTTTCCAAACCAATCAGGGTGACGAACTTCCAGAAAGAATTGAAGGTCTTTGGGTAATGACGCCAGGAAATCAAATAATTCCTGCTTTCTTTTTGGAGAAAATGTATCACTAACCTGTACGAAGATGGGACCAAGATGTTTTTCAAACGCTACAATCCCCCTGAAAAATTCGTTGACAATAGGATTTTTGCTATTCAACTTTCCCCGATGAGTTACACCCTGGTACATTTTAGGGCA
>JAKFEJ010000126.1:0-5099 GCA_036675745.1 Chitinophagaceae bacterium | reverse complement strand
TAACTGAAATGAAATTTTATTTCCTGGGAAGCCAATAATGGCCGGGCAAAGGATTCCATACGTTGCAGGATGGTTGCCATATTATCATTGCGTGGATTGATGGCCCACACGATATCATTCATTTCTGATATCATTTCGCTCGACGTAGTACTGATCTTTTCCAATGTATCCTGGAGCGGATCCATTTTGTTTTGTTCTTTATAAATTTTTGCTACCTGGCTGTAAACAGAAATACTGCTGAGCGTTGATCCTACATTATCATGCAAGTCCTGTGCAATTTTATTCCGGATTGCCTGCCTTTTCAATAGTTCATTGATCCGGTAACGATATACGGTATAAACGAACAAGGATGTAAGGACGGCAGCTATGGTATAAAACCACCATGTTTTCCAGAAAGGCGGGTTAATGTGGATATGCACCGATGCTATTTCTTCGCCCCATACGCCAGGCTTTATAGTTGCCCTCACCTTAAAAATATAGTCACCATTATCGAGGTTGGTATAGTTAATTGAGTTTTTTGTACCATCTAATACCCAATCATTATCCAATCCTTCCAGTTTATGCGCATACTGCACCGGGTAACCGGCCTGGTATCCCGGCGCCGCATATTCCAATATAAAAAAATTCTGGTTATACCTGAGCCTGATCTCTTTTTCAAATAAGAGATGGCTATAGGAAGTATTGAATATTCTAAAATCGGTGAGAAAGACATCAGGTTGTGTAGTCGTATCCCTGATGGAACCGGGATGGAATGCAATAAAATAATTGGCGCCTGCTACATACATTTTCCCATTGGCATCTTTGAAAATATATCCTTTTACACCACCTGATTTTTCCAGGTCGGGCAATTGATAGGTAGTATAAGATTTATGATAAGGGTCGTATTTGTGCAGGTTGCCATTAGCGATCATCCAAACATTCCCTTTATCATCGGTTTGTATGCCTTCAGCCAGGTTATGCGAAGCGGTGATATGCTGAAACTTTTTGCTACTGGTATTAAAATAATGAAGCCCGCCACCATAGGTGCTAATCCAAAAATTGCCTTTTACATCTTCTGTTATGTCATACACATGGTTATTGCTGATACTGGTATTATCACCGGGCACATTGTAATAATATTGTATGGAAGGCAATGAGTGTGTCATCCATTCTCCTAATCCTGTTTTGGCGGTAGCTATCCATATTTTTCCATTGCCTGCTTTAAAAAATTTCCGGACCAGGTTATCTTTTATGTTGAATTTTTTTATGATCTGCCTTATGCTATCCTGTCTTGACACCCATTGCTGTAATGTAAAATCATAATAAGTAATATAATGTCCATAAGGGGATACTAATAATACCGGATGGTTTTCAATTGTATCAGCTACCATGGAAACCACCCTGGATTCAATAATCCTTTTCATTACTATATCTTTTTCTGTATTAGGGAGCGGTTCAATCGTAAAGTTTTGTTCATTAAACCGGAATAAGGAAACATTGGTGCCGATGTATAAGGTTCCATTTATATCACGAAAGAATTTTGTAACAGCCAGTTTTTCGCCTTTGTACAATATCGGATGATATTGTAAAGAACCATCACTGCTATTTTTGATATATAGGCCTTTGCTGGAACCTATCAGCAGGTTGCCGGTTTCGTCCGTATAAAAATCATAAATTGCCTGGCCTCCATTATTTAATCCAGGTAAAAATGTTTGCGCAAATTTTTGCTGCAAGGGGTCATAAATGCTGATGCCCCCGTTCGTTCCTATCCATACAATACCTGACCGGTCAATATAGATACAATTCACCTGGTTATTGGCCAGCGAGCCCTCTTTTGCCGGATCATGGCGGTACTGAAGAAACTTTTCTGTAACCGGGTGGTAGAAATAAAGACCGTTATATTTTCCACCGATCCAGATATGCTGGTATTTATCTTCTGCAAAAGCAAGCGGGTCATCTCCGGGAAAAGAAAATGGATCGCTGGTTTTAGCAAACACATCTTCTTTTTGTTGTGATAGGTTTGTTCTGTACACTACCTTATCCCAGGACCCCATCCACATATTATTTTTACTGTCTTTGAAAAGAGAAGCAACAACCATATGCGGTAAGCCGGCATATACATCGGCGTACCGCTCATCTTCTTCAAAGCTTAATGTTTGAGGGTCTATTTTTATCAGACCACCGCCCTGTCTTCCCGCCCATATTTTACCGGTGTGATCAACAGCCAGGTCAAGATAGGTCCTGGATCTGCGCCGGACAGGTTCGGAAAAAATTGCTTTTTGTTTATCAAAACGTAATACGCCATGCCCGTTCGTCGCCAGCCATAAGTAGCCATGCTGATCGTCAATCATTGAGTTTATAGCATTTAACGGGATGGAAGATGAATCGGATACAGAATGTTTATATTGACGAAACTGATCTTTAGCGGAAAGCCTGTAATCATATTTTGTTAAACCACCGTCTGTAGTTGCAATCCATAACACCCCATTTTTATCTTCCAATAAATCAGTAATGATATTTCCTGAAATCGTAACGGCATTTGACGGATCGTGCCGGAATACCTGGAAACGGTAACCATCATAACGATTGAGCCCGTCA
This sequence comes from Chitinophagaceae bacterium, assembly GCA_036675745.1. GTDB lineage: Bacteria > Bacteroidota > Bacteroidia > Chitinophagales > Chitinophagaceae > Terrimonas_B. The sequence goes on along the minus strand of JAKFEJ010000126.1, from coordinate 2,522 downwards.
TCGGTGCCTATCCAGGTAAATCCACGTTTATCCTGTGTGATGCAATTCACTTTGTTGTGGGATAGACCATTGCCCGTGTTCAGATTCCGGAAATACAGCGTTGATGGTTGCGCCCTGGCCAACAGGTGAAAAAATAAAAACAAGTATGACAGGAATATTCTCATCAGCTCAGCAAAGTTCTTAAAAAAAACTGTCCCGGCTTTACCGGGACGATTTGATCATAATGTTGCTATAAATATAGTTTCTTATTGTAGTGAACTTTTCTTTTGCATACAATGAAGGTTTAATGGTTCAATGGTATTTGGTAAGAGCATACAAATTACAGTTAGTGACAACTTAAAATCAATCACCGGATGTGTAATTGTATCTCCCCGAATCCGGGGATGGAAAAGTTTTTGAGCAAAGATTTAACCGGGAAGGCGGTAAAACGATAGAGAATAATGGTATGTTTCAACATGCCATAAGTTGAAACATTGCTACGGAATTATAAACTCTTGCCAATCATTGCATACATATATAAATACTTCCCGTCTTACCGCCTTTCCGGCTAAGGTTTCCAGCTTTGATGAGCAGTTAATATTTTATCTTTATTTTATTAATTAAACAAAACTATTGTCCAGGATAAAGGATGCTAATTTCTGCCAGCCATTAATTTCTTATTTTGTAGTTTGACTCAACAGTTCACTACAGTAAAACAACAATTCATCCTTATTAATGACAATTCATGCCGCCACAGAGCTTGTAAAGTGACCAAACCGATAATTTAGTTACACCGGCACATGAGTGAGTTATTTTACAATATGAAAACGTTAAGCCATAATAGTAAAGAAAGGCTGATAGGTATCCTGATAATACCTCCGGTAGCTATTGTTATTAACTACTTTGTATTTGGCGCCGTTTATTTCAGCAACTGGAAATATTTTTTCGTTCCTACTTTAATTACTATTACCGTAGTCCTTATTGTATACATACTGTGCAGTATGGTTGCTACCATTCTGCTGAACCGTTTTCCGAAATACAGCCAGGCTTTTAAGCGCATAGGATTGGAACTATTATGTTTTGTAGCTATTATGGTTGCAGCCGTTACAATACTATTTTATGGTTATGATTATATCGGCATACAGGGCATGCCGGTAAAACTGGAAAATTATCCCTGGGTAATAGTTGTAGGAGCTGCCTGTAACCTGCTTGCCACCAGTTTTAATGAGGGGGCGGCCTTTTATGAAAAATGGCGGGAAGTGGTGGACGAATCGGATCAACTGAAACGGGAAAATCTTCAAAGTCAACTGGAGGGATTGAAAGGACAGGTAAATCCCCATTTTCTTTTCAATAGTTTGAACTCTCTCTCATCACTGATCAGCGATGATTCGGAAAAAGCAGAAAAGTTTTTAGATGAGATGAGTAAAGTATACCGGTATTTATTGCGTACCAATGAGGATGGCCTTACTTCATTAGAATCAGAAATGCAGTTTATCCAATCCTATTTTCACCTGTTAAAAACAAGGTATGGTGATGGATTGGAAATGGAAACCCGGATCAATGAAAAATATCATTGTTACCAGATACCGCCGCTGACATTACAAATGCTTGTAGAAAATGCGGTAAAGCATAATATGATACTAAAAGACAGTCCACTCCAGATATTGATAATGACTACTAATAGCGGAAAGCTGGTTGTAACCAATAACCTGCAACGAAAAGACAGGATGGTATCTTCTAACAAAGTAGGGCTGACTAATATTGTAAAAAAATACCGGTTAATGAAAAAAGAAGAGATCAGCGTTAGAGATGATGGGAAGGAGTTTGCGGTGGTTGTTCCGCTCATTCAGCCTTTGGTATAAATTGTTACCGGTTACCGGTTTCCAGTTACCTGCGGCTGGAAACCTGTAAACAAAAAAACATAATACAGCTAGCCTCCAACTTCCTGCTTCTGACCTCCGGCCTCTGTTTACAGTTCATACACTAAAAGTTCAGTTCATCCGCAGAATATACCAAATAACAGATCCTGATGTTTCAGGATAAGCCTCATTGAAGTATCTTGCTCTTACACACCAAAAACTAAGGTTATGAAAGTTCTAATCATTGAGGACGAAGAGTTGGCTGTAAAAAAACTTCGCAAAACATTGGAAAGCGTTGATAGTTCCGCTGAAGTGGTAGGAGTGGCGGATAGTATCCGGTCTTCGGTCAACTGGCTGGAACAGAACCCTACTCCCGATCTTATCCTGATGGATATCGAACTGGCCGATGGTCAGAGTTTTGAAATATTTGATAAAATAGAAGTGAAAAGCACGGTCATTTTCACTACCTCTTATGATGAATATGCATTGAAAGCATTTAAAGTTAATAGTGTTGACTACCTTTTAAAACCCATACAAAAAGAAGATCTGCAGGTGGCATTAAATAAACTGAAAAACCTGAAGTCAATGTATGGCAGCGGTAATGGCAGTTCAGACCCGCTGAATGTAGATAGCCTGGTAAAAGAACTGAAACAAAAATTGCAACCCAAAGAATTCCGTAAACGT
>JAKFEJ010000306.1:0-5103 GCA_036675745.1 Chitinophagaceae bacterium | reverse complement strand
CAATTTGTTTATCCCGATTGCTGATTCAGCAAGGTTGAGCACTACTTCTGCAAAACGCATTTGCATGTAATCCGTGCCGCTGTGTTGAAAATTACCACCCGAATTATTTGCATTCGGAGCTGTGGCTTTTGCTAAATAAATACCGCTGTTGTTTGCTCCCAGTGTTTCAGTTTTATTGGAAGGAGTTGTCTCCGAAGCGTTTTTCCACCAATAATATGTCCACAGTTTATAATTACTGTTAGCCTGGTAGGGCCAAATGGCGCCATTATAAGCAAATGTTTTATAAAAACGCGGGTCCCTGTCTTTATAAAATTTATTTGCATCATAGGTGTAAGTAGAAGCGCCGGGCATTTTTCCGTCTTTCATCGGGAAAGCATCTACCATTTGTTTTGTTGGAGATAATGAACTGCCACCATTTATTGCCTTAGGGCGACTAGCCTGTTCCCAACCGTTATTTTTCAACTGCCCGCTTGAATTTGAATTGTTGTATCCATATACGATAACGGCTTCGGGATTGTCTACTTCCTTAAACCACATATTTCCCCAGGCTTTTCCATCGGTAAAACCACCATCTGCGAATAATCCAAAACCATTAGCTTCCAGCAGGGTTTTAGCGGCCAGGTTAGCATCATACGCCGCCTGCCACCTGCTTACATCATCGGTTCTGTTAAACAAAGGGCTGGCCCATGTCAGTAACACCCGTCCTTTAAAAGCAGCAGCAGCACCGCTGGTTATTCTACCCCAGTCACTACCATCCCATTTCCCTGGCAATAAGCTAGCCGCCATATCAAGGTCACTTACAATTTGCGCAATGCAATCAGCTGTTTTACTACGCGGAATTTGTAAAGAACTAATTTCCCCGGTAGATATTGGATCCTGTGGTTCAAGAACCAGGGGTACGCCGCCATATAATCTTACCAAATCAAAATATTGCCAGGCTCTCCAGAAATACAGTTGCCCTTTTAGCGGATTTGTTATGTCTGAACTTAATCCGTGTTTGTCAATATTGGACAAAAAGGTATTGATTTGTTTCATCCTTGTCCAGGTATTATTGGCAATGCTACCGGTAAGAGGTGAGCCAAAATATCCTAATGCATGACCGTTTAAATAAGAAACGGTAGACCAGCTTGGTTTATTCCAGTTGGTTTCACCCGGAAATTCTTCGGTTGTTTGCGCAAATTGAATGTTATTAGTTGCCAGCGTCCAGGAAAGTGTCTGGGCATTATTGGGAGCTAAAAACAATCCATATACAAAGTCAACATATGCATTTGCCAATAAAGGGTCCTTAAACACTTCTTCATTAACTCCGGTAAGGTCTCTCTTTTCTTCCAGGAAATCTTTTTTGCATCCGGTAGCAAAAATTAAAGATGCCGTAATTGATATGATTAAAATTTTCTTTTTCATTTTATAATTTTTTCAGCAATTCATTTATCCGGTTACTTTGAATAATACAAGACACTATCCTTATAATGTAAGGTTTACGCCAAATGAATAAGTTCTCAAATCAGGATATGTGTCGTATGCTCCATCCGGCGCTTTGTAAGAATAAGGATTAAACAGATAGGTCGGATTCAACACCGCAAAGTTGATCCGGGCGCCTGATATATTTAACCTGTCCATGATATTTTTAGGTATTGAATAGCTCAGCGTCATATTTCTCATAGCCATTCTGAAACTGCTTACTTTCCAGAAATTTGAAGTTGGCGACAAACTGATATCGGACCAATATGGATTAGGATATTTTCCGCCGGGATTCAACGTTTCATCATAAATACTATTCCAATAAGCTGGTGCACTATAATAGTTGTCTTCAATTTTAGATGACATCGCTTCACGGGATAAATTGTCAATTTCAGACCATCCGCCGAAAGAGCCACCAATGACACAATCGAAATTGAAACCTTTATAACCTAACTTCAAAGAAATACCGTAGCCGTAATGATTGTTCGCTTTTTTGGAAAGTTTTACCTGGTCATTATCGTTGATAATTCCGTCAGGTCCTTCAAATGTCCCGTCAGGCTGCAGCGCTCCGCGTACATCGCGATAATATAACATTCCTGTTTTTAATTCCGATGCATCTGTTCCGAACACTTCGGTAATTCCATTTTTTGATACATAATCATCGATATCAGCTTGTGTTTTAAACATGCCCAAATAATCATAACCCCACTGTCCTATATCGGTAGATTGGCCCTGCTGCGGCTCCCAGGGATAAAACTTATCCGTTTCACCAAAATTGCCCTGCAACATTTTGTTATCATACCATGAAAACCGGGTATTAATGCCGTATGTAAAATCCCTTCCAATTTTTCCATCCCACCCAAGGCCAAGTTCATAACCATAAAAATTCACGGTTCCCCAATTTTCAGATGCAACAGTACCGCCTACAGTAATGGGTATGATCGCCGTTCTTTCCATCAACATATCAGTTGCATGATTATAAAAAACTTCAACTGTAGCTGATAAGCGGCTTCTTAAGAATTTCGCGTCAATTCCGAAATTGTTTTTGATTTCATTGCTCCAGGTAGCATTCCTGTTTGGTGATGCTTCCATTTTCATACCGGTAGATACATTTGAATTGCCGCCAAATACTGCACCTTTATCCGCCTGGAATGTGTAGCGCTGTCTCCAAAGCCATGGTTTCAGATCATCTTTACCAAGCAGACCAATAGAATACCTGATCTTTAAAAAATTGACGGCTTTTACATTGCGGAAAAAGTTTTCCCGGGAAATAACCCAGCCAACAGAACCGGAATAAAAATCGCCCCAGTAATTTTCAGGTGCGAATTTTGTTGATGCATCCGTTCTGAAAAGAAACTCAGCAAGATATTTATCACTATATGCATAATTCACACGGCCGATATATCCAAGAGCGCCGGATTCTGCTGCGGTGGTTCTGCCATCAATAACTCCAAATGCGCTTCCAAACTGGCCGCTTGTTGATAAACTTGGGGTTTCTTTCCAAACATCTTCCTGCTGTGATTCCGCTTCAGCTTTTTCTACAGAAAACAATGCCGATACCGAGTGTTGTTTGAAATTTTTTGCATAGCTCAACGTAAAGTTCATTTGCGTTGATTCATTATTGCTGTTTGAATAATAGAGACGGTCGCCATTTTTAACCTTTTGAGGAGAACCGGAAGCTACTGTTGCACCCTGGTCATATATATGTGTATTTTCTCCGGACCCGGTAATTTTATAAAGGTTATAAACTGTTCCTACCTGTGAACCATTTGTGAAGCCAAAACTTTTCGCATAGCTTACCCTTGCCTTCAGTCCTTTAATAAACGGTAATTCATATTCTATATAGGTATTCATATTAAAATACCTGTTTTTATCTTTTGCTTTATTTGCCAGCCTTTCAATCTCATCAAAGTGATAAGCGCTAACGTTATTATTCCGCCATCCGTTCAGCATTATTGGAAACCCGTCAACGTATGAGGGTACATTCCTTGGACTCAGCAGCAGGTTGCGGTAATCATTCTCATCATTCTCCCCTCCTATCTTATTAAAAGTTTTTATTTTGGTGCTGTAATTACCGGCTACCTGTAAACCCACTTTAAAACCATTTGCAATTTTTACATCAGAGCCTCCACGAAAAGTCCATTTTTGATAATCTAAGGTTGACAGGTTTCCATCCTGTGTATAATAGGATGCGCCTGCAAAATAAGTTGCCTTGTCGCTGCCACCGCTTACATTAAGTGTATGACGATTATTGGAAGCAGATTGCCAGGCATCCTCCAGCCTGTTAAAATCAATTGTTTTATAATGCTCCAATTCGTCAGGGGAAAATATATATTCTCTCTCCCCCACAGCTTTTTCTGCGCCGTTTGCCCCGTTCATTATATTGTAATACTGAGCATATTCATAAGCACTCAGCATCTTTGTACGATAGGCTTCATCATTAATGGCATAAGAACCGCTGTAACTTATTCTTGGTTTGCCTGCTTTTCCTCTTTTAGTAGTAACCAGTATAACACCGTTTACAGCTCTTGAACCATACACAGCGGCAGATGCATCTTTTAGTATTGAAATTGATTCTACTTCAGAAGGGTCAAGACTGTTGAAATAGGTATTATCGTTCCTGCCATCAGCACCCACCTGGACGATACCGTCAATTACGTATAATGGTTCCAGCGTTCCCCCATCTTTAGAAAGTGTCACAGGGTTTCTTATCGTTAGCGAAGCAGCAGAACCAGGACGTGTTGTTCCGCCACTGACACCAAGGCCAAGAATACGTGAGGCCAAAGCAGTTCCTAAATTACTTACAGGTAAAGCTTCGATATCTTTAGGATTAAAAGTTTCGACAGCACCTGTGAGGTGGGCTTTTCTTTGTGTGCCATATCCCACAACAATCACTTCGTTAAGATCAGTGTTAAGATCCTGAAGCGTTATATTCAAATTTCCACTACCCGCTTTCGTTTCATAAATCTGGTAACCAACATAGGTTATCGAAAGTACAGATTCAGAGGAAGGAGCTTTAATACTAAAACTACCATTTTCATCAGACATCGCTGACGCCTTATCGTTCTTTACTTTTATAGTTGCCCCGGCCAGCGGCAATTGGGTCTTGCTATCAGTAATTTTCCCTTTTACTGTTACGTCCTGGGCCAACAGTTCATCAGGAAAAATAATTCCTGAGATGACAAAAAGCAATACAAGCAGTCGTTTAATACTCATTTTCTGTTAATTTTAAAAATTAAGTGTGAGTTTTTGTTTAAAAATCGAAATTGGTTAGTTGGTTTTCTTTTGGGCTTTAATTCTTTCTTCCCAGGCTTTACTTTCTTTTTTCATATCATAGCCCGCCGCAGATAAATAGTTATTGATCTTTCCTTTGTACTTTCCGAATACCTGGTGTTTTTTTTCTGATGAGCCTTCATCCATCGCCAGTTCTCTTGCTTCTTTCAGCCATGAGTAGATCTTGTTCCTTTGTTCGGCGGTCAGGTTGGTGAGCATGTCCTGGTAGCCAGCGTAAGTGATGGGAAAAACGCTGTACGTCATACCGTCTTTTACTTTCTCCAGTTGAGTTTCTGTTAAGTTCTTATTTAAATGAGCAATAAAGTCCGCATGTTGCTGCAACAGTTGTGAAGATTTTTTTTCTTCCTG
>JAKFEJ010000307.1:0-5118 GCA_036675745.1 Chitinophagaceae bacterium | reverse complement strand
GATTGTTGCTGCATGCAGTTATATTTTATTAAGCGTTGAAAATAATCAAATCTATACTGAAACAAAGAAACAACCGTTTGCATGAATTTTATTCACCATCTGAGTGTAGCACTGATAAAGTTAACTTTACCGCATGTTTTTAAGAAGTAGTATTAATTCTTTCCTGGCTGTGGTGATGATAATCGTTTTTTCATGTAACAATGAAAAAAATAAAATATCAACAACCGTCAACCAGGATTCGCTTCATTCCTGTATGAACGTGCCGGCACGTTTTACTAATGTTAGTAATGACTCTGTTCCTCTCAACGGTGATACCTCAACTACCGGTATGAAATATATAGGAGGAGGAACTTTTATGATGGGAGGTGATAATGACCAGGCCAGTGAAGATGAATATCCCAAACACAGTGTACAGGTTAATCCGTTCTGGATGGATGAAACGGAAGTGACCAATGCACAGTTTCAAAAATTTGTTGATGCAACCGGGTATATAACTACTGCGGAACAAAAACCTGATTGGGAAGAATTGAAAAAAGCAGTGCCACCGGGTACGCCTAAGCCACCCGATAGTGTATTGGTAGCCGCATCACTTGTGTTTAAAAAAGCTGAAACAGAAGTTAACCTGCATGATTTTAACCAATGGTGGAATTGGGTGGCAGGCGCCAGTTGGAAACATCCGCAGGGACCGGGCAGTAGTATAAAAGGAAAAGAGGATTATCCTGTAACGCAGGTGAGTTGGTATGATGCGATGGCTTATTGTAAATGGGCCGGCAAAAGATTGCCTACCGAAGCAGAATGGGAATTTGCGGCAAGAGGCGGGTTGATCAATAATATATATCCCTGGGGAAATGAACATGTAAATGCGGGTAAGTCAAAGGCCAATAGCTGGGAAGGCAAGTTTCCATATTTCAATGAAATGAAAGATGGTTACCTGACAACGGCGCCGGTACGATCCTTTACCAGTAATGACTATGGTTTGTATGATATGGCGGGCAATGTATGGGAATGGTGCAGTGACTGGTATGATGCAGGTTATTATAAAACTTTGGCAAATACAACAACTCAAAATCCTAAAGGACCGGAGAAAAGTGTTGACCCTGAAGACATGTACACGCCTAAAAGAAGTTTACGTGGCGGAAGCTTTTTATGCAATGACAGTTATTGCAGTGGTTACCGGGTAGCAAGGCGTATGAAAAGTAGTCCCGATACGGGTTTGGAGCATACGGGGTTTCGATGTGTAAGAGATGTGATAACAAAGTAGTGTTGTGTTAAGTTTAAAATGAGGTTTTGTTTTGGTTTAACGGGTTTCAAAAGTTTAACAGGTTCCATAGGTTCAAACCCTTTTCTATCTGAAAACTTATTAAACTTTTGAAACGTTTGAAACTTCTTAAACTCAAGCTCGGATACGCCAAAACAGTGTTAACTTATCAGTAGTTTAAATCATGAAATCCGGCAAAGAAAATTTTCAATTTTCAATGCTCAACGCTCAATGTTTAACTATTGGAGTCTTAAAACTGAAAATTGCTTCGGATAAAAGGCATAAGATATTTACAGGATTTTGCCTGACAATGCTCAATAATCAACAAAGGAATCCTAAAATTGAGCATTGAGCATTTTGTATTTCGACCTTATGACATACATATTTTAAGTAAATTGTATTATAACAACTGCTTTTAATGGAGAATAAGCTGCCTACCATAAAAGAAATTGCCAGGAAACTCAAGGTTTCTGTTTCTACAGTCTCCCGGGCACTCAGCAATCATCCACGCATTGGATTATCAACCAGGGAAAGGGTGCAGCAATTGGCAAAAGAGATGAACTACGAGCCTAATACACAGGCCATATTTTTCAAACAGAAAAAAACACATGTTATTGGTGTTATCCTTCCGTTCATTCGCGAAGATTTTTTTTCAGAAGCCATCAGTGGAATTGAGACGGCGGCCATGGAACATGATTACACCATTTTATTCGGGCAGAGTTATGATAACCCGGAGCAGGAAAAGAAAGTGGTGGATGCTATGAAAAGGCAAAGAATAGATGGTCTTATTATTTCTTTATCCAAGCAAACAAATAAATATGATCACCTGCTGGCCCTTGACAAATATGAAATACCCATAGTCTACTTCGACCGGGTACCTACTTTTGAAAAAGCGCATAAAGTTTTTTGCAATTTGTATAAAGGAACGGTGGAGATGGTAAGTTGGTTGTTTAACCAGGGATACCGCCGCATTGCATTTATTAATGGCCCTGATAAACTGCAGGCCAGTAAAGAAAGGTTGAACGGATATATTGAAGGTGTATCCAAACAAAAACTGAAAGTGGATATGCAGTTGGTAGAAAAAACAGACCTGTCGAAAGAAAGCACACAGATCGCCATGAAAAGCCTGCTGGCATTGAAAAATCCACCCAACGCCATTATCACATTTAACGATTACGTACACATGGATGCGGTGCAGTATGCACAAAAGCAAAACATACAGGTGAATAAAGACATTGTCTTTGTCAGTTATGCTAATCTTCCTATTACCAGCTATACGGCTTATCCCCCGATAGCTTCTATCGAGCAGTATCCTTATGGCCAGGGAGAGAAGGCTATGCAGTTGATGATGAAAATATTAAATGAAAAATCGGAAAAGAAAAACGTCAACGATATTTATTATACCGAGGAAATGGCGGCAACACTGGTGATGCATCCCACTGCTTCAGTCTCTTCATAATACTCTTCTGTATCAATAAGGGGATAAAGAAAAAGGTCTGTTGTTTGTATAAACAATTGGTATGTCAGATTGAATCAATAAGTTTGTTTGTACAATAACGTTTAAAAATTTTTATGGTGAATTCCCCGTCCGAACGGTTCAACCGGGCGGACATGTGGCCAACAAACAATAATAATTAACACATGAAACGTCCATGATAAAATTTTCATTATATCACACAGGAGTCCGCCGCGGCGGATTATCATGGTAAGTTCCATCTGGCTAAAAACAATAAAAAATATACAGATGAAAAAAATAGTAATAGGTTTATTTCTGTTGATTGCGATAAATGGTCTTGCACAAAAAAGATCGAAACCCGGTAAATGGATAAAACTCTTTAATGGAAAAGATCTGAAAGGCTGGACCGTTAAGATCAAAGACCACCCGGTGAATGACAACTGGGGAAACACTTTTCGTGTAGAAAATGGCGTGATGAAGGTTAGCTATGACCAGTACGACGGTCAATTTAAAGAACAGTTCGGGCATATTTTTTATAAAAAGAAATTTTCTGCTTACCTGCTGGTTCTTGAATATCGTTTTACAGGTGACCAGATAAAAGACGGTCCTGGTTGGGCTTTACGCAATAGCGGGATGATGCTGCATGGGCAATCGCCGGAAACCATGGCCCTTGACCAGGACTTTCCTATTTCCATGGAAGCGCAATTGCTGGGTGGTAATGGTAAGGATGAACGCAGTACCAACAACCTCTGCACTCCCGGAACCAATGTAGTGATGAAAGAAAAATTGTTTACGCCGCATTGTGTCAATTCTTCGTCCAAAACCTATCATGGCGATCAGTGGGTGAGAGCAGAAGTATTGGTGCTGGGTGATTCCATTATCAAACATATCGTTCAGGGTGATACTGTATTGGTGTATGGAAAACCGCAGTATGACGGAAGGGACAAATGGGTAAAGCAAGCAGGTTTGAAAGACGGAGCTACTATAAAAAAAGGAACAATTTCATTGCAAAGCGAAAGCCATCCAGTCGAATTCAGGAAAGTAGAATTGTTTAACCTGGAAAAGTATATGAACAAGCCGGCCAAACTCCAACTCATACTAAAACAACTCAGCACCAGGACAAAATAGCTGGTAATTTATATTTCGGTTCTTCGTCATAATGCGTGGAATTGTTGAACCACATAGGAGGTCATAGAAACGCAGCTGCCGGACTGCGTCACCCGGGCTGGGTTTTCTTACAGACTAAACAATAAATTTCTATATGTGTATTTACTATTTGCCTGGTGTGGTTCAAATAGATGCCTGAATTTTATCTCCGATAGTTATCGGATTCTTCTGCTTCTATTATCTCCGCGCCGCATAAAGGGAGAAGGGGTTAAAAATCTATTTTATTTTGGACAACCGTTTGCATATATCTACAGCGAATTATTGTTCTAATTTCAGCACTATTTATATTCCCGGAGTATTATTTTTTGAGTCATATGAAGAAAACAACGGCATATCATTTCATTATCGAGGCGATTCTTGTCGTTGTATTGCTGTTGTATACCGTATTAGCATTTGGACAACCGAAAAAAAATAAAACCGCTTCTCAAAAACTCCCTAATATCATCTATATCTACGCCGATGATATGGGTTACGGAGAGTTAGGTTGTTACGGACAGCAAAAAATAAAAACACCTCATCTTGACCGGATGGCGAAAGAAGGCATGCGGTTTACACAACATTATAGTGGCGCACCGGTATGTGCTCCGTCAAGGGCTATGCTGATGACTGGTAAACATAGCGGCCATTCTTATATCCGCGGCAATTATGAATTAGGAGGTTTTGAAGACAGCACAGAAGGAGGACAAATGCCTTTACCCGAAGGAACATTTACTATTCCTAAAATGCTGAAGAAGGCTGGATATGTTACAGCGATGTCGGGTAAATGGGGTTTAGGTATGCCCGGTACTACAGGCGATCCTTTATTGCAGGGGTTCGATTACTATTATGGCTTGCTTGATCAAAAGCAGGCGCATAATTTTTATCCAACGCATTTATGGGAAAACGGTAAATGGGATACCTTGAATAATCATGTTATCAATGTTCATAGGCGATTGGATTCAGCAAAAGCAACCGATAAAGATTTTAACTATTACAAAGGAAAGGATTATGCCATCACTAAAATGACAGAAAAGGCATTGGGGTTTGTTGACGGCAATAAAAAAAAACCTTTCTTTTTGTATTTGTCTTATACCATTCCGCATATGTCTTTACAGGCACCGGACGAGTATGTAAAAAAATACATAGGCCAGTTTGATGAGAAACCCTATTATGGTCAATTGGGTTATGCGGCTACAAAGTATCCTTTATCTACCTATGCTGCCATGATCACTTATTTAGATGACCAGGTAGGTATCAT
>JAKFEJ010000155.1:0-5134 GCA_036675745.1 Chitinophagaceae bacterium | reverse complement strand
TGGGTTTCTTTACACCATGGCGGTGGAGTAGGGATGGGGTATAGCATACATGCCGGTATGGTGATTGTTGCGGATGGTACCGACGATGCCGAACAGCGTTTAAAAAGAGTATTGCGAAATGATCCGGGTATAGGAGTTATCCGCCATTCCGATGCTGGTTATGAAATCGCTCAACAGGCTGCCAGGAATTATGATTTGGATTTAATTGACAAATTAAAAAGATAAGCCGAAAATTACCCTCGTAGCAGATAGATACGCAGACTTCTGCAGAAAGTGCCAAACATCAAATTCTTACTATGCCTGGTTAGAAATTTTCTTCATTTGTAAGAATAAACCATTAGAAATTTCGGTTGGATCCGCTTTTGGGACAGCCTTTTTTAAAAATGTGGATTATTTTAATTCTCTTTTTTTTATAAAAACAGTCGTTAGTTAAAAAATAATCTTTACATTCAGGTTAACAATTCTTTAACCCTTAATACATGTACACACATGAGAAAGATCATTTACTCAGGCATTGCTATAGCGCTGTTTGGCCTGGCAATCGTAAGTTGTAAAAAATCAGTTAACAGCACTGCTGACTCCAACCTGTTGACGGATGATGAAAAATCCCTGGTTGCTTCAGCCGGTTTTAATGAAAACTGGACTGAAAGAACAGCCGATGGGAATTATCTTGTAGAAGGCGATATTCTTTTAACCAAAGCGCAGTTGCAGGGAATGGCTGGAGCCACACCTACCAACAATTTTATCGTGGCTGACGAAGAACATTATCGTACCTACAATGTAGTGACTACTCCCGGTACCGGTGCAAGAACGATCACCGTTAGCTTAGGCAGCGGCTTTCCGAGTCATTATTCAACAGCTTTGGATAATGCATTGGCCCGTTACAACGGTTATGGATTAAAAATTAATTTCCAGCGGGTAAGCAGCGGCGGAAATATTGCTATTTCCGGTGCTAACCTTGGTACTTCCGGCGGTGGTTGTATTTTAGGCCAGGCAGCTGGTTTCCCCAGCAGTAGTGGTAATCCTTCTCCCGGCTTTACACTTAGCACCAGCAGTTGTGCTACTACCTATTTAAATACAATAGACAAAGTTGACGAAGTAATTGCCCATGAAATTGGTCATTGCATTGGCTTCAGGCACACCGATTATAAGAGAAGAAATAGCTGCGGCCCCGGCCCCGGTGAATCAGCAGGCAGTATTGGTGCCGTACATATTCCCGGAACGCCTACCAACGTATCTGGCTCCTATAATTCATGGATGATGGCTTGTACCAATGGCAGCCCCATTTTTAATGGAGATGATGGTATCGCATTGAATTATGTATATTAAAAATAATTGAATCATAATAATCCCTTTCCTTTTCAGGAAAGGGATTTTTTTTAATCGAAGGCTGGAATACCTGGCCTGCCCATATTAAGAGTAATTTTACCGTAGCCAGATTATTCATGCTTATTGTTGCATTAATGCGTAACCATCTCATTTTACGAAAGAAAACTTTTAAGCGATACTGTATTGTCATCTCATTCCTGTTACTCCAGTTGGGCACCATCGCACAACAAAAAAATACTTTTTACACTGACAGTTTATTTAAAAAGATAGCTGATACAACTAGCCGCCTGTATGCACAATCAAGGCCATACTATATCATTGCCTGGAACAAAGACATGCCGCGCAATATTGCAGTCATAAGGAAACTGGATGAAAGATCTGCGATCGTTGAACTCAATAGCCAATCAATGATGGTGTCGCTGGAACAACAAATAAGAATTGCAGCGGCAAACAATCAATGGAAATTTGCTCCGGGAGTTGAGCAAACAATTGAGAAAACTAAGAATGAAGAAAGAGTTTTTATACTCACAGGTCTTCATACAGATAGATTGCTTGAGGCCTTGCAGAATAGGAGCGGCAGTATAAAAATTCTATCAGTTGATAGACCCTCTAATTCCGTCATCATAAGAACCACTGCAAAAATTATAATTGAGCAGTTGCTTTCCCTGAAAGAAATGATATTTATTGATCTCCGCATAGATCCGCATCCGGAAATAGGAATCATTGGTTATAGCAGGAACTTTCATGGGATCAACGCCGTGGACTATTCCATTCCTGCCGCCAATGGAAAAAATATTGTGGTAGGAGTAAAGGAACAAAAAATGGAAGAAGCTGACCTTGATATTTATAAAAGAGTGCTGCCTTCACCCATTGCATCCACCACTATCACCAATCATGCAACAGTTATAGCATCTATTATCGGTGGAGCCGGTAATAGTTTTTATGATGGAAGAGGAATCGCCAATGGCTGTACATTTTTTCCCAGTTCATTTGATAACCTGTTCGCAGATGATAACACTCTACTGAATGCCAATAAGGTCACCGTACAAAACCATTCCTATGGCACCATTGTTCAGCAATTTTATGGAGCAGAGGCTGTGAGTTATGATGCACTGGCATGGTTGAATAAAAATTTTGTTCCTGTTTTTTCCGCAGGCAACCAGGGAACTATTTTCGCTACCGATGGTAAATATGCTAATATCCCCGGCTATGCCAATCTCACCGGCAATTTTAAAATGGCAAAGAATATTATCACCGTTGGGGCTATAGATAACAAAGGAAATATTCCTGCGGAAAGTTCAGCGGGCCCTTTATATGATGGCAGGTTAGCTCCTCAATTGATAGCACTGGGTCCCAATGGCACTTCCGATGCCGCGGCGATAGTTACCGGCACTATTGCCGTCATGCAGCAGGTATACGCAGACAGTAACAACCAGGTGTTGCCGGCGGCATCCCTGGTCAAAGCTATTTTATATAATAGTGCGACAGATATTTACAATACGGGAATTGATTACAAAACCGGCTATGGTCAACTCGATAGTTATGCTTCCGTAAAAGCCATACAGCAAAAACAATATGATGGCAGCACATTGACACAGGGAGGGTCATGGACAAAAACAATTGCAGTACCTGCGAATACAGCGCAATTAAAAGTGACACTTGCCTGGACGGACAGTACCGCCGGTATCAATAATAACAAAGCCATCGTTAATGACATTGACCTGGAAGTGCAGGAATTGAGCGGCGGCACCATTTACAAACCCTGGGTGTTAAATGATGCGGCGCATATTGATTCATTGGCAGCTTTACCCACCCGCCAGCGGGACTCAATTAATACCGCCGAACAGGTAAGTATACAATTGCCCGCCATGGGTAATTACCAGGTAAAAATTTCCGGCACCAATATCAGTACGGTTGCATTACCATTTCATGTGGCCTGGCATATGGATACACTAAACACTTTTCAGTTTACAAGTCCGCAGCATGCTTCCGATGTAAACAGGCAGGAAGATGCCAACCTTTTTATCCGCTGGAGAACTTTCGTCGCCGATACCAATCAAACAGGTAATTTATACATCAGTTATAACAGGGGGACGAATTGGGAATTGCTGAAACAATCGCATAAAGTATATACCAACCAGTACCTGTGGCCCATCAAAGACACCAGCAGCACGGCGATACTGAAAATGGAAACTTCCTTTGGTGATTTTCTATCAAAAGAATTTATAATAAACAAAGTAATAAGGCCCTCGGTTGATTTTGTTTGTACCGACTCTTTCGGCCTGTCCTGGAGTAAACAGCTATATGCCACAGGCTACAGGATCTTCGCCTTAACAGACAGTCCTTATTTAAAACCCATCCTTACTGTTACAGATACTTTTGTTGTATTAAAAAGATCAGTATATCCGTGGCTGGTATATGCGGTGGAACCGGTGCTTAGCAATAATCTTCCTGCCGCCCGCAGTATAGCTATGGATATAACCTTCCAGGGAGTCAACTGCTTTTACAAAACCTTTTATTATGATTTGCAGGATCAGAACAAGCTTGATCTTATACTTGAATTAAGTGCGGCCAGTTATGCAGACTCTGTATATTTTGAACAGGTAACCGCCACGGGTCAGTGGTTGCAAACATGGGGAGCAGCTAAAGTCAATGGAGCGAACCGCCTTTATCACCAGTTGGTAAGCGATGCACCTGCAGGCGTTAGTTACTGGCGTGCAAAAATAAAATTGGGAAGCGGGGGCGTAGTCTATACCGGATCTTTCGCTGTGTTAACTACAGGCAAACAACATATTCGGTTTTATCCCAACCCGGCCGGCAGGAATAGTCCGTTAATTTATGTATTGCGCCAGGGAATACCGGCCAGCAGCCGTTTGCAATTGTTTGATGTTAGCGGGCGACTGCTTAAAAATTATTCCGAAATGCCGGGCAGCATTGACGTATCGTCTTTTGCAACCGGTATGTTTATTTATAAATTGATGAGCAGCGATGGTCAGCTGCTGGAAACGGGCAAACTGGTTATACAATAACAACCGCAAAATTGATTGGGCAACTATGTAAGCACAATCAATTTTCTTCAATCAAAGGAAAATTTACAGCGCCTTATTCCGTCCTCTATAAACAAACGTATTTGTTTAAAAAAACAAGACGGAATACAGCGCCTGCAGTTACTCCGTAAAGCACGAAGCAACATCTTCAACCTCTCACTTCAAATACGAAAAGCATTTTCAATTAATCAGGGTGTTCGTATGCGTCGGCCCGGCAAAGCCCGCGGACCTGTCCCGAACAGATGCTTCGGGAGCGTTGGCGTTTGCCTTGACCTTTTTGTTACTCCAGAGCGAATGCGAAGGATCGGGGAAAGCCAAAAAGTAAATAAAGAAAACTTCCCCTATCAAAAACTAATACTCAAATAAGTAAATTCTCTTATTAAAGACGCAAAAAAGTAATTAAGAAAATTACAATTTTTAAGAGGTTGTTTCAAAAACAAAACCTCTATTTTGAGGTGCTGGAAAGATATAAGTTTGTGAAAATGATTTTTCCTAAAAGAGATGCATAATGGCAATACACTTTGTATACTTATTTTTGCGAACCTTGGTAGAAATCAGATTGCAGCAAATGACACAACCTTATTACCTTAGTAAAACAATTGTAAAAAAGTAATTTAACCTTATTACTTTATGTTCCATTTTAGAGTCTTCTGATAGTGCTTCAGGAATTCATCGTATTCTTTCGCAAAAGTTATTTTCTTATGATGTTCGGGTTGATTAAGTATGTATTTACAGACCTTATCCACATCTGATTTTGA
>JAKFEJ010000417.1:0-5153 GCA_036675745.1 Chitinophagaceae bacterium | reverse complement strand
TTTACCTGTATTGTCTTTCTCTTCATCTTTACATTTTATAAACAGCAACACAGATTTTATACCCAGGTTCCATAATTCTTTTACTTCTTTTATTGTAAAATCAATACTATTCCGGTAATAGCCGGGCATAGAAGGGATTTCAATTTTCATATTTTCTCCTTCATCAATAAATAAAGGAGCGATAAAATCTGAAGGAGTTAAAATAGTTTCTGCAACAAGACTTCTTATAGAAGGAGTTGTTCGTAATATCCTGTTTCTTCTTTGTAAATGCATGGCATTATTTTTCTCTTAACTAATAGTTCTTATTATGTTCAAACCCAATCCCTGGGATGCAGGCAAAATTGCAATAATTTTTCTTCCTCACTTCCAGCTTCGGGTTGGTAATTATAGGCCCATCTTGCTCTTGGCGGTAAACTCATTAAAATGCTTTCTGTCCGTCCATTGGTCTTTAATCCAAAGATAGTTCCCCTGTCATGTATCAGGTTAAACTCAACATAACGCCCCCTCCGGATTTCCTGCCATTCAATTTCCCTTTCTCCGTAGTTTGTATTTTTTCTTTTGTCAACTATAGGAATATATGCTTTTAAAAAAGCATTGGCATTCGCTTGTTGAAATCGGAATAATCGTTCTGTATCATTTTCATCTGCGGGGCGAAGATGGTCATAAAATACACCGCCTATGCCACGCATTTCATTATTGCGGTGGGTATTGGAGAAATAGTCGTCGCAGTCTTTTTTGTATTTGAAATACAAATCATCGCCAAAAGGATCTATCGCATCCTTTATTGTTTGATGAAAATATCCGGCATCTTCTTCAAAAATATAATAAGGCGTAAGATCAGTGCCACCGCCAAACCAGCGATCAGTCACATCGCCCTTTGCATCATATAATTCAAAATACCGCCAGTTTGCATGAACCGTGGGAACATAAGGATTAACAGGATGCATAACCAACGATAAACCACAGGCAAACCATTTATGACCTTCAATTTTTAATTGCCTGCGCATCGTGTCAGTGACATCTCCGTACACGACAGAAGTGTTCACTCCACCTTTTTCAAAAACATTGCCATTAGCTATTACTCTCGTATCACCACCTCCGCCACCATCTCTTTCCCATTTATCAGATACAAACACAGCTTTCCCGTCTTCCTTTTCTAATTCTTTGCAAATGATGTTTTGAAGATCAAGTACAAAACTGATCCAGTTATCTTTAAGCGAATATGTTTCTTTTTTATCAGACATTGATACTGCAATAGTTGCTCTTAATCGGAAACCGGAACGGAGTTCCGGCAACAAGACAAAGATTCGGTTCACTATTTTTAGAACGGAACGGAGTTCCGTTTTCCATTAGCTTATTGATAGAACGGAACGGAGTTCCGTTTTCCATTCTTTCACGGTATCCACAAATGCTCTTGCATGATCTACCGGCACATTAGGCAAAATACCATGACCAAGATTTGCAATATGTTTTTGTCCACCAAATGCAGCCAGCATTTCCTTTACTTCTTTTTGAATAACAGGAATGGGCGATAATAATTTTGCCGGATCAAAATTGCCCTGCAAAGTTATATCTGATCCTGCCAGTTCTCTTGCCATTGCCGGCGCAATGCACCAGTCAACTCCTAATGCAGATGCTCCCGTTTCGGCCATCGCATCCAAACTATGCCAGGCGCCTTTTGCAAAAACAATAACAGGGGCCAGGTCTTTTAAGGCCGCAACGATCTGCCTGATATATCGCAGAGAAAATTTTTCGAAATCGGCGGGACTCAATAAGCCACCCCATGAATCAAATACCTGCACCGTATCTGCGCCGGCGGCAATTTGTTTTTCCAGGTAAGCAATCGTTGTGTCGGTTATCATCTGCAGCAGTTGATGTGCTGTTTCAGGTTGCGTATAACAGAAAATTTTTGCTTCATCAAATGTTTTGGAACCTTTGCCCTGCACCATATAGCAAAGTAATGTCCATGGTGCGCCAGCAAAACCGATCAATGGTACCCGCCCATTCAATTCTTGTTTGATCAATTTAATAGCATCAAATACATAAGAAAGTGTTTCATCTACATCAGGAACACGGACACGGGAGAGATCAGTGATGTTTTTAATTGGATCAGGCAATAGCGGCCCTTTACTTTCTATCAACTGTACCTCCAGGCCCATTGCCTGTGGTACGACTAAAATATCAGAAAATAAAATAGCGGCGTCCACGCCGACAATATCAACTGGTTGAATGGTTATTTCGCAAGCGAGTTCAGGAGTTTGGCAACGTTCAAAGAAACCATATTTTTCTCTCAGCACCATGTATTCGGGTAAGTAACGGCCTGCCTGCCGCATCATCCATACAGGCGGACGTTCAACAATTTCTCCTCTTAATGTACGTAATAACAGATCGTTTTTTAATGTATTCATAAAGAATAATAAATTATGAGACGCTTTTTGCTAATACTGATCATCACGAACAAAACGAATAGCCTGGCTGATCAGTTTGTTCTTATCCGGGTCATCACCGGTAATAATTTTATTGGTCGAATATTTTTTTATAGATACAGCAGTCGTTTCGCCCATTACGAATAAGGCAGTATTTCTTGGTACGCTGTTTTTACTGAAAAAACTTTCAGCAGCACTGGGACTAAAGAATAGGACCGCATCGTATCTCTTATTAATACTTACAGGAACGAGCGAGGTCTTATATACTATTATCTCTTTAACCTCAATATTTTTTTTCCGCAGCGCATCAGGTAGTTCATTTCTCCGTAGATTACCACAAAAGAAGATCACTTCGTCTGCTTTTAATACAGGAATAATTTTTTCAGCTAATTTAGAAGCAGTTGATGCCGTCTCTTTGATATTTTCTTCGCCAAAATATTTTTTAGCCAGGCTATAGGTTGTATTACCGATGCAAAAGATAGTCCAGCCGGCGGGTGGTTCTTTCATATAATCGCCAACAGATCTTACTGCATTACCGCTGGTAAATATGACCACCATTTTTTTTGAAAGGATATCTTTTATCTGTCGCTGTGTAGATTCCGGTAGCTCGGTTGATATGGTAGTAAAAGGTATTACATCAATATCGGCATCCTTATACTCAGGCGAGAGAAGCAATGATTCTTCAACAGGCCCGGTACATAATATGGCAGGTTTAGTTAGTTGCATTATGAACCTCCTCTGCTATTTCTTTACCACCGTTAGCTAATAGTTCTTCCGCGGCAGCTTTTCCGCAATTACCTGCTTCATGAATGGGAACAGTTTTTTCAACTGCTACTTTCTTACTGCCATCCAGCGATAAAATATTTCCTTTAAAATACAGCATATTATTTTTTATAATCCCCAATGCACTGATTGGGGTAGAACAACCGCCTGATAGTGTTCTCAGGAAGTCCCTTTCCGTCTTTGCACACAATGCGGTTGTTTCGTCATTAAAATTCCGGCAGGCTTCCAAAGTATAACTATCATCTTTTCTGCATACAACCATAATGGCTCCCTGTGCCGGTGCAGGTAACATCCAGTCGATAATCCTGCTATTTTCCGGCCGAAGATCAATACGCTCCAGTCCTGCTTGTGCAAAGATGGCCGCATCCCAATTTTCTTCGCTCAGTTTTCTTAGACGGGTACTTACATTGCCCCGCAGGTTATGAATATGGTGATGAGGATATTTGTTCAGCCATTGTGCTTTTCTGCGCAAACTGCTTGTTGCTATATTGGCAATATAGCGATCATCATTTAAAAACTCAGTTGTATTTTTAAAAACCAGCAGATCGTTTACCGGGCCTCTCTCCAAAACAGCAGCCTGAATTATTCCCTGTGGCAATTGCGTAGGAACATCTTTCATGGAATGAACGGCTATATCAATCTTATTATTCAGCAATGTAGCATCGAGACTTCTTGTAAAAATTCCCTGTACACCCATTTCGTAGAGGGGGGTGTTCAGGTCAATATCACCTTCACTTTTGATATGAACCAATTCTGAAGGAAAGCCATATTGGGATAAAAGGTCTTTAACCTGCGTTGCTTGCCAAACAGCTAATTGACTTTCCCTGGTACCAATGCGAATATTTTTTTTCACGTATTCATTTTATTTTTTGGCTTTCGACAAACTATCGGGATCATTCGCCATAAAAATTATTATTGCTTCAGACGGAAAGCCTGACTGGTTATATAAAATTTAGCCCGATAATTTTTACTCATCTTCATCATCTCTTTGGCGGGAGTTCAACTTGCCTCTGTGGCAATGAATTCATTGATCGCTTCAATGTAATTACAGCCACCCTGGTTTTGGAGACGTATTTTAGATGCCATTCCGTTTATTACCCGTTGGATTTTTTCATCGGGATCATTTCCGGCAAAGTTAGCGGTTGAAGTATATTCGGAAAATAAAGGAGAAGTATGAATTTCTTTGAGTTTGATCTTTACGGCTTTTAATATCGGGGCATGCCTGCGCATCATCAGCCAATCTACGAACTCTGCAATATGCTTTGTTATGATAGCTTTTGCTTTGGGTACTTCTGCCTGGCGCCTGGCTAATGTTTCATCTTTCAGCTTTGATAGTTCATCAATATTAACCAATGTGATATTGGCCAACTCCTGGGCGGCCAACTCTACATTATAAGGAACAGAAAGATCAATAATTATTTTTTTGCCTTTTTCTTCAAGGTGTGAATGAAGAATAGTTGGTTGAGGCGCATTGGTAGCTACAAGAATGATGTCTGCTGAAGCTACCTGGTTTGCCAATTCACTGACAGATGCATATTGCAATCCCAATTCAGTAGCAAGCCCCGAAGCTTTTTCTTCAGTCCGGTTGATCAGCGTGATATTTTTTGTGCCCAGGTAATCTACCAGGTTTTTACAGGTATTGCGGCCAATTTTGCCAGTACCCAGCAAAACGATTTTTTTATCAGCAATATCTATTACTTTTTCACGGATATACTGTACGGCTGCAAAAGATACAGAGATAGTTCCGCCGCTGATCGTTGTTTCATTCTTGATCGCTTTGGATGATTGTAATACGAAATTTACCAACCTTTCAATAAAGGCTCCTATAAAGCCACGTTCTTTTGAAAACTTAACGGCAGCTTTTATCTGGCCCACTATTTCATAATCGCCTAATATTTGTGAATCTAACCCGGCGCTGACTTCAAACAGGTGTTGAATAGCTTG
>JAKFEJ010000656.1:0-5171 GCA_036675745.1 Chitinophagaceae bacterium | reverse complement strand
GGCCGGGGCTCTATCTTTGCATTTATACAGTGCAACACATCGAATTTTTTCATATTGACCACTTCGAAAAAAATTACCACCGCATCCCACCACCTGCGGGGTTATCGCATTTCATTGATTTTTTTTGGGAAACCCGTTTTGAAAATCTTTGGGACAAATACCAGAAGGGTTTTTCGGATGCTCAGTTTCCCAATATCGGTTATACCTATATCATCAACCTTGGAACGCCATTCGTCATGCAGGTCAATGATAAAAAGTTTGATATGAAAACCGATGGATTTCTGCCCAGGTATAATGCCATTGAATGTTTTCATCAGGCAGGTAATCATTTTTTTGGGATCAAATTCCGTATATCCCCAGTGATCTTTGAAAAGAAAATTGACTTTTCAGAATATCATGGTTATGTTTTCCCATTGAGTTACCTGATGGACCAAACGGTTATTGACAAAGTAAAAAAGGCCGCTTCTTTTGAGGAACGAACCGGCATTTTATCAAAATATTTTTTATCGCTTCTTGCCAATTACGAAGGTTCGCTTCACCCCGTAAACATTGTAAGTGAAATACTGGAAGAATGTTTTCAAAAGAATCAATTTACAGTCTCCATCGAAGACCTGGCGGCTCAATATAAAATATCCTCAAGGACACTGCAACGATATTTTGAAATATGTACCGGTATCAGCAGCAAACAAGCGCTGCAGGTAATGCGGATTCGAAAAGCAACAGCTCACCTGGCCAATTCTCCAAAAGATTTTCATTATTCCTTATATGGTTATTACGACCATAGCCATTTTTATAAACACCTGAAAAAGTTTTTGCAGGAAAATACATTGAAGAATGTTGAACCGCATTTGAAGTTGCTGGAAGGGCTGCATAAGTAAGGTTATTTCAAATGACCGGCTTTCGTTTAGCGGCTTCCATACTTTTTTTCACAAAATATAGTTAGCTTTAATCGTTTGATAAAACATTATTTCCCTCCTCACATATCCTTCTCCACCGGACCTTGCTCCAAATCATACAACATCAAATGCATTTCTACCGAAAACCACTGGCAAAACATTTTATAAGTTCTGTTTTTGGGCCAAACATTTTCATCTTCATCCCAGTCTTCCAGTTCTTTGGCAAAGATGGTTTCAAAATTTTTTTTCAGCCATTTTTCAATGTCGTTATTGCTGGCCATTTCCCGGATCAGGTAAATAGTATTTTCTTCAATTTCGACAGGAAACAATTGTGGGCCACCAAGTTGATTGAGCCAGTCTAAAAAGGGCTGACGAGGTTTTACAATAAAGGCATTGCGG
This sequence comes from Chitinophagaceae bacterium, assembly GCA_036675745.1. Taxonomy (GTDB): domain Bacteria; phylum Bacteroidota; class Bacteroidia; order Chitinophagales; family Chitinophagaceae; genus Terrimonas_B. The sequence continues at coordinate 3,876 of JAKFEJ010000656.1, read as the reverse complement.
TTGATATAGCCTTCAGTTTCTTCAAATAAGTCATCATCGTCTTCCTCCGCCAGGTTATCTTTTAAAAAGTCTTCAAGCGGCTTGGCGGTGACGGTAATAAAGAGTTGCCCGTCATCGGTGGTGTCAAGTGTAAAATCATGCAGGAACATTTTCAGTACCGGATATTTTTTTTCTTTATCGCTGATCAGTTTATCGAGAATAGCCATGGATTGTTTATCAGTGTCCATTTCTTTTTTTACATCTTGCAGCATTGCCAGGAAAGCCCCTGGCACTTCCTTTTTTACATTGGCCAGGTTCCAGGCTATCAGCCCAAGGTTCAGCAGCCAATCCAGTTCGTCGAGACCGGGAAATAGCTTCTGGTAAGGCTTCACCAAGTCCAGTAATAATGCCGAATATTTGGTTTCCGACTCATTGACGCTTATTTTCCTTCCATGCTTTTCGTGCATTTTAATAACTTTTGATAGGTTGGGGTCAATAGCCGGTTTACTTTTTTTGTTTCCTTTCATACCTTAAAATTAAAATAGCAGTATGGTCAATAAAAACAATATTTCCCACATTCGCCTGAGAACTTTATCTGCAGAATCAATGTTTACACAACAAAGAGGGCCGGTATAAGAATACCAGCCCGTGTTCACATGAGAAAACTAAAAACGGATAAATAAATTCTTCTTCAGTCTGAGTTTATCAAAGACTAATTTCCCGCCCTTTGTCTTTCTTCTTCCGAGCCTGTTGCCCTTCTACGTGCAGCCTGCACTTTATTGTTACCAAAGCGATAAGTAAAACTTAAAGTAGCTACACGGCTTTCACGATAAGCATGCCATCTTTCAACATATACACCAGGATAAGTAATGGTAGCACGGGGGCGATTGGTCCAGAAAATATCGGTGATATTAAAACGAAGGGTCCCTTTGTTTTTCAAAACTGCTTTTTGTACCCCGGTGGATAAACCCCATTGAGGTTTGGAAACCATAAAACCATACTGGCCGCCTGAATTAAAGCTGGCATTAAGCTCAGTCGTCCAGCCTTTTTTAAAAGTAAACGTATTGTTGGTGCTCAAATCAAAAGCCGGCTTACCATTATTTAATGTTGTTCCTGCAAGAGTTCCATTAAAATGATTATAATAAAGATTACCGTTATTGATCATGTTCCACCACTTGCTGATACGAATGGGTGCGGCAACCGTTAATCCAAAATAATCAGATGATTCAAGATTGATAGGTATTTGCACCGTTACATTATCTTCTGAAGGAATATTGGGAAATACGTCTTTGAATCTTGCAATGGCAATATTCTGATTGTCTTTCGTATGGCTGTAGCCCAACGTAAAATTCAGATTCTTCAAAGTATAATTCAATTCATAGGACCAGGTGAGCTGTGGTAATAAGCCCGGGCTACCGGTAGCATAAGTCGTAACATCGATTAAAAATAAAAACGGATTCAGTTGTGAATAGCCGGGACGATCAATCCGGCGGCTAACCGAAACGCCGATTGTCTGATCTTCTTTTATATGATAATTAAAAAATGCGCTGGGAAATAATTGAAAATAACTGGAATCGAATTTTACATCGCCTTTTACCTGGTGTGTTTCCATATTGGTTTGCTCACCACGAAGCCCCACCTGCCAATCAAATTTTTTATAGGCCTTACTGAAGTTGATATAAGCGGCGTTATTATTTTCTTTATAAAAAAAGCGATTGGTTTTGTTAACATCATTGACCGGAGTACCGTTACTAACATCAAAAAATTTCGCATCATTGTCGCTTGAAACAAAACTGATCTTTCCACCTGCTTCCAATTTCGCTTTATTCTTTAATGGAAGTGTATAATCAAGCTTTGCTGTTTTCAATGTCAGCCTGCCATCCTGGTCGCCATCTAATTTATAATCATTCTGCAGTGGCGTACCATCATTTTTATAATACTTTGTGCCATTATAAGAAAGAGAGTTTGATTTAAAGACGCCATAATCTATATCAGCCGTTATTTCCTTACCGGTACTATCGAAACTATGTTTGAAATTAATATTGGCAAAAATATTACTGTTATTATCATTATTACCTGCAAGGGTTTCAAAAGTAGAGACCGGCTGTTCCGCATTATCAATAACAGTTGCGTTATTATTCGTAGTTCTTTTAAAGTGATTAAAATTTCCGTTGACCACAAAGCCAATTATTGATTTTTTTGATGGGAAAAAGTCGGCGCCGAATCTTGCCGTATTGGATGTAATCGGGAAGCGGGCATGATTATCTTTCAGATCCCTTCCTTGAAAATTTCCATTCTCATAAAAATTCCTGTCGAGAAAAAGATGGTTAAGTCCTTTTCGGAAAGCGTAATTGTAATTGCCAAACAGGTTTACCTTCTTGTTCCTGTAGTTGAAGGTTGTGCCCGCATTTATTTTTGGGTAAACACCTTGTCCGTAACTACCGGTCAACGTTCCGTTCATGCCAAAGCGCTGATCTTTTTTCATCCTGATATCAATGATACCGGAATTACCGGCAGCATCATATTTTGCCGAAGGGTTAGTGATGATCTCAATTCGTTCAATGGCGCTGGAAGGAAGACCACGCAGATAATTCGCAAGATCAGTACCAGTCATCGGCGATGGTTTGCCATCAATCATGATAATAACACCCTGGCGGCCACGCAGACCCAATACATCATTTTGATCAATACTTACACCGGGTGACCGTTCCAATACGTCCATAGCCGAGCTACCGGCACTCACAATACTGTTTTCTACATTTACTATCAGCCGGTCATTTAATTTTTGAATAAACGGTTTTTTACTGGTGACAGTAACCCCGCTAAGTTGTGCAGGCTGGGGAATAAGAGGAATTTTTTCTGAATTTATTTCGGGTTGTGATGCTGATAATTCTATTACAGAAGAGTAATGCAATGCATAATTGATCATGCTTGCTTTTATAAGATAGGAGCCGAAGTGAATTTTTTCAAACCCGGCAATACCCTTATTGTCAGTAATAGCAACTTTTACTAATGATGAATCTTTTGCTTTTAATAATTCTACTGTTGCATTTTCCAGGGCGGCAGCCTTTTCATTGGTAATAACAATCTCTATTTTTCCAGAATTTGTTGATTGGGCATAGGCTGTTTTAATCAATACAATACTTAAAAGAATAAATAGATACGATCTCATGCGGTTTGGTTTCAAGCCCAAAGATTATGAGAAAACGAATTCTTTCGTATTTAATTGGTATAGCCAGTAAAAAGCTAAGGGTAAGCGGGTTAAAACAAGGTTAAGGGTGTCTGATTTTTACATCACTGAAAAGGCCCGGTTTTTCGAACCGGGCCTTAAAACAGTATAGATTAGGTAAAATTGCCTCAAATGAAATAGTGGAACCAACCAAGTGCGTCTTTGCGAGGCACAAGTAGTAATTACATAACCGTAACTTAAGTGCCGAAGCAATCTAAATGAAAGAGATTACTACTTGCAGAACAGATTGCTTCGCCACAGGTTTATTAAAACTAAAAACACTTAACTGTGGCTCGCAAAGACCTACCGTAAGTGTATTGCGCTTAAGATATCTAATCCTATTGTGTTATTTCTTTTCCCTGATTGCCTTAAATTCAGAACTTGTTTTCCACTCCGGCCATTTTTTATCGAAGGCAAGACGACGACCAACACGGAATAACAATTGAAGATCATCTATCGCTCCATCCAGTTTCCAGGCGGCCGCATCGTATTCATCAGATGGAGCATGATAATTTTTCTCTGTGTATTCATCTTCCATTGTTTTCCCATAACCAGCTTCCTTTCCTACGACATCAATCCCACTGTTCGTATATAAAGCAGGTATTCCCACTTTGGCGAAATTGAAATGATCAGAACGATAATATGAACCGGCTTCCGGATGAACTTCG
>JAKFEJ010000020.1:0-5206 GCA_036675745.1 Chitinophagaceae bacterium | reverse complement strand
ATTATTATTTTAATGGTTAAGACTTATCCCAGAAAAGTTTGGTTTCAACTTTATCACCACCAATATCTGATGCTGCTTTGGAATAATTTTCCGGATTTAAGGTCTGTTCATTTGCAGGGTAAGGAAACCTGTTAGGAAAACCTGAATCCGGATTTGCAGGTGGTTGTAAAACAGGGAAATCTAACCTGCGAATCTCAAGCCAGCCTGTGGCCGGGCGGTTATACAAAGCGATCCATTTTTGAAATCCTATTTTTTGCTTCCAGGCCCCGGCTGCAGTAGCATATTTTACTGCAGGTTTTGCCAAATAAGCTGTTGCTTCTGCATCAGTTCCCCCCCAATCTAAAATAGAAGCCCTGATTGCCTTATTATAATGTTCCTCGGCAGTGCCGCTTACCGTAAAACCTCTTTCCTTTGCTTCAGCCCTGTAGAATTCTATTTCTGAATAATCTAATATTACCGAAGGAAAATCAGGTGCCTGTACCTGGTCACTGGGCCTTGCAGTTTCTGCAAATGTATTGTTGGCCCCAACAATGCCTCCATCGTAATCGCCATCGTTGTTGGGTGCAAAATAAAGGCTAAGACGTGGATCCCCTAAGGTTTTTAATTGATCAATTAAAGGGGCTCCGGCAACCATATCTGCCCGACCACTCTGTACAAGGTCAACCCATATAGGGTTAGTATTGGGGGTGTTTTTTTGATAATGAAATACTGCATTATCAGCTGAACTGGTGAAAGCATTTGGCTCTGCGGCCTCAAAAGCTGATTTTGCTTTGGCGGCATCTGCGTCTGCAATTGTCATAGCCAAGCGAACTTTCAGCGAATTGGCAAATTTGCTCCACATAGCCACATCACCTCCATAAAAGAAATCGGCAATACTGCTAAATCCTTCTGCTCCTTCATCTAAATCAGCAATATCCTTATCAAGTCTTATAAACAGATCATCGTAGATAGTTTTTGCATCATCATACTTAGGAAACAGGTTTTCGATATCATTTGATTCTGTATAAGGCACATTTCCGAAAGTGTTAACCAGGTTGCTGTACACATATACTTCCATGATATCGATAATGGCCAACTGGTTTTTTTGTATAGCCTCTGAAATATTAACTCCCCCGGGTTCAATTGCGGCTATCAGTTTTTTAGACTCTTTCAGATCTGTCAATGCATTCCGATACATAATCAACCACCAGGTTTGTGGAATATTTCGGGTACCAAAATCATAGTTTGGTTCATCCTGGTAAGTAGTAGCAGCCCAATGCTGAACAGTAAACCGGAATACATTGGTATTGACATTTGCGCTGGTCAATACATCGACCAAAGTTCTGACCGCATTTGAAAACAGTGTTGCCGGAGGCACATTTGACGGAGCTTTGGTTTCCTCATTGAAGCGGGTTATATCCTTTGTGCAGGATAGCAGAAGCATGAGAAAAGCCGCTGATATTATTATTAAGTACTTTTTCATCTGCTTATTTTTTATTGTTTTTTGGCCAGATGGAACCTCGCAAATAATCATTCCCCTGTGTGAGAAAAATTTATCATGCTCGGTTTCATGTGTTAATTTTTTTGATTTTTTGGCATCCCGAAATGCTTCGGGACAAGCTATGGAATTCGCCATAAATAATCATCCGGGTTAGTGATAGGTATTATCATGGCTCATTTCACAATCTTTTCTTTTAGAGTTTCAGTTTAAGATTAACCCCTATTTGTCTTACAGTAGGATAAGCCCCGCTCTGGTAACCCTGTGCATTACCAGATGAAAGATTTTCTTCCGGATCTGCATAAGGCAAATTTTTATGAATGATCCAAAGATTTCTTCCAATCAGGGAAAGATCTATGCCTTTTACAAATTTGATTTTATCAACTACGCTGCCTGGTAAAGAATAGGTGATGTTTGCTTCCCGTAGTTTTACATAGCTGGCATCATATATAAAAGCTGCATTGGGATTTCTGGCATAGCCATAAGTACCAAAATTGTTTGAGACCCGTATATCATTAGGCTTTCCATCTTCTTTTACGCCGGGCATAATAACACCGCCTCCGGCACTTATGGGATCGCGGGATGGATTACCCAAATCATTTAAACCAACTGATTCAGGATAAATTCCTGTAGCCAGACCATAATACAGATCAAGAGAAAAAAGATCACCACCCTGGCGTACATCGATCAGGAATCCAAATGAAAGACTTTTATACTTAAACGTATTATAAATACCCCCGATCCAGTCCGGATTAATATTTCCTATTACATTGTTGGTAGTAACTGATTGAAGATAACGACCAGAGGCCCCTACTAATTTTTGTCCGGTTCCATCCCACTCAACAGTTTTAGTTGGATCCTTGGGGTCAATCATCATCCATGTTTTTCCCTGAATGGTACCGTAAGGTTGATCCAGCGATGCATTGATGGAAACCCCGCCCTGGAAGGATGCGATCTGGAGGTTTTTACTTTCTCCATATAACTCAACTACTTTATTTCTGTTCCTTGACCAATTAAGGTTTATATCCCAGGAGAAATTGGTTGTTCTGAAAGGCGTAGCAAACAAAGAGAGCTCAAAACCTTTGTTTTCAATGTCACCGGCATTCAAAAATTTGCTACTATAACCTGTGGCAGTAGAAATGGCAACAGGAATAAGCTGATTTTTTGTATTTGTAATATAATAGCTTATATCAAATCCCAACCTGTTTTTCAGAAATGCCATTTCCAGGCCTATCTCTTTACTAAAAGTCCGTTCAGGAACCAGATCACTGTTATTCTTCTGAGAAGCTACTGAATACAACGCTGTGCTACCAAAAAGATCCGGCTTATCATAAGTGTCAAAAATAGAGCCCCATGCAGCATCATTACCTACTTCTGCATAGTTAGCCCTTAACTTACCATGTGATAGCCAACTTGCCTGTTGCAGGTGATGAGAGAATAACCAGCTACCCGAAACAGAAAAATAATTATACTCATTATTATCTTTAGGCAAAGTGGAAGATCTGTCTCTTCTGAATGTACCATCAAGAGATACAAAATCCTGGTAGGTCAGCGTTACTCCGGCAAAATAACCATCCGTTGCTTCAGGCCGATAAGATTCAACAGATGGACTCACCGGGTCCAATGAATTGCTGATCGAATACAACCCAGGAACAACCAACCCGCCATTGGTAGAAGCAAAAATGCTGTTGATTTTATTTCTTCTCATATTGACGCCGATAAGACCTTTCAGGTTAAAATCTTCATTAAGATCTTTGTCCATATTGGCTATCAGACTATAACCTATGTCCTGGAAACTCCTGTTGAAACGTGAATATTCGGCAGGATCAACACTACCAACGCCTATTCTTTCCTCCTGGAGTTCATCATAATTATCCAGTCCTATCCTGCCTGTAAAATTTAACCAATCTGTGGCTTTAAAATTCAATGCTACACTGCCAAATATCCGGTTACGGGTATCATTTTCATAACTTTCATACCGCATGAAATAGAAGTTGTCTGTATAAATAGGACGAATACCTTCCGGAGTTGAAGGGTCCTGCCAATTCCAGGTTATATTTTTCCGGGCTCTGAAATAAGCGTCTTTTTGCTCAAGAATATCCATATTCCGCTGATACCATTGCCGGAAATGCTGGTTAACATTCAATCCGTTATAACCGGTACCATATCGGCCTTTACCATCAATCCTGGAATAGTTTATACTGGCTGAAGCTGTCAGTTTCTTAGTCATATCATAGCTGGCGCCAAAGTTTATAATATTCTTTATTATCCTGCTGTTTGGCATAATGCCTTCCTCCTCATTTCGGGTAAAGCCTAGCTGGAAAGTACCCTTGTCATTGCCACCATCCAGTTGGATGCTGTTATTATTGGACAATGTTTTCTCAAAAAATTTTTCTGGCGTATTTGCAGCCGCTACCCAGGGACGGGTTTTCTGATAATTAGGTGATGTAGGGTCAAATGCATCCCAATGGTAAACCATCAGGTTGGGATCAAATTTAAAACCGTAGGAAGCATCTTCACTCGTAGGAACTACAAGATCATCTACCCCATCCCCATTAGCATCAAAATAGAAAAAGGCTTCGTTAGGAGATCCATCAGAAGCTTTTGAATACCCGGTGATAGCATAACCAGCCCCATATTCATTCTGGTATTTAGCAAAAGTCTCTTTATCAATGGAACCGAAAATAAGCCCGGAATTGATAGTTACGCCAAGGCCTTTACGTCCTTTCTTTGTAGTTATCATTATAACTCCATTGGCTGCGCGGGAACCATAAAGAGCGGAAGCAGCCGCGCCTTTCAGGACATTAATGGACTCAATAATATCGGGATTAATATCGGCTGCGGCATTACCAAAATCATAACCACCACGGCCGGTTCTCTGATCGGCATCATTAGTATTGGAGTTATCAATAGGAACACCATCCACTACAAATAAAGCCTGGTTACTATTGGTTAATGATTTAGTACCCCTGATCACAATATTGGTAGAACCACCGAGGGAGTTGCCCTGGCGAACCTCAAGACCTGATACTTTTCCTGATAAAGCACTACCAACATTAGCCGTACGGGTATTGGTAATATCATCTCCTTTTACCTGTTGCGCAGCATAAGGAAGTGTATTTTTTGCTCTTCTTACTCCAAGAGCAGTCACTACTACCTCCTGCAGGCTTCCCTGCTGTTGCAGCGTAACAGCTACCGTAGGAGATGTTCCGACTTTTATTTCCTGCTCGGCAAAACTTGCAGAGCTAATAACAAGTGTTTCGCCTTCCTTTACTTCGATGGAAAAATTACCGTTGGCGTCTGCGGATGTACCCGTGGTAGAACCTTTTATGGTAATGTTTGCAAAAGGAATTGGATCTCCTTTGTCGTCTTTTACCTGCCCGGTAATTGTTTTGGTTTGAGCAAATACCAATGCATTAAATAGCATCAGCACTGCACACAGTGATGCGATTTTTCTCATGTGAATTAAATTTAAAGTTTACCAATAATTGAAAACCATGCTTAAAACCATTCAAAGGCTACGGTAGTGGTAGCTGGTACGGAAACGTAGTGGTTGTAAGAATTAAGAGAGGAGCCCTGCTAAAAGCAATACCTTATTATTCTGCTAACTGTTAGGTGGGTAGTTAGTATTGACAAAAAGCCAATTTATGAACTATGACTGAATGCAAGACAGTACTTAAATGATGGTTGCTGCATCAAAATTCATCTTTTTTTAACAACCAGGCAAAA
>JAKFEJ010000301.1:0-5214 GCA_036675745.1 Chitinophagaceae bacterium | reverse complement strand
TCATATGTCCGTGAGTTAAAAGTTTGACATGATACTTATGTTCCTGATTTGCTTAATCTATTTTTTTTGATCAGGCCATTGTAATAGTTCCAACAGGTCTTAACTTTCTTCTACAATTTTTATTTCTTCATCCGTAAGTTCATATAGTGCATACACCATCGCATCTATTTCTTTATCTGTTTGGGTGATGGTTTGTTGCAGTGCATTGGCTTTTACCTTTTCCTGTTCAAAATACTGCATCCATTCACTTTGTTCGGGCAGGGAGAGTTTTATTTTTTGTTTGCTGAGTTCTTTTAATAAATCGGCGAAGGAAAGAGTGGGCCAGTCGGTTAGTTTATTACTGAGCTTTATGCTTTCATATTTGCTTTGCAGTAGTTGCAGCAGGTTTTGTTTTAATTGCTGCAACTCTTTGTTTTTGGAAAGCATGATATGCACCTTTTCAACGAAGATTTTTTGAAAATTTGTTTCTATTCCTTTTATAGGAAATTCTTTACAATCTTTTATTAAAGTTTTTTGAAATCTATCCTTAAACTCTTCAAGAAATTTTTTCTTATGATAAAAGTTAATAAGCTTGCTATTAAGTAATGCTATTAAATATTCAGGTAAATAACCTTGTTTAGGAATTAAATTAAAAGCATTCTGTGTGTTATATAATTCTTCTTCAGTTAATGCCGCCCATATTCTTTTAGATGACCAATCAATAATTTGTTTGATAAGAATTCTTTTCTCTGTAAAAAATCTCGGTTCTCTTGAAGCTCCTAACCAACTTCCATAACTTATCCACTGTTCACCATTCCAATCAACATTATATCTCGTAATGTCATTTCCTGCTAATAATTTTTTAAAGGTTTCGTCTTTTTTATTATTAGAATGAAATACCTGATTTTCTATTTGTTCTTTTGTGTGCCCTCTATATTTGTCATAGGGTGTTAAGCCTAAACAGAATTCAGCGCAATCAACAAGTTTATTATTATTCAATGATATCTTGAGTAATAACTCAGAGCTATTATCATCGACATTTATTCGAAAAATAGAACTTTCATCAGCTTCCCAAATTCTTTGATCTATAAATGAATGGATATTAGCAGTCAATGAAGATATCTCATTGATTCTATCAAAACCTTTGTAAACAATCACCTCAGTTTCAGAATCCTTGTTTTTATTCAGTGTAAAAGTTAAAATAATTGCATCAACTTTTACTTCACCTGCGCCACCGCCAAATGATTCGTTTGGTAGCCTTACTATGCTTTGTATTTGTGTCTTTCCCAATAAATACTTTCTTAACTCTTTATATGACTCTTGTGTTAATAATGAAGAAGGAATTATAAAAGAAAAGCTGCCACCCTTACTTAAAATATTCACGGATTTTTCAATGAAAGCTGCAAAAAGATTTATTCTGTTATTTGCGCTTGAATATTCCTTAAAAATATAAGAGACCAATTCGCTATCTAATGCTTTTATATCAACATAAGGCGGATTCCCAATCACCACATCAAACCCATTTGGTTGACGGTGTAAGGTTGAAAGTATGAAGTGTGTGTATAAATTGTTGTATTCTATTCTTATAAAATAAGGTAATAAGGTTGGATAATCACAGGTTTACTTTTTCTACTAAGGTTTATCCTAAAGATAGCTCAAAATGCGTTTCCCTTAGGTCGCCCTTTAATCAAGTTTTTTTTCCAGCATATCAAAATATTAATTTGCGAAAGTTCATCATACTTTATAAAAGAAAAAATCTCTCAATCTTAAGAATGATTGAGAGATTTTATAATGACCAAATAAGCCTTTGCTGTGCGGTTGCTAAGTCCTCCCTTCGGGAGGATTTAGATGGGCTTTAATACCTGTACAATTCCGGCTTAAACGGACCATCTTTGCTAATACCTAAATAATCAGATTGCGCGGTAGTCAATTCATCCAGTACCACTCCAATTTTAGCAAGGTGCAAACGGGCTACTTTTTCATCCAATAGTTTTGGCAATACATATACTTTGTTCTCATAGTTCTTATGATTGGTCCACAGTTCTATTTGCGCCAAAGTTTGGTTAGAGAAGGAATTGCTCATTACAAATGATGGGTGACCGGTAGCGCAACCAAGATTTACCAAACGGCCTTCAGCAAGTATGATGACATCTTTGCCTTCAATATTATAAATATCAACCTGTGGTTTGATGGTGTCTTTGGTATGTCCATAGTTAGTGTTCAACCAGGCGATATCAATTTCAATATCAAAGTGACCGATATTACAAACAATAGCTTTGTCTTTCATCAATTTGAAATGTGCGCCAGTGATCAAATCGCGGCAACCGGAAGCGGTAACAACAATATCAGCTTCTTTTACAGCGTCGATCATTTTCTTTACTTCAAAACCATCCATTGCTGCCTGCAATGCACAGATAGGATCGATCTCGGTAACGATAACACGGCAACCTGCACCTGCTAATGAAGCTGCGGAACCTTTACCTACATCACCATAACCACCAACAACCGCTATTTTACCAGCCAGCATTACATCGGTAGCACGGCGGATAGAATCAACTAATGATTCTTTGCAACCATATTTATTATCAAACTTAGATTTGGTAACAGAATCGTTTACGTTGATAGCAGGCATAGGCAATGTACCTTTCGCTACTCTTTCATACAAACGGTGAACACCGGTAGTCGTTTCTTCAGAAATACCTTTTACATGTTGTACCAGTTCAGGATAAGTATCCAACACCATATTGGTCAGGTCACCACCATCATCAAGGATCATGTTCAGGGGTTTGTCCTGGCTACCAAAGAAAAGTGTTTGTTCAATGCACCAATCAGCTTCTTCCTGTGATTGCCCTTTCCAGGCAAAAACACCGATACCGGCAGCAGCAATAGCAGCAGCAGCATGATCCTGTGTAGAAAATATATTACAAGAGCTCCATTTTACTTCAGCACCCAGGGCCACTAAAGTTTCGATGAGCACTGCGGTTTGGATGGTCATGTGCAAACAACCGGCAACCCTTGCGCCTTTCAATGGTTGGGAAGGGCCGTATTCAGCACGGATAGACATAAGACCGGGCATTTCTGCTTCGGCGAGACGTATTTCTTTGCGGCCCCAGTCTGCAAGGGAAATATCCTTTACTTTATAGGGTAGCTTAAAGTCAATCTTTGACGAGGTTGTAGTTGACATAAAATATTTTTTTGTTTTCACAAAGGTAAATTTTCAGCATAAAATGGAATACATTTAATTTAATTTAGAATAAAGCAGATACTAACTCCATTTAAAAAGAATAAATGCCTGAATAGCTATGGCAAAGACAGTCCAAAAAGAAGAATCTACTGTTCAAGCAAAACTGGATCCAAAAGACCTTGCTATTTTAAGGCTCCTGCAGGAGAATGCAAGGATAACGGTTAAGGAAATTTCTGACAAAGTAAACCTGAGCACTACACCCGTTTATGAGCGCATCAAGCGAATGGAAGAAACAGGGGTGATCAAACAATATGCAACACTTGTTGATCATGCCAAGGTTAAAAAAGGTTTAATGGTGATCTGTTATGTATCGCTGAAACAGCACAATAAAACGGCCGGCGCAAAATTTATTAAGATCATCCAGGAAATGAACGAAGTGATTGAGTGCTACAATATTTCCGGCGAGTTTGATTTTATGTTGAAAGTGGTGGTGGAAAATATGGATGCTTATTATGATTTTCATGTAAACCGGTTGAGCGAAGCAGAAAATATCGGCAATGTGCAAAGTGTTTTTGTAATGGGAATTATTAAACAGACTCATGTGATAGTGCATTGAAATCTTTCTAACTTTGGAAACACTCAAAACACCAACTTATGTACACCTACGACACAGTATCCGGCGCTGTCAATGGCCTTAAAAAAAGAGGGTACACGATGGACTTTAACCTGGATGAAAATTGTATTGTTTGTCATGAAGATAAATTCAACCCTGAAGATTTTGAGATCGTAGAAGTATATCGTTTTGAAGGGAATTCTGACCCGGCGGATGAAGCCATCGTATATGCCATTGAAAGTAATAAAGGCCATAAAGGTGTATTGGTAAATGGTTATGGCCCTTCTTCTGAAACGATGAGTTCGGAAATGGCGAAAAAATTACATATTCACAGCAATTAAAAAACTTATGCGGTTATTTTTTCCAAAATATTTGGTGCTGTTATTTTTTTGTTTACCTCTCCATTTATTGGCGCAAAAGAAAGATACACTTCGATTGACTTGTTTGCTGGATAATGCTACAGAGCACCAGGAAAAGCAAGGCGTTAATTCAGGACAAAAAGAATTAAAGATCATTTTATCCAGCACAACGGATACGCTGGTAAAAGCTCCTGCCGGTGCAGTGATCAGTACTATACAAAAGGATGAAGAAGGTAAATGGGAAATTGTATTTTATCATAAAGACTATTGGTTTTGGTTAACAGGCTTATCTAAAGTAGTGGTAAGAAAAGATCAAAAGGTAAAAGCTGGTGATACAATAGGCCATCTGGCAGCAGGACAAAAAATAGAACTACTGCTTTATGATTTTGAAACCCCGGTTGATCCGAAGAAATATATGAACTGCGGGAAGTAGAAGAAGTCAGAGGTCGGAAGTCTGACTTCCGACTTCCGACCTCCGACATCCGACCTCAGACCTCTGACATCAATCTCTTCTCCATCACATAATCATTCATAAAATATCCATTGCCGATATCAATATCTTCTTCTTTGATAACAGCAAAGCCCAGTTTTTCATAAAAACTTTTCGCATTGTTCTGCCGGTTCACATTTAATTGTAATGCTGCTGCACCCTTTGCCTTCATAGCTTTCTTCAACTGATCAATAATAAAGCGGCCGGTGCCTCTGCCTTGTTGTGAAGGAAGGACATATATTTTGTGCAATTTATAAATCCGTGGTTCATACAACCCGAAAGATGCGAACCCAACGGGATGTACACCGTCATAAACAATAATGAATTCAATATTTTGTTCTATTTGCTCATGTAATGCCTTTTCACTGTAGAACAGGTCAAGCATATAATCAATTTGTTGCTGCGATAAAATACTTCCATAGGTTTGTGGCCATATTTTATAAGCCATATCCTGTATCAATGGAATATCGGATGGATAAGCTTTACGTATGGTCATAGTTTCTGTGGGGTTATAGGTTTGTTGTGAAAGAAGCCGGTGTTTTTTAATATGCTTCAGGCTAAGGCGAATGGCGACTATGAATGAGGTAAC
>JAKFEJ010000300.1:0-5214 GCA_036675745.1 Chitinophagaceae bacterium | reverse complement strand
TTCGGGATACATCCAGCCTGTATTTTTCAATTGCAGGATAACATCAAATTCTACTGTATAATTTTCACCAAATTCTTTTTGATTGCTGCTGAGATAAGTAAATGGTTTATGCAAACGCAGCCAGTTGCCCGGATATTTATCAAGTGTAGTTGTCTCGCCGGTACCGCTGGTATTCCAGGCCGTAGGCAATTCTGCAAGCGCTTCACCTTCAAAATTGTCATAATACAATATTTGTTCGCCGGGAATAAAGTCATATTTCGTAAAACTTTTTGGAGCTGAATCCTCTCCTGTTTCTTTGTTTTCTGCCTTGTCTGAAGAGGAAGGCGCAGCTACCGGTCCGGCGCTTTTCTTTCCCTCTGCTTCATCAAGAGTTTTATCTATCTCCCTGTCAATTTTATTGTCGGCACGTTGTTTTGCTTTATTTTTTACTTTATTCAGAAGGCCGCCCAGTTGGGCGTCTGCTGCAAATGGTAATAGGGCAACGAGTAATACGATAATGATCTTCCTGTTCATATAGTTAAGTTTAAATGGTGACCAAAACTATCTATCACGGATGCGCCAAAAAATAGAAGATTGTTCGAACTGTTTAAAAAAGGGGTTGAGTTGATAAAAAAGATTATGAGGTTATCGCTTCGCCACCGGTCAGTATGTTACAGATGCGGATCCTGGTTAAAATCTGTAAAATATCTGTTACTTTAGTTTAATTGCCGGTTATCAATGAGGGTTAGTTTTGTCTTCTATTTTAAATTAAAAACGCTTTTATGAATAAAATGAATTGGGAAGGTGTTTTTCCCGCTATGCTTACTCCCTTTACTGAAGACGACAAAGTTGATTTTGTTATGTTTGAAAAAAACTTGTCGGCGCAACTGGAAGCAGGCGTAGAAGGCATTATACTGGCTGGTTCATTGGGCGAAGCCAGTACACTTAACTACGAAGAAAAAATTCAGTTGCTGGTTTATGCCGTTGAAATGCTGAAGGGGAAAATTCCTGTTGTATTAACTATCGCTGAACAGGCTACCAAAATAGCTGTACAACTGGCAAGCGATGCGGAAAAGAATGGTGCTGATGGATTGATGATCCTGCCGCCTATGCGCTACAAAGCGGATGACAGGGAAACGGTGGAATATTTTAAAACGATTGTGGCCAGTACAGCTCTTCCCATCATGATCTATAACAACCCGGTGGATTATAAAATAGAAGTAACGCTGGATATGTTTGAAGAACTGGCGAAATACCCTGGTGTTACGGCTGTTAAAGAATCTACCCGCGATGTAACGAATATAACCCGGATGCGCAACCGCTTTGGCGACAGGTATAAACTGCTTTGTGGTGTGGATACGTTAGTGATGGAAGAACTGATGCTCGGCGCTGATGGAATCGTTGGCGGGTTGGTAGATGCATTTCCTAAAGAAACAGTAGCTATTTACAAGCTGGTAAAGGCTGGAAGGTATAAGGAAGCATTGGAAATCTACAGGTGGTTTTTGCCGCTGCTCGAGCTGGATATACAACCGAAGCTGGTGCAATATATAAAACTGGCCGCTACGCAAACAGGGCTTTGTACAGAATATGTAAGAGCGCCAAGACTGGTGATTGAAGGAGCGGAAAGAGAAAAGGTATTAGCGGTGATCCGTCACGCAATTGCCACCCGCCCGGCATTACCGGACTATTTACATTTGCAACAATTAGTAAACGTTTCTGATTTCTGACCCCGGACCACTACTTCACAATATGGCTTCTAAAACTTTTTTTTGTATTGATGCTCACACCTGCGGTAATCCTGTAAGAGTAGTAGCTGGTGGCGGCCCTTTTTTAAAGGGTGAAACCATGATGGAAAAGCGGCTGCATTTTTTAAAAGAGTATGACTGGATCCGCAAAGGCCTGATGTTTGAACCCCGTGGTCATGACATGATGAGCGGAAGTATTTTATACCCGCCGCAGGATGAACAAAACGATGTTGGTGTATTATTTATCGAAACAAGCGGTTGCTTGCCGATGTGCGGACATGGTACAATAGGTACAGTAACTATTGCTATCGAAGAAGGATTGATCATTCCTAAAGTTCCGGGCAAATTAAGATTAGAAACGCCGGCCGGATTGGTATTCGTAGAATATACACAGGACCCTTCGGCTTCGCTCAGGGCTAAAGTAAAATCCGTTAAGCTGACCAATGTAAAATCTTTTTTAGCTGCCGAAAACCTTGAAGTAGAATGTCCCGATCTGGGGAAAATAAAAGTTGATGTGGCGTATGGCGGTAATTTTTATGCTATCGTTGATCTGCAGGAAAATTTTTCCGGCCTTGAAAATTATAAAGCGGATCAGTTAATATCCTGGAGCCGGGTATGCCGCGAACGATTGAATGAAAATTATTCATTTATTCATCCGGAGAATGAACATATAAAAGGATTGAGCCATTTACTGTGGACGGGTAAAACTATTTCGCCTGCAGCTTCTGCAAGAAACGCGGTGTTCTATGGCGATAAAGCCATTGACCGTTCTCCATGTGGCACGGGCACTTCAGCCCGTATGGCACAATGGTATGCAAAAGGAAAATTGAAAAAAGGTGATGAATTTGTGCATGAAAGTATTATCGGGTCACAGTTTACCGGTAGGATAGAAGAAGAAACAACAGTAGCAGGAAAACCAGCCATCGTGCCCTCCATTGAAGGCTGGGCTATTGTGTATGGATATAATACAATTAAGATAGATGATGACGATCCGTATGCGCATGGCTTCCAGGTTATATAATTTCTTACAAAAGATTTACAGATGAAAAGAAAAAGATTGTTATTGTTCGCTGGTTTCTATTGCGTCGCTGCAACTACCTATTCACAGAACTATATTCACGAACACAACAATCAACGATTGAAAGTGAAACCCGTTGTGGCGCTGAAAGCTTATGCCTTTAATTTAAGGGACGTTAAATTATTAAATGGAAGCCCGTTTAAAAATGCAATGGATAAGGACGCAGCTTATTTATTGGAAATAGAACCCAACAGGCTTTTATACCGCTTTTATAAAAATGCGCATCTGCCGGTAAAAGATTCTGTGTATGGAGGTTGGGAAAGTGAAGGCTTATCCGGGCATACCTTAGGTCATTACCTTTCGGCCTGTGCGATGATGTATATTTCTACCGGTGATAACAGGTTTAAACAAAAAGTAAATTATATAACGGATGAACTGGAAAGATGCCAGCAAGCCCGCAAGACAGGTTATATAGGAGCCATTCCTGGCGAGGATACATTGTTTGCCAAAGTAGCGAGAGGCGATATAAAGTCGGGTGGCTTTGATCTCAATGGTGGCTGGGCGCCCTGGTACACGGTTCATAAAGTAATGGCTGGATTACTGGATGCTTATTTATATTGTGATAATAAAAAATCGGTTAAACTGGTAACCGGTATGGCCGACTGGACTTATAATGCCATTAATCATTTAACAGCAGAGCAATTGAATAAAATGCTCAATTGCGAATTCGGCGGCATGAATGATGTATTAGCGAATTTGTATTCTATTACGGGTAATAAAAAATACCTGGATCTTTCCTATAAATTTTTTGACCGGTTTGTCATGGAGCCTTTATCCAAACAAATTGATCCGATGCCCGGCAAACATTCCAATACACAGGTACCCAAAGCAATTGGCAGCGCCATGCAATATGCACTGACCGGCAATGAAAGGGATAAAACGATTGCTTCTTTTTTCTGGAATACAATGGTCAATCATCATTCTTATGTGATCGGTGGCAACAGTAATTATGAATATTGTGGTCCGCCGGATAAATTGAATGACCGCCTGAGTGATAATACGGCGGAAACCTGCAACTCTTATAATATGCTTAAGCTGACAAGGCATTTATTCAGCTGGCAACCCGATAGCAAACTGGGGGATTATTATGAAAGAACATTGTACAATCATATCCTGGCATCCCAGAATCCTGAAACAGGGATGATGTGTTATTTCGTGCCCTTGCGGATGGGCGCTAAAAAAGAATTCAGTGATAAGTTCAATACATTCACCTGCTGCGTGGGCACGGGTATAGAAAATCATTCGAAATATGCGGAGAGTATTTATTACGAAGGAGCCGATGGCAGTCTTTATGTAAATCTTTTTATACCCTCACAGTTAAACTGGAAAACTAAAGACATTACGGTTTCGCAAACAACTTCTTTCCCGGAGAATGATCATACTGTATTGATCATTCAAACTAAATCAAAAAAGAAATTCGCTGTTCGTGTACGATACCCGGTGTGGGCTACAAAGGGTATGGAAGTAAAAGTGAATGGAATAAAAATAAATACGGTGAAGGACGCCAATGGATATATAACTATTGATCGCGGCTGGCTGAATAATGATAAGATCGAAATTAGGTTCCCCATGTCATTGTATGCGGAAGCGATGCCGGATAATGCTAACCGGATCGCATTGCTGTATGGGCCGATCGTATTAGCCGGCCAGTTAGGAAATGAAATGCCTGATCCTGTTTATGGAGCTCCTGTTTTATTAACGGATAATAAAAATGTTACCGACTGGATACAACCCGCTGCTGCTCCGTTAAGTTTTCAATTGAAAGATGTTGGCAAACCTAATGACGTGATGCTGGCTCCTTTTTATAAAACCTTTGATCAGCATTACAGTGTTTACTGGGATTATTTTTCAAACAGCGAGTGGCTGGCAAGGCAGGCCGCCTATGAAGCCGAAAAGAAAAAACAAAAAGAACTGGACGACAGAACGATTGATATTATGCGGTTGGGTGAAATGCAGCCGGAAAGAGATCATAACCTGAAAGCAAGTGAGCAATCCTATACGGAAAATGCATTCGGCCGTGGTGGCCGTGAAGTAAGGAATGGTGGTTACTTTTCTTTTGAAATGAAAGTGTTGCCGGATGTTGAGTCGGTATTGCTCTTATCCTATCTTGGTGATGATAAAGGAAGAGCTTTTGATATTTTAATTGATGGAACAAAGATCGCTACGCAGGAACTGAAAGGCGCTGAAACGGGAAAATTTTTTGATGTGGAATACCCTATTCCTGCCGGACTGCTGAAAGGAAAGAATAAAATAGAAGTAAAGATCCAGGCGCATCCAAAGCGGACAGCGGGCAGGGTATTTAGTCCAAGAATTCTTAAAAGCCGGAAGTAAAAAAAATTATATATCCCTGGAGCTTTTAAATGACAAGTGAAATGTAAATCTCCTGATAAAATTATAGCTTCACGGTTTTTT
>JAKFEJ010000569.1:0-5222 GCA_036675745.1 Chitinophagaceae bacterium | reverse complement strand
AACAGACTACTGGTTAACCTATGGAGAAGCGCAATACCTTGTTGATAATTTATGTTATTGATAACGGGTGAGTAATAAAAGCCTATGAAACTAAAATGCCACGAAATAATCGGGGCATTTTTTATTTTAGTTCATCCGGGATACATTTTTCAGCGGATCTGATTCAATAGCTGTTTTAATTCAGCATTACTGATATCTTCTCTTTCTGATTTGTCGTAAATGGATAAAAGATATACAACACTTTCAACAACCAGCACATAGGTAATCACTCTAGCACCGCCGCTTTTACCCTTTTGTTTCGATGCAATAGAAATTCTGATTTTAAAACAATGCTGGCCAATTGAAGTACCGTGATGGGGATCGGTTTGAAGTGTTTTCGCCAGTTCAGCTATTTCGTTTTTCAGCGATGGGAATTTTTTTGACAGTCTTTTTAGCTGTTTGTCAAATTCCGGTATCGAAAGAATTTTATAATTCATCCAGCAATTCTTGTATTGGCCTTGCTTTTAATTTCCCCTGCTTGATGAGATTTACCTGTTTTACTGCTTCCTTTATCTCAGCTATGAGTTTTTCTTTTGCCTTACTGTTTTTCTTTGGCGCCACCTTCTTTTTTGTTGTATAAACGGCCGCATCTTCCTTCACCACAGAACTATAGTCAATGTCCTGGCTTTCAAGAAAAGCAAGCAAGGCTTTCTCTTGTTTTTTATTTTTTGTTTTTATAATAATGTCCGGCATAAAATTATTGTTTTCTCAAATTTACTTCAATTTTTCAAGAGCAATTATTATCCGATCAAATGTTTCTTGCTCAGAAAGCGGTTGTGGGATAAACTTTTCACCGATCACTTTTTCATACAATTCAATATAGCGTTGTGAAATAGTGTTTACCCATTCATCCCTCATTTCCGGAACTGTTTGCCCCTCTTTCCCCATAAAATTATTTGCGATCAGCCATTCTCTTACAAATTCCTTACTTAATTGTTTTTGCCTTTCGCCTTTTGCCTGCCTTTCTTCAAAACCATCCGCATAAAAATACCGTGAGCTATCAGGAGTATGTATCTCATCCATCAAATAAATTGTATCACCGATCTTACCAAATTCATATTTGGTATCTACCAGGATCAATCCTTGTTTTGAAGCTATTTCTTTTCCCCGCTCAAATAATTGTAATGCATATTCGCTGAGAATTTCCCATTCTGTTTTGGTAGCAAGTCCATTTGTAATAATTTCTTCAGGAGAGATATCCTCATCATGCCCCTGATCCGCTTTTGTTGACGGAGTTATGATAGGAGAAGGGAAAAAATCATTTTCTTTCATATCATTGGGCATCGTAGCGCCGCAAAGTTCACGTTTGCCGCTAGTATAAGTTCTCCAGGCATGACCCGTTAAATTTCCTCTTACTACCATTTCAATTTTAAAGGGTATACATTTTTTACCAATAGAAGCATTCGGAGCAGGCACTGCCTCAAGCCAGTTAGGACATATATCTTTTGTTGCTTTTAGCATATATGCAGCGATCTGGTTTAATACCTGTCCTTTAAAAGGGATTGGTCTCGGAAGAATAACATCAAATGCTGAGATACGATCAGAGGCAATCATTACCAGCCAATCGTTGATCGTATATACATCGCGGACCTTGCCACTGTAAAAAGCTGTCTGACCGGGAAAGGAAAATGGAATCATTGATTGAAATTAAGAAGGTGCAAAATTAAAGGGAATAATATATGCTTTAAGATTTTAACAACTTATTCTTTGTGTAAAAATTAAATTTTCGGATCAACAACACAATGCTTATTTTACTGATATATTACAAACTAAAATTGCCCCATATGAGAAAAAACTGCCGCCTTATGCTTGCAATGCTGGTAGTGAACTTTTTTGCTATTGCCGGCTTTGCACAAACAGTTACTATATCCGGAACTGTTCGCAATAGTATAACCAAAGATCCCGTACCCTCTGTATCCGTAATTGTAAAAGGAAGTTCTTCCGGTACTTTCACCAATGAAAATGGTGTCTTTAAATTAACTGTTGACAAAACGCCTGTTGTACTCGTATTCAGTTCTGTGGGATATGAAACGCAGGAACTAACTGTGAGTAGTGCAAGCGCAGATCTTGCAATTGATTTTGTTCCTGCATCATCACTGGGACAGGAAGTAGTTATTTCCGCTTCGCGAACGCCGGAAAGAATCCTTGAATCACCGGTATCAATTGAGAGGGTAGGAATTGCGGCAATTCGTAATAATGCCACTGCCAACTATTATGACATCGTAAACAAGCTAAAAGGGGTGAATGTTGTTTACTCTTCACTTACCTATGCTACTCCTACCACCCGTGGTTTTTCAGGAAGTGGTAATACCCGTTTTACCCAAGTTGTGAATGGGATGGATAACCAGGCGCCTGGTTTGAACTTTGCTGTAGGTATGGTGATAGGTTTGACAGAACTGGATGTGGATAATATGGAGCTGCTACCGGGAGCGTCTTCAGCTTTATATGGTCCTGGTGGTATGAACGGTACTTTATTGATCAATGGAAAAAATCCCTTCAAATACCAGGGGTTAAGCTTCCAGATCAAACAGGGTATTATGCATACCGATGGCCGGCAACAACCAGCTTCACCCTATTATAACTGGAGCCTTCGCTGGGCTAAACAAATCGGTAAAAAATTCGCTTTTAAAATTGGCACTGAATTGATCCAGGCCAAAGACTGGCAGGCGGATGACTATAGGAATTACAAACGTTCCGGTTCTACAGGTGAGGTAGTTGCAGGTACCCGTGAAACCGACCCGAACTATGATGGAGTAAACGTATATGGTGATGAGGTTTCTATTAATTTAAAACAAAGAGTGCTGAATCCTATTGCACAGGCTGTTCCATTCTGGGCTGATTATATTAATTCATTGCCGGCAAATATCCCGGTTTCCCGTACAGGTTATACTGAAAAAGAAGCGGTTAATCCAAATACATTGGTGTATAAACTTTCGGGTGCCTTGCATTATAAATTAACTGATGCGATTGAAGCCAGCCTGAGTGGCTACTGGGGCACCGGCAATACTGTGTACACGGGAAGTCAACGTTATTCGTTGCGGGAGTTGAAAATGGGCCAGTACAAATTAGAGTTGAATCATAAAAACTGGTTTATCCGAGGCTATACCACGCAGGAAAATGCCGGCGGGGCACATAATCTTACTTTTAATGCAGTACGATTTAATAAGGCCTGGAAAGATGATGGTATCTGGTTTCAACAGTATGGCATTGCTTATATAAATGCAAAAATGGCTGGTCGTCCTGAATTTGAATCTCACAACATAGCACGTTCAGTCGCCGATCAGGGGCGTCCTGCGCCCTACTCAGCAGCTTTCCAGAAATTATGGGATGAAACACGCAAAAAGCCAATTCCCGACGGTGGCTTGTTTCTTGACCGTTCCGATCTCTATATGGTGGAAGGGCAGTATAACCTGACCGATGCGATTAAATTTGCAGAAGTAATCGTTGGTGCTAACTGGAAGCAATATGTATTGAAAAGTGATAGTACTTTGTTTCCTGACAAGCCTGGCGAGCCCATCAGGATCGATGAAATTGGGGCCTATATACAGGTTGCCAAAGAAGTAGTGAAAGATCGGCTTAAACTCACTGCTTCCGGCCGCTGGGACAAAAACGAAACTTTTGAGAAAAGAAAGCTTACACCAAGGTTCACCGCTCTTTTCAAGCCGGCTAAAGATCATAATATCCGGCTGTCTTTCCAGACTGCCTATCGGTTTGCTTCTACACAACAGCAATGGATAGACCTTGATGTAGTAACTGGCCGCCTGTTGGGAGGTGTAAAATTTCTTTGGGATAAATACAATATGACCAATAATCCCGTATATGATCCTAATACCTTAGAGGTAGTGCCTTATGTTGCTTTTAAACCTGAGAGTGTTCAGTCGTATGAGATCGGCTATAAAGCATTGTTGAAACAAAAGCTATTGATTGATGCTTATTATTACTTCAGCGAATACAAAGATTTTCTTTCCCGCAGGGATGTGGTACAAAACCCGGGTACTCTCGACCAGAAAGGGTTTTCTATTGTTGTAAATGTACCCGGCAAAGTGAAGGCATCAGGATGGGGACTGGGCCTGGAATATTTGTTGCCAAAGAATTTTTCCATACTAGCCAATGTATCATCAGATGAACTGGGTGATGTAGATGATAACTTCCTGACTTCATTAAACACACCCAAGTACCGCACTAATCTGGCTTTAAGCAATAGCGGTTTCGGGCCACAGAACCGTTTTGGATTTAATGTTGCCTGGAGATGGCAGGACAAATTCTTTTATGAGAATGATTTTGCCAGTGGTGATGTACCAGCTTATCATACTTTAGATGCACAAGTGAGTTATAGAAAGCAGGAGACCAAATCGACTTTTAAGATCGGGGCCAGCAACCTGCTGAATCAATACTATCGTACCACGACAGGCAATCCGTCCATTGGTGGCCTTTATTATGTAAGTTTTGGTTATAACCTGTAATCTTTCAAAAAACCTAAAACAGAAAACTTTAAATAATATGAAATGAGCCATAAAATTTTCGAGCTATCATACCAACCAGCGATGAAAATTTTATGGCGAATTCCATGTGGCAAAAAAAAATAAAAATATACACATGAAACGATATATAAATAAATGGGGACAATCACTTGCAACGGTAAGTGTAGCCGTTCTTATGCTTGCTTCCTGTAACAAAGACTTGCCTGAAGCAACACCAATTACAACAGCACCTCCCAGCGGTTCTTCAATAATGGAACTGTTAAATGATCCCAGCTATAGTTTTTTAAAAGCAGCTATAACAATGGCCAGCACAGCAACAAGTGCTACAGGAAATTTGACTACGTTGTTGTCTGATAAAAATGGGGTATATACTTTTTTTGCTCCTGACGATAATGCCTTTAAAGCGTCCTTAACTGTATTAGGATTGCCGGCTGATATTGCTTCTATAAAAAACTTTTTCAGGCCGGGGCAGCTTGATACGATTATCAAGTATCATTTAATAGGAGGGCAGAAGTACGGATCAGCACAAATAACGCCTGTTTCTCCTAAGCTTAATTTGTATTTGCAAAGCTCTTTTTTATTGTCAGCGCCATCCGCTACACTTCCTCCCGGTTACAGGATGCCTATATCCATCGGGAAGCAAGGTCCTGTATTATTTGCTAATAACATCCCGGTAACGCAACCTGATATTGCAGCAGCCAA
>JAKFEJ010000524.1:0-5257 GCA_036675745.1 Chitinophagaceae bacterium | reverse complement strand
GATTTCTATCTCATCCGTCATTTTATGAGGCCCTATATACACTACTTCGTTGCTAAGAGTTGTATCATATGATTCTTTAAACCGTTCGCCATAACTTTTATTCAATACATCATGCCTCGCACTCGTCAAACCGTTACTTGCCAGACCACTGTTATAGGATGCTTCATAATTGGCTTTCCCAAAACCTGCCAGGCCGACAATCACATCACCCGCCTTTATTTTTTCATTGGTAATGATCTTTTCTTTTTGCCAGCGGGCTGTCATCGTCCCATTCACGGCAATCGTTCTCACCACATCTCCTACATCAGCCGTTTCGCCGCCCATAAAATGAATATTGACACCAAAGCCTTTCATTGTATCAAAAAATTCCTGTGTGCCATTGATAACTGCTTCCAGAACCTCAGAAGGGATATTTTTTTTGTTCCTATCAATAGTTGAAGAAAAAAGCAGGTTGTCGTAAATCCCTACACAAAGCAGATCATCAAGGTTCATGACGATGGCATCCTGGGCAATTCCTTTCCAAACAGATACATCTCCTGTTTCTTTCCAGTATAAATAGGCCAGGATGCTTTTAGTTCCGGCCCCGTCCGCATGCATCACATTTACCCAGTTATTATCACCACAAAGCACATCGGGGTATACTTTGCAAAAAGCCTTTGGGAAAAGGCCCTGATCAAGGTGTTTTGTAGCTGCGTGAACTTCTTCTTTTTGGGCCGATACACCCCTTTTTTCGTATAAACTCATATCCAGAATTGAGCGGCAAAACTACAAGTAAATAGAACACGAATTGAAAGATCCCGAACTGATTTTACACAACCAAATAAGGCAATGTTACCGGTTCCTGGTAACCTGTAACCGGAAACCGGTAACCAAAACTGGTTATTAAACAATGTTTGTATTTAGCTTTTTCAATTAGTTTTGCTCCACTTTATGAAAGTCCATTATGATATAGAAAATCTGCCCCTGTTTCGAAATGCAGTTATTACCATCGGCACTTTTGATGGTGTACATATGGGGCACAGGCAGATCATCAATAACCTGAAAAGAGAAGCAAGCGCTAACAACGGAGAGACGGTGATCATTACTTTTCATCCGCATCCCCGTAAAGTTGTTTCTTCTACTATTCTGGGTATCCGGCTTATTAATACGCTGGAAGAAAAAATAGAATTGCTGGAACAATTAGGTATCGATCACCTGGTAGTAGTTCCTTTTACAGATGCCTTTGCCAACCAGGAAGCGGAAGATTATGTACAACACTTCCTTGTTAATAAATTTCATCCGCATACCATTATTATCGGTTACGATCACAGGTTTGGAAAAGAAAGAAAAGGTGATTACCTGTTGCTTGAAAAACTGGCTCCCGTCTTTAACTACCAATTAAAAGAAATTCCCAAGCATGTACTTGATGAGATCTCTATCAGCTCAACGAAGATCAGGGAAGCATTGCTGAATGGAAAAATTGAAATAGCGGATAAATTACTCGGCTATGAATTCTTTTTTTCGGGCACAGTAGTACATGGCGACAAACTTGGCAGAAAACTCGGTTATCCTACAGCCAACCTGAAAATGACTGATGATGAAAAGATCATTCCGCACAATGGCATTTATGCCGTATATGCGGAAGTCAGAAGTCAGAAGTCAGAAGTCAGAGATACAAATAAGAAAGGGAATTCCGTATTTGAAGAATCTTCCCACTCCCCACTCCCCACTCAGGACTCACGACTTAAAGGTATGATGAGCATTGGTTTCCGACCCACCGTTGATGGCAAAAAAAGAGTAATAGAAGTAAACCTTTTTGATTTCAACAAAGAGATATACGACCAGTCATTGCGGGTATATATAAAAAAATATTTGCGGGAAGAAGTAAAATTTGACTCGCTGGATGAACTTGTCAAACAAATTGACCAGGATAAAATTGAAAGTCTGAAAGTGCTGTGAAGAATTAGCAATTGACAAATTCTTCAACCTGAATATTCTATAAAGCAAAAGGGTAAACTTCTTTAGTGTTTACCCTTTTGCTTCGCTCCGCACGCAATGACGGCTGCTTATTGCCTGTTGTCGCTGCTTAGTATTCAATTTTAAACTCCAGCTTCGTTATATCATCAAAAAAATCGTCGATAGCGTTTGTTATAGTAACCTTTTTCTTATCCTCAGAAAGTTTTACGTTTTTGCCTTCTGTTTTTTTTGCCGGCTTTGGAAGATTAAAAATAAGCGTCGTGTTCATCGGCATGCCCTGGCCTGCCATTTCTTTAAGAGCCTGCATGCTTTTATCCTCCCCCACAGTAGCGTATTTTTCAGGGATATGTTTCTTTTCTATCACACCCTTGTCATAAGTAATAGTAAAATAGTCATCCATAGATCCTTTTGGCATTTCATCATCAGGGATCGGTGGTGCTCCTTCCGCTCCTTGTTCCGCCTGCTTCTTCATAGCCTGCTGCATCACTTTTGCCGACACCTGGTCGAGTTTACTAATTTGCCCCGGATTTGCAAAAGGAAATTCAAGTTTGGTAATTAACTTTTCCTCGCTCATATTCACATTAAGACCAAGCGTTCCTTTTTTAACCAGCTCCTTTTCGTCAGGGGTAAGATCCGGAATGCTATCGACCATTTTATCAAGAGTGATAGTAGTATCAATAGCTTTATCCTCTTTTTCCATATCCTTGCCCGACATTTTCGCTATACCGATAAGGCTGCTCATGTCGGTAGTAGTAACCAATTTTCCACTCCCATCCTGGTTAAGTGAAATTTCCCGTGTGGTCTCGCAACTGGTGATAGCTAATGAACCACCAATAAGAAGCAAACCCAATAATTTTTTCATGTGTTAATTTTTATTTATTTTTTGTCACATGGAATTCGACATAAAATTTTCATCGGCGGTTGGTATATCCCGATAGCTATCGGGATGCCTCGAAAATTTTATGTCTCATTTCATGTCTATTTTTTTGTTTTTGTTCAGCTGATTATTTTAAAAGAAAAACTGTGCAAAGAAAAGCTTTTCAGACCAATTTTTTAAATGATCATTTTACATACCATTTCTTTTAGCAAAGAACCATCCTCAACGCCTGTACTATTTATTCCAATACTTTTCAGGTTATAATGATGCAATAAGAGAAGGACCCTTTCAATTCCCTGGTAATCGTACATTTTCGCTGCCTGCAAATAGTCTTTTACAAAAAAAGAGTTGACACCTATGGCCGCCGCTATACCTTTTTCGTCCTGGGTTCCTGCACCAAAAACCATAAATACTTTACTAAAAAATCCATACAGTGAAGGGAGTATCAATTGTATAGGTGCGGCTTTGGGATTAGACTCAAAATATTGAATAATACGAATGCTTTTTGCAAGGTCTTTTCTTGCCAGGGCCGATTGCAGTTCAAAGACATTGAAGTCCTTACTGACACCAACAAATTCTTCTATATCTTCTTCAGTAATGGTTTTTCTTTTGCCTAAGCTGATGGAAATTTTTTCTATCTCATTCTCAATCCTCGTAAGATCGTTTCCAATATGATCAACTAATAAGGCAAGTCCCTTGGGTGAAATAGATAATTGTTTTGATCGTAATAATTCCTGTGTCCATTCGGGAAGTTGATTGTCATAAATTTTTTTGGTCGTAATAAGTACTGCTTTTTGTTTCAGCAGTTTTGCCAACTTAGAACGCCCATCAACTTTTTTGTCTTTATACGCAACAATAAAAACGGTTGAGTTAAGAGGATTTTCAATGTAGCCTTCCAATTTTTCCACATCTCTCATTTGCTGGGCTTCCTTTAATAGCACTACCTGCCTTTCCGCAAACATTGGATACCGGCGGCATGCATTTATTACATCCGCCCATGAAGTATCACGGCCATAAAATATTGAAAGGTTAAAGGAGGCTTCGCTTTCATTTAATATATAATGTTCGGCATAATCAATGGCTTTATCAATAAAATATTCTTCCTCCCCTTCCAGCCAGTAAACCGGCTTAAATTCCTTTCTCTTCCAATCCGCTATGATTTTTTCAACTGCCATAAAACGCTAAGATACAGGCTTTCCTATAGTTCTAATCCTGTCAATTATAAGTTTTTGCACAATCTAAAAAGTTTTCTGGCACGGTTTTCGAAATTTAGCCAACGAAAGAATTTTTCTGACCGTAACTATCCCTTGAAACCGATTAAAATTTATTAAATAGTAAACCTAAAACTCATTTAAAAACCCCACTTTGTATGACAAACACAAATTATCCATCGGCGACTCCAAATGAACCCCGTACACCAAACAGAGGCAATAAGAACCTTTTGATAGGCATTCTTGCTGCTGGTTTATTGGGTACATGGGGATACCTTCTCTATGATAAAAACAAAACAGGAGAAGTAGTTCAGGTTGCTCAAACTCAGTCTGAAAATTATATGACACAGCGTGATTCATTGAAGCTGTTATATGATGATGCAGAAATGCGTTTAGATTCTATCACAGGAGCCAATAACAATCTCCAGGGAGATAAGAGCACTTTGCAAAAACAAATTGATGCTAATAAATCGGAGATCAGGCGCATTTTGAATGATAAAAATGCTACTGCTGCTGATTTGAAAAGAGCGAAAGGAATGATTGCTGATCTGAATAACCAGATTGTAAGCCTGGAAGCTGAAGTATCAAGATTGACTGGTGAAAACCAGGAGTTGACTGCTAATAACACTCAGCTTAGTACTGAAAAACAAGTATTAGAGCAAAACCTTACAACCTCAACAACTGAGAAAGAGGCTTTGGCTCAAACAGTAGATGTTGGTTCTACGTTCAGCGCTTCTAATATTCAGATCACTCCGGTGAACGAAAAGAAAAGCGGCAAGGAAAAAACTACTTCTACAGCAAAAAGAGTAGATAAATTAGTGGTTTCTTTTGATGTTGAAAACCGTATTGCAAGATCAGGCCCTGCTGAAATGTACATTATGGTTACAGCTCCTGATGGCACAGCGGTTTCTGATCCGGCTCTTGGTTCTGCTACTTTGACTACACGTACTGACGGTGACAAGCCTTATACTGCTAAAGTTCCGGTAGAGTATGAACAAGGCACACGTAAAGCATTGTCATTCCCTATCCGCCAGGCTGATTTTCAAAGAGGTGATTACAAAATTGAAATTTATCATAATGGGTTCAAGATCGGCGAAAGCGTAAGAACTCTGAAAAAAGGTGGTTTATTCGGTTAAAAG
Source organism: Chitinophagaceae bacterium (assembly GCA_036675745.1). Classification (GTDB taxonomy): domain Bacteria; phylum Bacteroidota; class Bacteroidia; order Chitinophagales; family Chitinophagaceae; genus Terrimonas_B. The sequence continues at coordinate 74 of JAKFEJ010000524.1, read as the reverse complement.
CAAGTTGCTCTCTTATGCAACAAAACCGTTCTGATTTGTCAGGACGGTTTTTTTATTCCATTATCTGAATAAGC
>JAKFEJ010000420.1:0-5290 GCA_036675745.1 Chitinophagaceae bacterium | reverse complement strand
CAGGATCATGGAGTGGCTGTTGTCATGGACATTGTAAAAAGATATGATATTGATGGTGTGCACTTCGACGATTATTTCTATCCTTATCCTTCTTACAATGGAAACGAAGATTTTCCCGACAGTACAAGCTGGAAAAAATATCTTGCCAACGGTGGAAAATTATCCCGTGGCGACTGGCGCCGTGAAAGCGTTAACAGGTTTATCCATCGGTTGTATAAAGAGATCAAAGCAGAAAAGAAACATGTAAAATTCGGATTGAGTCCTTTTGGCATCTGGCGCCCCGGCTATCCTGAATCTGTTAGCGGGTTCGACCAGTATGAACAATTATATGCCGATGCAAAGCTTTGGCTGAACAAAGGATGGATAGATTATTTTTCACCACAACTTTATTGGCCTATCAACCGGCCCACGCAAAGTTTCCCGGTATTATTGGGATGGTGGTCAGATGAAAACAAAAAGCGCCGCCATTTATGGCCCGGCATCAGCGTAGGCCGCGATACTAGTGCAAAGACCATAACGGAAACAATTAACCAGATCATGATCTCCCGTGGTATGTTGCCCAATAGCAGCGGTGTAGTGCACTGGAGCATTTCATCTGTCATCAAAAACCCCAACATGGCAAAGGCGCTGATTGAGGGGCCTTACAAGACAGAAGCATTGGTTCCGCCAAGCACCTGGCTCGATAAAGAGGCCCCTGCCGCACCCGCCGTCACAGTGGAACAGCAGGATGAAATGATAAATATCCATTGGACGCATAGCAACGACAAAGATATATTTCGGTGGGTAGTGTATTATCAATATGGAAAAAACAGGGGCTACTGTATCATGAACCGCGGCGATCGTACGCTGCAAATAAAGCCGCATGATGGAAAGAACAAGCTGAATACGGTTGCCGTAACAGCCGTGGACCGAACAGGCAATGAAAGCAGGCGCACCGAAACAAACCCGGATATCCTGGCCATTGTGCCGCGCAGCGGATGGCAGGCCAATGAAGCAAGACCCTATAAAGAACAGGTACCCGTTCGCATAACAGTTCATCATGAAGGGGGCAGGGTATTGACCGATACCGCTAATGCGGCCAGGCGGTTAAAAAATATCCAAACATGGGGTATGGGAAAAGACCGCAACTGGACCGATATACCCTATCATTTTTTGATAGCACCCGATGGAACAGTTTATGAAGGAAGAAATAGTAATACGGTTGGCGAAACCAATACGGAGTATGATCCCAGCGGGCATTTACTGATCTGCTTCCTGGGAAATTATGAAGTACAGCAACTTAATCAAAACCTGTTGGATGTATTGACCAGGCTTATAGCTCATCTTTGTACGAAGTACAATATATCACCCGAAACGATCGCAACGCACCGCGATCACAGCAAACAAACCACCTGCCCCGGAAAAAATATCTATCCTTATTTTGAGAATGGCTATGTTAAAAAGAAGGTGACGGAATTGTTGCGGAAGAACAAGCAATGACGGTGGTTAAAATGAAGTGAACAAGTACCAATAGTGCCGTTTGTTAACTGATAAATATAAGTTTGAAGTCATGGCCGGGCCGATGTCCTGCTGTCCACCGGTACCGTGGTATTTATTTGGTGATCTTATATTGCCATTTCTCTCTTATCCCGATGAGACATAATAAATAGGCCAGGCAAATTTGACAAAACATAATGTCTCCCTTATTAAGATAAAATTAAACGGGAATGCCAGAGGCATTCCCGTTTTAATATACATTGAATATAAGCGTTTAGTTTTTCTTCACCACCCGCCTGATGATAAACCTGTCTTTAGTAGCTACCCTTAATGTGTAGATCCCGGAAGATAGGGCCTGGGTATTGTTAAGATTGATACTATTGGTGCCTGCGTATACCATTTGTTTGCCTGATAATACTGTTTTACCGGCCATGTCTATCAACTCAATCAATACGGCTGAGCTGCCAGCGATGGTAATATTAAATGCGAGGCTGTTGCTGAATGGATTAATGATATTGGTAAGATCGAAGTCCGTCAAATTATTTTTTAGCTGAATAATGGAAGAATGTTTTTTCTTGTTGGCAGGTGTTTTTAGGATGACCCTGTACCAAATTTTGTCATTAACTGGCAAAGGATCGGTAAAGGAATAATGATTGATCGTATTACCATTATTATGTCCTGCTATTTCGCCAGCGACAGAAAAATTTCTTCCATCATTACTTCTTTCAACAATAAAAGTCAGTGGTGAATCTTCATGGGAAGTACTCCAGGACAAATGGGCGTTGTTATCCGCTAATTTGCCGTTGAAAGAAAGTAGTTCTGTCCCCAGGACAGTGCAGTTAACTACGGCCAGGTTGATGATACTGATAGCATCCGTGACCTGGCAGGAGGTAGTGCCCAGGTTAGCCGAGGCTGTCGCCACCAATACCCGGTATAAAGTACCACTATCCGTCGCAGTCGTATTAGCCGGTGGAATAGTATAGGAGGTTACAAATTCATATTCACCATTTACCGGCGGACCATGTATTACTGAAGTTGGCGCGGTTACATCTGTCCAGGCAGCGCCATTGTTCACACTTTTTTGCCACATATAGTGGGTATAGTTATCAAAATAAGAACGGATAGTATCATTAATCGTCAATTGACTTCCTTCGCATACATTTGGAGCCAATGAAGGCGAATAGCTCATATTAGGGCTACAAGTGGCTATGGCAATATCATCTAAGGCCCAGTCATTACCTCCTCCTCCCGGCGCATTATTTCTAAGCGTTAGTGTAAAAGAAGTTTCTGCGGAGCCTGTAATGTAAGTAAAGCCTTTTTTTACCCATTGGTTAGCAGCATCAGAACCTGTTTGACCTCCGCTTAGCCCGAGGTACAATAAATCGCCGGTTGTATAATAATCGGCACCATTTACATCGAAAGCAATATTTGGCCGGACGCCAGAAGAATCACCCAGAGCGGTTGGGATATAACTAGCACCGGAGGTACCCACACCGGTAGAATCGCATCCACATTTGTAACAAATGTTTTTAAACCAGGCAGAAATTTCATAATAAGTATTAGGACAAAGATTAGTGACCGTATAAGTAAATGCTGTATCCGCTTTATAGGCTGAATTAACAACCAGCATATAACCGCCATTGCTGCCAATTGCAGTTGGCGAGTTACCCACTAAAGGATCTGCCGCACTTGTATGATCTCCTGATATATCCCATACGTTATGCACCCGGTTTGAATTTGGTTTTGCCCAGTTGTTAATAATGGTACCTGTTGTACTGGTATTATTGGCAATGCCATAAAAATAATCGTTGGGTCCTGCCGGGTTAAATTGCATATAACTATAAGTAGTAAAAGGTGAAGCTGTACGATTTTGGGTTGTACCTGAACCAAATGTTCCATTTGATTCTGCACCCAAAGCATTCGTTGGTGAAACAGCGTTTGGACAAAGTCCCGGGCTGGCATAGACCATTACATTGGTGGGTGCGAAATTCAGATCACTGTAATTTCCTCCATTTAACAGGGTTAAAGATCCGCCACCCATGTTTATTAAGTTATTATACGCTGCAGTAACCACTACCCTGTAGGTAGCCATGATAATACAGGTATTATTGAATACTGAAGGTCTTGAAGTATTCGTTAAACTTCCTCTCCTGACGGCGGAAGCATTTGAACCAAAATTTATTTGAATTACCGTGTCTGCAGCATTGTTTGCTGACTCTAGTTTCCAACCCGCATCTGTATCATAGTTGTCTGTAAAAGATTTATACAATTTGCCTTCGTTTGTTCGTAGGGCAAGAGAACCGGGAACCAGGGACAGGCCCTCTGTTGCGTATAGAGTATCAAAAAAAGCAAGGCTGTCGGCAATACCACTTCCTGTCCGAACTACAAAAGTGGCTCGTACTTCCAGGGTGTCACCCGGATCAACAGTGCCACCAACTGTACCTTTTGTAATATTTACATAACTCTTGCTATAATCAATGGTTGCCGGGGGTGGGCTGGTATGCGTAACGCAAATATCAAAATCTCCCCTGGTTGTCAAAGCGCTTCCACCAACCTGTGATACTCGCACATAATAGGTTGCAGTAGGTGTTAATCCCGTAGCTGCAATGGAAGTAGTACCACATTGAAGCGAGGTTAATGTTCCGCAGGTGCCACTGAATAATTGCAATTCAGAGTTTGTGATATTACTTGGACTCTTCTTTTTAAAAGTGATGGTTTCCGATGATTTTACGGCAACAAATTGAAACCATAGATCATAATGAGTACCCGCCGCAGCACAACCCGCCGGAATACCCGAACTGGCTGTGGCGCCAACAAGAGTAGCTGATGTGTTGATACAGCCAGTATTGGAAACTAATATGGGGGCGGTAGCGCATTCATCCCCCGCAAGTGGTGTCGGATAAAACACACACATATCATAATTAAACTTGTTTGCATTACCTACATTGGGATTTGTTGTGACATATACACGAAAATAATAAGTAGTAGAAACTGATAGCCCGGTCAATACTAGTGGGGATGAAGCATCACTACATATGAGGGTTGTCAAACTTCCGCATGAACCATTAAAAACCTCTACATACGTAGTGGTGGGGGAAAGACTACTCCCTCCTCCCCCAACGCTTAATGTTATGGTAACTGCAGTTGCAGTAGGTGATGTGGCAAAGCGAAACCACCTGTCGTATGTGGTTGAAGCCCCAGTGCATGAACCCGCTACACCTTCGCTGACTGCATCTTTTATATTATATGTTACGTTTGTGCAGCTTGCAGAAGGTGTTATTGTTGTTGCAACTGTTCCGCAAGTCTCTGCACCGGGAGTTTGTGCAAATGAACTGATTGATAAAAATATTACAAGCCCCAATAAAATAAGAACTGATAAAAGAGCTTGAAACGGAAAATAACGTTTCATGGATGGTGGTTTGGTTTTTTGGATGATGGATAAGTACCAAAGAAAAGGCATGCATTTGAAATTGACAATAGAACTTCCACTTTAATATGCTAAGTGTTTTTACCAGTATTAATTGGGCGTAAATACTTATGAGAAAAAAAATGGAATAGTTAAGTTTGATTTTTAAAATCCACCAAATCCCACCAGAAAAACCATGTTATCAGCTTTAAAACGAACCACCGTTCTTTTAGTTCCTTTTATTTCAAAACACTTATTTGCGGCACCACCGGATAATGACAATTGCTCCACTTCAAGTCCTTTTAAAACCATGTGTCTGCCTTCCAGAACCAGTATTATTACCAACCTATTCATTTTCTTGGTTTCTTTTTTCAGTTTGTTTTTACCTAAACAAAGTTTTAGTCAGAC
>JAKFEJ010000049.1:0-5304 GCA_036675745.1 Chitinophagaceae bacterium | reverse complement strand
ATACAACCGGTATCCCGAATAAAGATGCTAAATGCATGTTGGCTGAATCCATACTTATCATCATATCCATATGGCTGATGATGGCTAATTCCTCTGCAAAAGAAAATTTTCCTGAAAGATTGAGGATGCCGGGAAATTCTTTTTCACATTCATTTAAAACAGCTACTTCATTTTTGCCGCCTCCCAGTAAAAAAAGTTGCAGGTGGTTTTGGCCTGATAATTCTGTTAAAACCTGTTTCATTTTTTCAACAGGATACATTTTTTCCTGGTGTTTGGCAAAAGGGGCGATGCAGATATTTTTTTTTGTATTGGAAAATAATGGAATGGCAGCAGGCGGTAGAGATTGTTTGGCTAATACCGGTTGAGCAGTATTCAATACAACCGGCAGGTTCAATTCAGCAAATACTTCAGCGTATCGCTGGAACGATGTCTTTAACTGAAGGAGCTGTTTATTCTTTTTTCTTGTAAGTTGTTTTTTTTCTTTACGTCCCTTATCAATCGTTGCGGTTTTAATACCAGTCGCCTTAAATAAAAAACTAATTACGTTCGACCGCAATACATTGTGCAGGTCAGCTATCGCATCAAAATCGTATTGATTTCTTAACTCCCTGAATAATTTATACAAGCCCTTCAACCCTTTATGTTTTCCTTTTGTTTCAACCGGGTACACCGTCGTTCTTTCTAAAGGTTTAAAAAGAGGGGACAGGAATTTTTGTGTCAGCACTGTTACCTGCACATCAGGATTCTGTTGTAATAGTTGTTTCAGTACCGGAACTGTCATAGCTACATCGCCCATCGCAGATAGCCTGATAACAAGTATATGCTTAGGCTTCATGTGCGCCTGAAGTTTGCTGCTGGTATAAAACAGGATTTAGGGAAGGATCATTATACATCTTCATTTGCTTATACACTTTCATGTATTTTTTTCCTTGTTCAATGTCAGTGAGAAGTTCATCAATAGCCTGTGAAAGGTCTTTGCGTTGTTCCAGCAGCACAGCAAGCTTTTGCTGGCAGGCGGCTATATGATCCTGCGAGGCGTCCGTGCGGTTCGCTTCCGCTTGCATATGATATATTTTCAAAGCCAGTATAGACAGGCGGTCAATGGCCCAGGCAGGACTTTCCGTATTGATTGAAGCTTCTTTACGAGGACTTATATTTTTATATTTTTCCAAAAAATAACTGTCAATATATTCCACTACATCTGTTCTTTCCTGGTTAGAGGAATCTATTCTTCTTTTTATTACTAATGCATCCTCAGGCCGAATAGCGGGATTGCGTATTATATCCTCCAGGTGCCATTGTACCGTATCGATCCAATTCTTCAAATACAACAGGTGTTCTATTTTGTCTGTGGGATAAGGATTGTTGACAAGAGTATCAACATTATCTGTGATATGATAATTATTTATACTTTCTTCAAAAATGGTAATGCACAATGAACTGATCATATAATTTCTTTAATGCTAGCACTGGGACAAAATCAAAGTTTGATTGTAAAGATACAGTACCTAATGATTTTGAAACAAAACTGAGGAAAGACTGTGCGACTACTATATGAAGTATCCGTACAGTCTTAGAAATTAATATGCGCCTGATTCATGTGGATCCTGTGACAAGCAATCCGGCAATTAAAACATAGCCGCTATTTTTTGCCACCATGGATTCTCTTTTTTGGGAAAGAACAGCAGATACGCTGTATGCGATTGTATATCAATCAGTATTTTCTTTTCAAGATGTCTCTTCTCTTTTGGAGTTAAATAAGTGTTGGGTTTAGTATCGGAAGGCCAGTCTTGTATTTGCCGTTGTTCGGCAGGCATGGCCTGACCGTTTACATACCTGACGAGTTTTCGATGTTGAGTAAGTAATTCAGATGAGTTTTTGTCAGACTTTTTCCTTTGTTCTTGTAAAGGGGCATTTTCATCAGTGATAGCCACTGGTTCCATAAACTCCTGTTTACTTATACTGACTAATTTTTGGCTGAGGCTTTTTATTATCTCCCTCTTTCCTTCCTCATACAAGTATTTTGACAGCGGAAAAGAAGCAGGCAAAGAATGCCTTTTTTGCCATAGCGTATTAAATATAGTCAGGACTATGTGTTTGGAGTCTTCAGCAGAATGAAGTTTTCTCAGACTGTAGAAGTAAAGACTATACCAATATCGATAGTATAGTTCTTCAAATGCATCAGTATCATTAATAACAAGACGCTCTGTAAGGATTTGATCCGCAGTAAAATTCCTGCTCATTGGGGTACAATTTTAAACTTAAAAATTCAGGGTAGGGGCGGAAAAATTGTATCTCGCAGGAATTGAAAAAAGGATTGTTATTCTAACGGAATTGGAATTCTTGTGGACAGATCTCGCAGGAATTGAAAGATTGAATTGAGTTGCTAAGCTACTCAACTTTTTGAAACAAACCAAGGTTCGTTCAAAAAGTTTTTCACATCCGGGCATCTATTTTGATAAACAAGAATTTCCAAGTAGGATAAAAATAAACAGTTAGAATTTAAAACAGGGCCGCTATCTTTTGCCACCAGGGTTTTTCTTTTTTAGGAAAAAACAAAGGATAAGCAGTATAGGCTTGTATTTCCTGTAGTATTTCAAGTTCTAATAATGATCTTTGTTCAGGTGATAATTGGGCGTCAGTTGAAGTGCAGGATAACCAGGCTTGTATTTGCCTTGTTTCTGCCGGCATAGATTTTCCATTTACATATCTTTCCAGCTTGCTGTGTAAAATTTGAGTTTTCATATAGTTTAATTTTTGGGATAAGATAAAATGTTAGTAAGGGAAAGTTTATCGGTAAGCGACTGAAACATCCATTTGACAGTGGTAAGGGTACTATAGTGTTCAGTGCCTGTCTGTCCGGCTTGTTGGCGGATCAATTCAGACGGTTTGTTGATAACAGTATACTTTTTGGTGACCGGCTTTCTGGCTGCTAGTAATGATTGTACGCTAAACTCTGCGAGCAATCTTTTTTCGATATATGATTCATTGGTTGCATCTGACAATTTTTGACTCAGACATTGTACTACCGTTTTTCGTACTTCTTCATATAAGTGTTTTGACAAAGAGAAGGAAACAGGTAATGAATGCCGGGTTTCCCAGATATTAATAAAAATAGTGCGAACGATTATTTTGGCGTCTTCAGAAGTTAGGAGCTTTTTAAGGCAATAGAGGTATAAACTATTCCAATAACGGCGATATAGTTCTTCAAAAGCTTCTGTGTCATTAAGGCTAAGACGGTCGATCAGGGTTTGATCAGTTGAATAGATCCTGCTCATGGGGGTACGTTTTAAAAGTTAAACAATTCAGGATATTGAAAATTGTTTTCTCGCAGGAAATGGAAGGTAAAAATTGGTTATCGTAGGAGACTGTAAAGTGAGAGAGTTTCTCGCAGGAGTGGAAATGAATTGGGAGCTAAACTAGTGAACTTCCCTGTATAGTGCAAGATTTAAGTAAGAAAATTTGTTAACATAGGGATATTACTATTGTCGCATAAAATGTTAGACATTAGATGAATAGAAAGGTTCTTCATGTGAATAACACCTGGAATTAAGATTAGCTGGAAAATATTCCAAAAAGACAAAATTATTCTTAACGTATTTAACTTTCTGTCATTCTTTGCGACGCTTAATGATTAGTCTGCCATTATTATAATTATACCAGGTCGCTCAGTTCCAGCCAGCGCAATTCCTTTTCATCTAATAGTTGAGTTATTTCACCAATGCGAACCGAAAGCTTTTGTAGTTCTTCAAAAGGAGTATTGCTATTATTCAGTTTACTGTTGATCATTTCTTTTTCCTTTGCGAGGTCCGCCATTTCTTTCTCCAATAATTCAAATTCTCTTTTTTCTTTAAAAGAAGGCTTTTTTTTGTTGCTGGTTACCGGTTGCTGGTTACCGGTTTCTTCAGACCGATCTTTCTCTACTGGTAACTGGGAACCTGAAACAGGTAACTGTTCCTTGTCTTTCAGCCAATCACGGTACTGAGAATAATTGCCGGGGAAATTATTTATCACACCATCACCTTCAAAAACAAAAAGATGATCTACCAGCCTGTCCATAAAATAGCGGTCATGACTTACGATCATTAAACATCCGGGGAATTCGCTTAAAAAATTCTCCAGCACACCAAGTGTAGGAAGATCAAGATCATTGGTAGGCTCATCCAGTATCAGGAAATTGGGGTTTCTGAACAGGATAGAAAGCAGGTGTAGCCTTCTTTTTTCCCCACCACTTAATTTGCTGATATAAGTATACTGCTTATCCGGGTCAAAAAGAAAAAGCTGCAGGAATTGTGCTGCGCTTAATGATCCACCACTGGCTAATGGAAAGTGCTCGGCGATATTTTTTACAAATTTTATTACCCGCATATCTTCCTTCACTATTAATCCCTGTTGTGAATAATTGCCAAAGATCACAGTGTCTCCAGTATTGACCTTGCCACTATCGGCTTGTTCAAGACCCTGCAGAATATTGATAAAAGTGGATTTGCCTACGCCGTTTTTGCCTATTACCCCGATCCGGTCACCTTTTTTAAACGTATAATCAAACCCTTTTAAAATTATTTTTTCGCCATAGCTCTTGGATACTTTTTTCAGTTCAATGATCTTGCCACCCAGCCGGTTCATTTTCATCTGCAGCTCTACCTGCTGATCCTCTATTTTCTTTTTGGCTTTCTTTTCTACTTCATAAAAATTGTCCTGCCGGCTTTTGCTTTTAGTTGTCCGGGCTTTAGGCTGTTTGCGCATCCATTCCAGTTCTTTGCGGTAGGTGTTTTTTGCTTTATCAATACTGGCGGTTTCGCTTTCGATACGGGCTGTTTTCTTTTCCAGGTAATTTTGATAATCCCCTTTATACACAAACAGGTCACTTCCTTCCATTTCCCAAATTTCATCACAAACGGCATCTAAGAAATACCGGTCATGGGTAACCATCAGCAAGGTTACATTTTCTTTATTCAAATAATTTTCCAGCCATTCCACCATTTCTACATCCAGGTGGTTGGTAGGTTCATCCATGATCAGTAATACATGTTTATGTTCAAAACCAATATCGATAAGGGTTTTTGCAAGAGCTACTCTTTTGCGCTGACCACCACTTAAAGAATTGACGGGCTGTTGAAGTTGATGAATATTCAGTTTACCCAACACCTGCTTTACTTTCGTATCAAAATCCCATGCGCCCAGGTCATCCATCTTAATTATCGCGGCATTCAATACATCAGGGTCCGTATTTTCGTCAATAGCTTCAAATTCTTTGATGGCATTGATCACCGGATGGTTATGAAAGAAAATATTATCAAGGAT
>JAKFEJ010000582.1:0-5306 GCA_036675745.1 Chitinophagaceae bacterium | reverse complement strand
TAATGGCATCAGGATTTCAGATCAGGTTTTATCTGCAATTCTTCAAATTGTTTATCTGATGATATTTTCATTTGAAAAGCATTATTTTAAATTAGCTTGAAATATAATGAAACTTATTCTTCTTCAAAATAATCTGAGTCTATTTTCTTTATTTCGTAGGTGTTTTGAACAGAGACTCCAAGGTTATGATCGATCATATATTGAGCAAGCGCCTCACCATTTATTAAAACAATTTTGGTATCCATTTGCGAAGCATAGGTAATTGCTTCTTTAGAAAAATCTGAAGTTGTAATAAATACTCCTTTTTTTGCCCGTTGACCTGCCAATGCGCCAACAAATTTTTGAATTTCCGGTCTCGAAACAGTTCCTTCCCATCTTTTAGCCTGGATATAAATTACATCAAGGCCAAGCTTATCTTCCTTAATTATTCCGTCAATACCTTCATCATTTGTATAACGGGTAGCTTTGCCTGCTTCTTCAATAGAGCCGCCATAGCCCATTTTAACAAGGAGTTCAATAACTATTTTTTCAAAGAATGAGGGATGAACTGATTTAAGTTTTAACAGAAGCTCGGCTGATAAAGAGTTTATTATTTTTTGGTAACCAAATTCTATTTGTTCTTCTGGTGTTTCTACCTGTTGTGTTTCTTCTTCGGATATTTGTGAATTATCAGAATTACTTTTTCTGTATCCAACAATCATCTTATCATAATCTTCAAATTTTGACATTAGATATTTTACACTAACAGATGCAGGGGTTTCTTTCAATATATTCATACCCCGTGCAGTTATTTTAAAATGTCCCCTTTTGGTGTTTTCCAATACTCCGGCCATTTTAAGATGAGCCTTTGCCCAATATACCCTATTGTAAAATGTTTTTTGTTTTTTGCTGGGTAGCCATTCGTTAAGATCATCCTGCGTAAGATTAAATTGATTTGCTAAAAAATCAATACAATTTGAAATTGCATATTCCTCCCCGTCTTTAACATGTAAAAGAAGAGGCAGCATTATACTTTGATAGTCGGGAATCATAGTCGAAATTTAAAAAGCCTGTCAGGATTTTCTAACAGGCTTCGAATATAATTAAATCCTCAGTGTTTATTTCAGATCAAGTTTTATCTGCAATTCTTCAAATTGTTTATCATCAATAGTCGATGGTGCGTCCAGCATAACGTCCCTGCCGCTGTTATTTTTAGGAAAAGCGATAAAGTCCCGGATGCTTTCGCTGCCACCGAGGATAGAACACAGGCGGTCAAAACCAAAAGCTATACCTCCATGCGGAGGAGCGCCGTATTCAAATGCACCCAATAGAAAGCCAAATTTATGTTGCTGTTCCTGCGTATCCATGCCCAATGCAGCGAACATTTTTTCCTGTAACTCTTTTTGAAAGATCCGGATAGATCCGCCACCGATCTCATTTCCATTCAATACCATGTCATAAGCATTGGCTTTGATATTGGCATAAGGATGTTTTAAATATTCCGCGGCGTTTTCAATAACAGGATTGTTGCTGATCATGATTTCGATTTGGTCCGGTTTAGGTGATGTGAACGGATGATGACGGGCCACCCAACGATTGCCTTCTTCATCGTATTCAAACAGCGGGAAGTCCAGCACCCACAACAGTTTGAATTCATCATCTTTTCTAAAGCCCAAACGCTTGCCCATTTCCAGTCTCAATTCACTTATTGCTTTTCTTGTTCTTTCTTCGGCGCCTGCAAGGATTAAAATAAGATCACCACTCTTTGCATTCGTCGCATCAGCAATGGCTTTTAGTTTTTCTTCGCTGTAAAATTTATCTATACTGCTTTTATAAGTACCGTCTGTGTTACATTTTATAAAAGCCAATCCTTTCATGCCGATCTGCGGACGTTTTACCCACTCCGTCAGTTCGTCAGTTTGTTTGCGGCTGTATTCGCTGCAGCCGGGGACGGCGATTGCAATAACAGTTTCGGCTTCATCAAATACCTTGAAACCGGCATCATCAACCAGTTTACGATGGTCTTTTTTATTGGTATAAACGGATGATGGTTTTTTCAGGTTCAGCAATTCCATTCCAAAACGGATATCGGGTTTATCATTACCATATTCCCACATGGCATCTTCCCATGTCATTCGGAAAACCGTTTCTGTGTAGTCAATATTTTTTACCTCTTTAAAAATCGATTTTATCAACCCTTCAAAAATGGTAAGAATATCTTCCTGTTCTACAAAAGCCATTTCACAGTCAATCTGTGTAAACTCAGGCTGGCGATCAGCTCTCAGGTCTTCGTCACGAAAGCATTTTACGATCTGGTAATAACGGTCATAACCACTGACCATCAGCAATTGCTTGAAGGTTTGTGGTGACTGCGGTAATGCATAAAACTGCCCGGCGTTCATTCTCGATGGCACTACAAAATCTCTTGCACCTTCGGGAGTAGATTTGATAAGGAAAGGGGTTTCAATATCCATAAATCCGTTGCCATGCAGATAATTTCTTGCCGCACGGTTTACAGAATAACGCAATTCCAGGTTTTTCTTCACAGCATTTCTTCTCAGGTCAAGGTATCGGTATTTCATCCGAAGATCATCACCGCCATCAGTTTTATCTTCAATGGTAAATGGCGGAACGGCTGATTTATTTAAAATTTTAAAAGAAGAAACATTTATTTCAATATCACCGGTTGGGATATTTGGATTTTTGTTGCTTCTTTCATTTACCGTGCCGGTAGCCTGTAACACAAATTCACGACCGAGGGGATTTTCATCTAATTGTTTGGTAAGTTCTTCGCCAAATAATAATTGGGTAATGCCATAACGATCACGCAGGTCTACAAAAGTAATAGCTCCGAATTTCCTGACGGTTTGTACCCAGCCGGCCAGGGTTATTTGTTTATTTATATCGGTTATTCTTAATTCGCCACAGGTATGGGTTCTGTACATATTTGGGGTTATCTATTTTACTGAGGCGCAAAGATAGTGAGGTAGGGTGTACTGGCAAATTCAACACAATTCAATATTTTGATCTTTCCCCCTGGACATGAATTCCTGAATCTAAGAGCAGATGGGTGTATTTGATCAAATAGTGAGCTTAAATAAAAGACCCATAGATGTTAAAAATTTCTTCGTATCAGGGAATCAAAATATAGTAATTATTTTTTCAGCGTCATGAAGGATAACAATTTTATAAAAGAACGGCTTCAGATAATTTTAATTCAATTCGGTAAGAACAGAGAACAATCGAAATCACAAACCGGGTTGGTAGAAACCACATAACGAAAATCGCAGGCAAGAAATAATCCGGTGCTATTCCGTGGTTAGCGGATTGATTGTTAGTTAGTTTGATTTTTAAACGTAATTTTACTAACGGAAAATAACCTGTATGAGCTTGCAAGTTGAACATTCGTTGACTATATTTAAATCACCGAACCGTACACTATGCAATCAATCTTCCACAGACTGAATAGCTTTTTTAAAAAAGCTACTGCTTCTGCTTCAGCTTCCCAACCTGAAGAGATGGAAATCGATGCCGCTATTTTCAATGATTATTCTTTTATTATCGGAAGTGTATTCACTTATTTTAATGATCTGTCTATTCCTGCCAAATGGAAATTTGTAAAAAGGACTCACCAGTTTCGTAAGCACAAAAAATTTCATTTTATCGGCCTTGAGAATAATGAGGATACTGCGATCCTTGTAAGTTCTTCTGCCGTACAGGTTACTTTCGGCTTAAAAAACTACCAGCTTTCTTATTTTAAAGATATTTATATACTGGCCGATGCTTATCATATGGACAATGAAGATGAATTGTATATTGGCCATGTAGCGCCGGATGGAATTTATTTATCATGGAAGCATTTTTTGTATGGCTATTCTTATAAAAATGATAATATAAATGTAGCTGTGCATGAAATGGCCCATGCATTATTGTACAACAACTTTTTTGCACAATACGGGATTGACCCGCATTTCCGGTTGAACTACGAAAAATTTTCTACCAGTACAGGCCCGATATTAGCTGATGTAATTGCTAAACGCCGCAGCTATTTGCGCAGCTATGCTTTTAGTAATATGCATGAATTCTGGGCTGTAAGCGTGGAAGCTTTTTTTGAGAACCCGGAAGGACTGAAAAGATATATGCCTGACTTGTATGAGGCATTAAGCCATGTGCTTAACCAGGATCCTGTAACAAAAGCTAAATTGCTTAAATCCGAGCTATGATTACATTGTACCTTATTTATCGTTGCCGCCGTTTTATTAAAGAGTATAAAAAAAGACGTCTTGCCCCATCCCCTAAAGGGGAGTTATAAGTCCCAGCCAACGAGAAATCAAATCACCTTGCATTCGTTTCTTTCTCATTTTGTAGCCCTCATTCCTAAGGTCATTTCCACATTCAGATTCCAAAGTCTCCCTTTAGGGAGATTTAGAGGGTTTGAGTTATGAACGGGCTAGTATTTTGGAAAATCTTTTTACATCCGCCTCTTTTGTAATAGGTTCTTCATACAAAAGATGATCGGTTAATTGCTTTGCAAAGAATGGAGCAAGAGAACAGCCTTTAGTGCCCATACCATTCAGTATACCCACATTTGTATGAAGAGGATGAAAGCCTGCAAACGGTCGCCGCTCTAACGTGGCAGGACGAAGCCCTGAACGGTGTTCAATAATTTCGAAAGGAATTTTCAGCCATTGTTTTAATGACTGTTCTGTATTTTCCCTGAATGCAGAAGTGGCATCTGCATTATCAAAATCCCAGATATAGCTGGCTCCTATCCAGAAAAGATCCCTTTCCGCCATAGGAACTATCATCAATCCTTTCTTATAAATATGATCAGCAGGTAAGCCCGGAATCCGGGCAACCAATGCTTCACCCTTGTTTGGAGCGAAAGGGAGTTGTTTGAAAAAAGAGTTTTCAAAACTGCTGGTACCATCACAAAAAATGATCTTGTCAGCTGTGATGTTTTTATAATGGATTTTGTCAGCTTCAACTTTTAAATGGGTTATCTCAAAATTTTCTTCCAGCAAAGTATGGTCTTTTTGTAGTTGCTGCCGCCATGCCGGTAATAATGTTTCAAGATGAGCCGTATAGACCGGCCTTATTTCTCCGCAACCCAGCTCATAATTAAAAAAGTTGTTGAAATGATTTTGTTCCGGATAAGCATGAACATATTTATCGCCGGTTTCTATTTTTTGCAAAAAATTTTCCCGCATAAAAGGATTAGGGAAAAAGTCAATGATGCTTTTTTGAGAAATGGCTGTAATGTCCAGATCATGACCGATCTCCTGGTAAGCTTTCCAGGCAAAGGGTAGAACTTCATCCACCATCCA
>JAKFEJ010000180.1:0-5313 GCA_036675745.1 Chitinophagaceae bacterium | reverse complement strand
AGGCTTTTGAGTTTTTGTAAATAACTGTTAACGTCAGTCATATTTTTATCGCTGCCGGTAGTAGACGAAGAAGAAACAGCATACAGGAAACCGGTACTGAGTTCGTCCAGTTTTTTTATTCTTTCCTCCGATGTTTCAGGTGTAACGAGAAAGATAAAGTCAAGACCATATTTCTTTATGATCGCTCCATATTCTGTTTCAAATTCAAACTCTGGCAGGTCGGGAAGGATCAACCCATCAATACCAACAGCAGCAGCATCGGCACAAAATTTTTCAAATCCATACTGGAGTACCGGGTTCATATATCCCATTAATATAACAGGAATAGTGAGGCCCCCTAAATCTCCGCCGCGGCGGAGACTTTGGCGAAAATTTTTCAATTGTTCGAAGAGCTTTTTTATTGTCATACCATTGGCCAATGCAATGGAACTACTATGCTGTATTACCGGCCCATCGGCTAAAGGATCACTATAGGGCATACCTAATTCAATAATGTCGGCGCCATTATCCTCCAGGGCTTGCATTATTTTTAAAGTGCTATCCAACTGCGGATAGCCCGCCGTACAATAAATATTTAAAATCCTTTCCTTTTTTCTTTTGAACAATTCTGCAATCAGGCTCATGCTTATTTATTTTTCCGTAGAAGAAATTGAATAGGTATCCTTGTCTATAGTGAGGAAGTGATATTTTGGATAACTGTCAATATCCAGCGTAATATGATAAACTTTACTTCCCTCTGCTGCTGACGCTTTTTTGAAGCTAACCAATACGGTATCACCTCTTCGTTCAGTTGTAAGCTGGTCTTTATTAAAATCAGCAGGCAAACATTTTTCAAACTCATACCTTTCGCCGCCAAAATTGGAGTTCAGTCGGAAATAAGACTGCTGCTCTTTACAATCATCGGCTACTTTTTCAAACTCTAGTTTATGCTCCACAAACGGCTTACGGTCGCAGGACGTTATACAACAAATTGCTACCAATAAAAACAGGACCGGGGTTCTTTTATTCATGTTTGTTTATTTAATATATTTCATATAGGTAGCAAGATCCTTATCACTATGCCCTAACTCCTAAAGGGGAGTTTTGAAACACCCTTCTTACTTCGCTTTTACATCTTCTTCCATCTTATTCATATAGGTTTGTAAATCCTTATCACCCCTTCCACTAAGACAAATCACCACTTTATCATTTTCTTTGAACTTTATTTGCTTGAGGGCCGACAATGCATGTGCACTTTCCAGTGCCGGAATAATCCCTTCCAGTTTTGCAAGATTGAATGCAGCTTCCAGTGCTTCATCATCTGTAGCACTTAAAAACTCAGCTCTTCCTGTCTCAAATAAATGTGCATGCATTGGACCAATGCCGGGATAATCCAAACCGGCTGAAATACTATGCGGTTCTACTACCTGTCCATCTTCCGTTTGCATCAGCAAACTTTTACTGCCATGTAAAATGCCCGGCTTCCCTAATTGCGATGTAGCGGCGCTATAACCACTATCAATTCCCAAACCGGCAGCTTCTACTGCTATCAGCCGCACTGAAGGTTCTTCCAGGAAATGATAGAAGGCTCCTGCCGCATTGCTGCCACCACCTACACAAGCAATCACATGAGTGGGCAATTCAGTAGCTATCTTTTCTTTTAACTGCCATCTTATCTCTTCACTGATCACACTTTGAAACCTGGCTACCATATCCGGGTAAGGATGCGGACCTACTACCGAACCAATAATATAATAGGTATCATTCGGATTGTTGATCCAATCTCTTATCGCTTCATTGGTAGCATCCTTTAATGTTTTACTTCCTGATATAGCAGGTATCACCGTGGCACCAAGCATTTTCATTCTTGCCACATTCGGCGCCTGTCGTTCTATATCTTTCTCGCCCATGTACACAATGCACTCCACACCTTTCAATGCGCAAACTGTAGCAGTAGCTACGCCATGCTGGCCTGCTCCGGTTTCTGCAATGATCCTTTTTTTACCCAGCCGTTCCGCTAATAAGATCTGGCCGATGGTATTATTGATCTTATGGGCACCAGTATGACAAAGATCTTCCCGTTTCAGGTAGATCGTTGTTCCATGTTGTTCACTTAATCGCTGCGCAAGGTATAAGGCGGTAGGCCTGCCGGCATAATCTTTTAACAGATCCCTGAACTCTTTTTGAAAAGCTGGCTCATTGATCACTTCAAGATACTTTGTCTTCAACTCTTCTACATTGCGATGCAGCATTTCGGGAATATAGGCGCCGCCGAATTTGCCGTAGTAGCCTTGCTCATTGGGAACCGTGTAGTTGTTCATTGTCATTTTTTCCTTTTCCTTATTTCACAATTACTATTCAATATTGCCGGAATTATTATTTCAATCCCTTCTTAAACTGAAGTATACTTATCATATCTTTTACACCAATACTTTTTTCAAACTGCTCATTAATATCCACACCAAAAAAATCAGGATGGGAAAAAGATTTCAGTTTTTTACTATCATCGGGGCCAATACCACCACTCAGAAAAAAAGGCTTTTCTATCCTGCTTTTATTTAGTTGTTTCCAATCAGTTTGCTTAGTTGTATCAAACAGGTAATAATCGCAAACTTCATCATAATCTTCAATTAATTCCTCAATAGAAACTTTGGAGTTGCTGATATTAAAAGCCTTTATCACTTCCGTTTCATCTGATAACTGTTCACATAAATATGGACTTTCATCACCCTGCAATTGCACCACATCTAACCCATATTCATCAATTGCTTTCATTATCTCCTCAAAATCCGCATTGACGAATATTCCTACTTTCCTGGTATCAAAATCAGCAACCCTAAGCTCCTCTCCTGCTATTTTATCCCCTATATACCAGGGTGATTGCTTGCGAAAATCAAACCCGGCGAATTCAATATCCAATCCGTCTAATTGCTTCAATTGTTTTAATTCTACTATTCCGTTCACTTTAATATTTATCATAACAAGTTTTCATTTTTTTAAACCGACCAGGTTTTCCTATTCCTGGTTTTTGCTGATCATTCAGCTTTCTTCCGTGTAGCCTTTAATTTATCGACAAATGCCTTCACCTTTCTCATATCTTTAACCCCCGCCGCTATTTCAAATTTGCTATTTATATCTACTGAAAATAATTTCTGGGCCACAGGTTCCTTCATAAACGCTTTAATGTTTTCTTCATCGCCTGGCTCAATGCCGCCACTCAGGAAAAAGAGCTTATTTACCGCGGCGTCCTTCAATACATTCCAATCAAACTTTTTCCCCGTGCCGCCATATCCCGCACCCATTGTATCAAACATGTACATATCCGTACTTTCATGATAAGGCCGGACGATCCAGTCTATCGGATCATTATCCGACAAACGAAATGCTTTCACTACCGTAACATAATTAGCTACCTTTTCACAAAAGAATGGCGTTTCATCTCCGTGTAATTGTACCATGTCGAGCCGGTAATCCTCTACCGTTCTCATCATTTCATCATAAGGCTCGTTCACAAATACACCTACTTTAGCGATATGCCCTTTTATCTGTTTCATTTTTTCCGCCGATATCTTATTTCCCATATACCTTGGCGATTTAGGGTAAAAGATAAAGCCGGCAAAATCAACGCCCATTTCATCAAGGGCATTGACCTGTTCGGGCAATGTCATGCCGCATACTTTAATTCTCATAACGCTTTTGCTTTTAAGTTTGAAAAATCTGCAAAAGCAATCGTTTAAAATACCTGCTGATAACTGCTCTTTTATTCAATGGACTTTAGTTCTGTTACAAATGTTGAAAACGCTTTTCCCGGATCAGGTTCTTTCATAAATGTTTCCCCGATTAAAAACCCTTTAAAGCCGGCTTTTCTTAAAGATACAATCGTTTCCACATTACTGATACCGCTTTCCGCAACTGCCGGTTTTGCCGCCGGAATTTTATCGATAAGGTTCAATGATGTATTGATATCTACTTCAAAAGTTTTCAGGTTTCGGTTATTAACCCCCACCATATCTACTTCATCACAAATATGATCCAACTCTTCTTCGTTATGTATTTCCAGTAATACTTCCAGGCCAATCGTTTTGGTAAATATAGCCAGTTGTTTTACTTCAGCGGGTGATAAACAGGCGGCGATCAACAAGATCACATCAGCGCCAAAAGCTTTTGCTTCGGCTATCTGCCATTCGTCCACAATAAAGTCTTTGCGAAGAACAGGAATGTCTGATATTACTTTTGTCTGGATCAGGTCATCAAGGTCGCCACCAAAAAATTCTTCATCCGTTAATACCGAAATACCTGCAGCGCCTTTACTATTATAACAAGTAACAACCGGCTCAACCTCCAGCTCTTTTGTCTTGAACCATCCTTTGCTGGGGCTTTTTCTTTTAAACTCCGCAATGATACCAGTACTACCTTCTGCCAGCAAGCTCTGCTTCAAAGAACGATTGGCTATTTCCCAGAAAAATCCTTCTTTCCTGAACCGCTCAATACTGCTCAACGGTTTATACTTTTCTATCTCCTTTTTTTTTGCAGCTATTATTGTTTCTAAAATATCCATAGTTCAAATTTCAAACTCAAAAATCGCAATACTATCTAACTATTCGTGATTGCCTCAAAAGCAATTCCGGAATATCTGCCGGGAAGGCGGTAAGTATTGCAATTTATTTCCTTTTTCTTTCCGCCTTCCCGTCTTCCCGGCTATGAAGTTTGTAACGCAATTAATTTTCGTAAAGATTCGTAAGCTTTTCCACTTTCCAAACTTTCTACCGCTGCATGATAAGCATCGTTATAATTTTTATACTTGCCGGTGCAATGCAAAGCCATGGCCGCATTAGCCAGCACCACCGCATTCTGAGCCCAGTTCCCTTCGCCCTTTATAATAGTTGAAAATAGTTGAGCCGCTTCTTCCACTGTTCTGCCGCCATGAATATCGGAAGCAGAAACTGTTCTTTTTCCCAATTGTTCCGGCGTCATAATTTTTTCACCTTCATTGGTAATCACTTTGGTATCATTGGTCAATGATATTTCATCATAACCATCTAAACTATGAATGATGGTAAACGGTTTCCCCCCCAATTGCAAGAGATAATTATATATCCTTGCCATTTCCAAACTATATACACCCACCAGCTGAAATTGCGGTGCGGCGGGATTCACCATCGGGCCCAGCATATTAAAAAAAGTACGCATAGCCAGGTTTTTACGAATAGGCCCTACTGTTTTTAATGCAGGATGGAACATCGGCGCATGAAGAAAACAAATATTCGCTTCTTCTACTTCTTTCTTTAACCTGCTATTATCATTTTTAAATTGATAGCCCAGTTGCTCCATTAC
>JAKFEJ010000448.1:0-5324 GCA_036675745.1 Chitinophagaceae bacterium | reverse complement strand
ATACGAAGCCGATGAAGTAGTAATAGCTACCGGCGCCTGGAGCCGTGAAATAGCGGCGCTGGTGGAAACGAAAATTCCGTTGATGCCGGGACGTGGTTATTCACTTACATTGGAAAATTCATTTTACCATCTTAATCATCCCGCCGTTCTGATGGAAGGCCGGGTAGCCATTACACCAATGGATGGAAATAAAATTCGTTTTGGTGGCACCATGGAAGTAGTGAGCACTAAAACGCCGGCACGATATGAAAGGGTAGAAGGAATTTTAAAAGCAGTAAAAAGCTTTTTGCCGGAGTTTGATATTCCCATGCCTTCCACGGATAAATTGTGGTATGGATACCGTCCCTGTTCCGCCGATGGATTGCCGTATATCGGCCGCACCAGTAAATTTAAAAATGTAGTGGTTGCCACCGGGCATGCCATGCTGGGATTGAGCCTGGGTGCCGGTACCGGTAAGTTGGTTAGTGAACTGGTAGATGAGAAAAAAACCAGTATTGATATAAGTGCTTTTGAAGTGGAGAGGTTTGGAAAATGAAATAGTTGTATTGTCCCAACCCGGTATTGCAAGATAAAACTTGCATAAACTAATTTAAACTATTGAGAACCTGGCAAACAATATTTTAAGCAACAAAAAATTGGATGGTCGTATATTCGACAATACATACGTTGTGCGGCGCAACCATCCCAAGCTTATCTTAAATGATTCTTAAGACCTTTTATATAACCCTAATCTCATTCTTTATCTTTCTGATTCCCTCCGTCATTATTGAGAAGTGGTATGAACTCAAAGAGGAAGACTTCTCCTTTGTATGGCAATCGGTTTTCCAAATCGTTTTTTATTCAATCCCGGTAATAGGGATAGGTTTCTTAATGCTTTTGGCTATCAACTTATTGACGTTGTACATGATTCGGAGGAGAGAAGGACTTAATCCACTTAATTTATATCTGTTCGTGGCATTAACAATTTCGTTGCTGCCGATATTTGCCTTTGTTCTTTTCGACTACTTATATCGTGGTAGATATTTTGAAGAAAAGACCTTTGTATCTATTTTTTTTGAATATAGCCCCTTACTCATTTGGGCGACCCTTGCAATATTTCTAAATTGGCGACATGTCGTAAAAAGATGATTTCTCTTAACCAAATTAGCTGCGCACAACAGCGAGGTCTTTTGCCGCTATCAGCTAAATATCCAGCTGACCAAACACAGATGAGCAACTGAGCAACAGAATATATTTTTAATTTTTGTAATTTACATCGGCTGCAGTTCCGGGCTGAACGTTTTTCAAATACCCTGCCGAATGCAAAGCTGCTAACCGTTGGGCACAATTTTATGAACACCTATGTAATTCGATACGGCCTTATTACAATTATCTTTCTTAGCTGCACAAGTAGCGATTATAAGAATCAATCGACTAAATACGATTCTGTTCAAAGTATCTCATTTTGCGATTTACCAAAATATGAAGGTCAACTAGCGAGAACTCAATTCAATTTTATTCGAAATCAAGAATACGCTTTTATTTACGATGCAGAGAAAAGCTGTGACTCTGCGCTTTATTCTTTTGATTTTCAAGATAGAAAATCTGTCCCAGGAGAATTCAATAACCTTCTCGAAAAAATGAGATCAAATAGTCCTAAATATCACTTAAATATAATTGCTGTTGGCGGCTTCAAAAAGGGAAGATATGGACACTTGGGAAGTAATAATGGCTTGTTCATTATTGCTGAAATAGTTGAAGCATCGCTATTAAAAAATTAAAACTGCGCCCAACAACAGCGGGCTTTGGCAAAAGGCGGGATGACATGCTTCGTAGAAACATTTGTGCTTCGTATGAACTTTAATGCTAAAAATCCCGCCCTTCACCAAGCCACAATACGTTAGTGACAAGTGTAGAAACGACCTCGATAACGAACAAGATGATTTATATAACCCAGTTAATTTACATAAAAGAAGGACAGGAGAAAGTGTTCCATCAATTTGAAGACATTGCCATACCGGCAATTGCCAAATATAACGGGCGGCTTTTATTGCGGGTTAGACCGACAGGTGATAGTTTCATTGAATACAACATTGAGAAACCATATGAAATACACCTTGTTGAGTTTGAGAGCGAACAGGATTTTGAAAATTTCAAAAACGATAAGGAACGACAAAAATTTTTATATCTAAAAGAACAATCTATAAAAGCCGCTACCTTAATTCAAGGAACAAAGATTTAAGACCTTCAGAGGAAGGCAATATCGGGTATCACATTGCAAAATATAAGCCTTTATTGAATTTATAAAAACACCCCGCCGATCTTCTTTTTTTATCAGTACTTTCAGTTTCCAAAAATTTAAAGAGCAAAAATGTTTATCAAACAAAAATTAATGTTGATGGCTATTACTATTTGTATAGCCATTCATTCTTTATGGGCACAGGCTCCCAATACCACTGATTTGTATGCACAGACCAGCGAGATGAATAATATGATGGTTAACTATGATGCAGACCTCGGAACGATTAACAGGTTTTATTCTACCAGTGCTGCTGGCCCGTGGGGGAGACAAGCCAGTGCTTATAATTCACCCGAACGCAGGGCCCGGCTATTAAAACTCAACAATGACTACCTCGGGAAATTGAACCAGGCTGATTTTGATAAAATGAGTATCAATGGAAAAGTTGATTTTATACTTTTTAAAAGAAACCTGGAGGATACAAAATACCAATGGCAGGATGAACAGAAAACCTATGATCAGGTCAGCAAGTATTTTCCTTTTTCCGGCAGGATCTATGCATTGGAAAAACCGCGTCGAAGGGGGGCCGCTGTTAATGGCGAACAAACCGCCAAAGAATTAAATGCGATCCAAAAAGAAATTGAAAAAGCGATTACCGGTATTAAAAAAGAAGAGGCCATTGATATAAAGCTGGCCAATTTTGCTTCGGAAGCTGCAAAGGAATTACAAGGCTCGCTTAAAAATATGTTTGATTTTTACAACGGTTATGATCCTTTATTTACCTGGTGGGTTCCTAAAACCTATAACAATGTTGATAGCTTGCTGAATGTATATGCCGCCTTGCTGAAAAGCAAAGGCAAAGAAACCAGTACACAAAAAGATGATGGTAGCGGAATAACCGGTAATCCCATTGGCAGCAAAGAATTAATCCGCCAGTTGCAGTTGGAATTTATTCCGTATACCGCGGAGGAATTGGTAGAAATTGCCAATAAAGAATTCGCATATTGCGATGCGGAGTTGCTGAAAGCCTCTAAGGAAATGGGTTTTGGCGATAACTGGAAAGCCGCACAGGAAAAAGTAAAAAATACTCATGTAGCACCAGGCATGCAACCGGAAGCGATGTACGATCTCTATAAACAATCCGTTGATTTTTTAAAAAGGAATGACCTGGTGACGATCCCTGAATTATCCGAAGAAATATGGAGAATGAATATGATGTCACCCGAAAGGCAATTGGTAAATCCATTTTTTCTCGGGGGCGAAGCATTGATCATTTCCTATCCTACCAACACGATGAACTATGAAGACAAGATGATGAGTTTGCGGGGTAACAACCCTCATTTTTCAAGAGCTGTTGTTCATCATGAGTTGATTGCCGGGCATCACCTGCAGGGTTATATGACCAACCGCAATAAAGCTTATCGCAATTTTTCTACTCCTTTCTGGATAGAAGGAAATTCGTTGTATTGGGAATTGTTATTATGGGATATGAAGTTTCCCCGTTCTCCCGAAGACAGGATGGGTATGTTGTTCTGGCGAATGCACCGTTGTGCACGGATCATTTTTTCATTGAATTATCATTTGGGAAAATGGACACCGCAGCAATGCATTGATTTTTTAGTGGATCGGGTAGGGCATGAAAGAGCCAATGCGGAAGGCGAGGTGAGGCGTTCATTTGTTGGTGGGTACAGTCCCTTGTACCAGGTAGCTTATATGATAGGCGGCCTCCAGTTGTATAGTTTAAAAAAAGAATTAGTAGACACTAAAAAAATGACCTACAAGCAGTATCATGATGCTATTTTCAATGAGAATGCATTACCCATTGAAATGCTGCGGGCCATATTAACAAACCAGGATCTTAAGAAAGATTTTAAAACAGTATGGCGTTTTTATGATGTTAAAACAAAGTAATAAAATTCTGTAGGTTGAATGCTTGCAGCCCCGACCGAAACTATAGCCTGGTCAATGTTCAACATTTTGAAAGAAGCTGTTTACATACTCAGATGGTGAACGTGAAGTAACGCTTTTAAAAACCCGGTTGAAATTGGTAATACTATTGAAGCCGCAGTTATAAGCCACGCCGGCAATGCTGTCATAGGCGCCATCCGTCAGTTTTTTACAGGCTTCATTGATCCTGACTTCACTAAGGAAGGAAACAAAAGTATGGCGGGTATGTTTTTTAAAATAGCGGCAAAAAGCCTGTGGGGTCATATGAGCTTGCTTCGCTACGTCTTCCAGTGTAATAGGGCTGGCGTAATGCTGCATGATATAATTATAGATCGTAGCTACCCTGATCCCTTCAGATTCGCTGTATTGCTGTGGCTGGGATGAAGTTGACAGCGGCGGCATTTTTTTATAACCAAGCAGCTTTTTGAAAATACCGGTAAAATGAAGCATTTGTTCAACGCCATCCCCGTTTTTTAGTTGGAGCATTAAATTCGAAATTTCAGCAACGTGTTGTTGGGGTATCTTAAATCCTGATGAATGTTGCTGGATAAAATTTTTAACGGTTTTTGTTTCGGGCAGGTCAAAGAAATGAGCAAGGCGACCAGCCGGATCAAAAAACATCGTCAGGGCGGAGATCGTCTTCCTGCTTTCCGGTAAAAAATAGGAAGGGTCGCTTTTAAACAAATGAGGTTGATTGGCACCCAGCCAATAAATTTCGTTGGAGACAAATCCATGCATGTTATTGTTCGCAACAAGCGTTCCTTCTCCTTTTTGTATCCAGGTCAACTGAATTTCACGATGACGGTGAAGGTGAGTATAGAAGTATGGCAATACATCTTGTTGTACAATGATCGTCTGGTTGGCAGGTACCGGTATCGTGAATTGAAGAATTTTCATAATTGAAATTCTATAAGTGTCAAATGTACAATTTTAATTATATTGTATTTTAATTCAGGCCAGCTATTCAACAATTCTTGCTTGAATGGAGAAAAATACGATAAACTTATCAATGTTTGTATGAAGTATAGCTAAGGATCAGGGCAAACGCATTAAAACCAGTTACAATAAAAAGAAATGTGTTTTGAATCCCGAAGGGATGTAATTATTATAGAAATGAAGTGTTTCCGATTTTCAAAAACCCCGGAGGGGTGAAATTTCA
>JAKFEJ010000514.1:0-5363 GCA_036675745.1 Chitinophagaceae bacterium | reverse complement strand
TTGCAAGAGACTGAAAATTATTGGTTTAGCATTTATTCTTATATATCAAGCCCCATAAATTCCCCAAATTTCCACAGGTTTTTTAGATTAATAGCTTGCTGTGTAATAAAGTACACAGCTTAAGCAAAATTCCGGTTTAAAAAAGTTGGTATCCGATTTGTATTTAATTAAACAGATTTTCATAGGATATTGGATTTTAAAAACCGGGGGGGATTTCTATCCACCCCCTCTTTTTGTGCATATAACTCTTTCTTCTAAAAGCCCCAGGACTGCTTCGGCTTTTCCTGGCTGTTGTCGATCGCATCATTAATAATGAGATAGAGAATATCTCCTATAAGGGGCAAACAGATAATTACAATTATCCAGAATATTCTGACCTGTGGGTCGTGATTTTCATTTTTTAGCACATCTTTCATTGTCAGAAAATAAAATAGCATAAGTATTAGTGCAGCAACGGCCAGTATTGAATACTTTTCAAAAGCATGCTTTTCCAGGTGTATGAAGAACCCAACGACTCCTGCAACTGACCCGATAATTGCCAATAGCAGTAAGCGGCTATTTTGCATATCCTTTTTGGCAGTTTTATTCCAACCATTGTGCCTTATATCAGTTACTATTTCTCCTGTGTAGCCCCAGTGTGTTTTCAAACTGTAAAAATGTCAAAACCATGACAAGTAGAAGGCTTATTACAAACATAATAACCATTGAGTTGGAAACTTAAAGAACGATGAAAAAGTCACCTCTTTCTAAAATGTTAATACATTAATGAATGGCAGCTAAGGCATGATTTTAGTGCAAAGAGGGGGATTTTCTGGATTAAACCTGATTGAACTATGAAAAAACCATTAAAAAGTTTTAGTCTTATTTTTATTTCCCTCTTTATCAGTTTATTGCATTTATCGTTTGGAAATAAGAACGCATATGAGCCAATGTCTCCAAATGCTTCAGTTGATTCCACCAGGCTTTTAGCAACTAATATATCCATTTATGACAGTTTACAGTTAGACCTTTCCGGTCTTAACCGCCAGGCATTCGATTATGCCAGGAAGGGATGGGAAAAATTGCGCAGCCAGGGCAAACTTGCCGGTCAATCTGTTATTTCAATTGTTGATTTTAGTCAGCCCAGCAGTAAGAAAAGATTGTACGTATTGGATATGGAAAACTATAAAGTTCTCTTTAATACATTAGTGGCGCATGGCAGAAACTCTGGAAAGGAGTGGGCTACAAATTTTTCCAATCAACTGTCTTCCTATAAAAGCAGCCCGGGTTTTTATATTACGGGGCAAACCTATTCAGGAAGCAATGGTTATTCATTAAAGCTGACGGGCATTGAAAATGGTATTAACGACAAAGCTCTTCAAAGAGCCATTGTTATGCATGGCGCCGGTTATGTAAATGAATCATACATAGCTTCTCAGGGATATATTGGCCGTAGCCAGGGCTGCCCGGCAGTTCCGCTTAAGGATGCAAAGAAAATCATCAACACAATAAAGGATGGAACTTGCCTCTATATTTATGCGCCATCTCCAAATTATTTGTCCCGCTCTGCTATGTTGAATGATAGTATCGGTGTATAAAAAGTTTAAAGGTTTAAAAGTTTAATGTTGTTGAACCTCACGCCTTGTCCCTTGTCCCTTGCACCTTGTCCTCTCTTTGCTAAGTAATCCTTAATTTAGCCGCTCATTTACTGACTATGCCAACTAATGCCAACAGACAGTTTTTAGATTTTGAAAAACCGGTTAAAGATCTGATTGAAGAAATTGAAAATGCCAAACACCGGCAGGAAAAAACCAAAATAGATATGAGCGACCTGATTCAACGGCTCGATCAGAATATCCTGGAAAAAAGAAAAGCCATTACAGAAAACCTGAGTAGCTGGCAACGGGTTCAGCTTAGTCGTCATCCCGACAGACCCTATACGATGAAGTATATTGAAAAGATGACGGAGAATTTTGTAGAGTTGTTTGGCGACCGGAATGTAAAAGATGATAAGGCAATGGTAGGCGGTTTTGGCTCATTAAATGGCGAAACAGTTATGCTTATTGGTCAGCAAAAAGGAATCAATACCAAAATGCGTCAAATGCGGAATTTTGGTATGGCCAATCCTGAAGGTTATAGAAAAGCCTTGAGACTGATGAGGCTGGCGGAAAAGTTCAATAAGCCCATTATTACATTGATAGATACACCCGGTGCTTTCCCGGGGCTTGAAGCGGAAGAAAGAGGACAAGGCGAAGCCATTGCCAGGAATATTTATGAAATGATCCGTTTGAAAGTACCGGTTATTTGTGTGATCATTGGGGAAGGCGCCAGCGGCGGTGC
Source organism: Chitinophagaceae bacterium (assembly GCA_036675745.1). Lineage (GTDB taxonomy): Bacteria > Bacteroidota > Bacteroidia > Chitinophagales > Chitinophagaceae > Terrimonas_B. The sequence continues at coordinate 3,044 of JAKFEJ010000514.1, read as the reverse complement.
GTTAGGTATCGGCGTAGGTGATAAGGTATTTATGATGGAAAATACCTGGTACACGGTTATCAGTCCCGAAAGTTGCTCTTCTATTTTGTGGCGTAGCTGGGAAAATAAAGAAGTAGCGGCAGAACAATTGAGGCTGACTGCGGATAAAATGCTGGGCTTTGGTTTGATAGACGGCATCATACCCGAACCGATAGGTGGAGCTCATTGGGATTATGATGAATCTGCAAAGATATTACGCAATTACCTGGTGCCTGTATTGCAGGAACTAAAGCGAAAGTCTCCCGAACAGCGCAGCAATGAACGGATAGAAAAGTTTGGCAAAATGGGATTCTGGGAAGAAGTATAACGGGAAGTACGAGGTAAGAAGTCAGAAGTACGATTTGGAACCCAGCTTCATTACTACTATCATCGTCTGTTGCGTCGCACTCTTCAACGTTCTGTAATTCTATTCAACAAAAAAATCAATTCAAGTTTTCAATATAAATTAAAATGTCACTCAGAGAAAAATTTACCGGAACAGGTATTGCTATTGTTACTCCTTTTCATACAGATGGAAAAATAGATTGGGATAGTTATAAAAAGCTCATCGAATTCTGGATAGCAGGAAAGGTGGAATACCTGGTAGTATTAGGCACTACCGGTGAAAGTGCTACCGTGCATGGAGAGGATAAACAACAGGTTTTTTCTTTTGTAAATAAAACGGTAGCTGGACGCCTGCCTTTAGTGGCAGGCATTGGCGGTTATGATACCAATGAAGTGCTGGATGGTTTTAAAACATTTGATTTAACAGGATATGATGCTATTCTGTCCGTGTCTCCCTATTATAGCAAGCCCAACCAGGAAGGCCTGTTTCACTATTATAAAACATTAAGTGATAATGCGCCGCTTCCCATCATGATGTATAATGTACCAGGCCGTACCGGGCAAAATATAACGGCTGAAACGCAATTGCGCATTGCCCGTGAATGTAAAAACGTATTTGCTACCAAAGAAGCCAGCGGCAATTTTGACCAGATCATGCAGATCATCAAATACAAACCATCGGATTTTATGGTTATCAGTGGCGATGATGGCATTGCATTACCTATGATCGCTTTGGGAGCAGAAGGTGTTACATCAGTAATAGCGAATGCTTATCCCAAAGGTTTTTCTGATATGATACGTCTTTGTCTCGACGGAAAGTTTGCAGAAGCAAGAGAACTGCATTATCGTTATACAGATATCATTAACTCCCTGTTTGCCGAAGGAAGCCCAAGTGGTGTCAAAGCCTATCTTTCCGAAATGGGTCTTTGCCAGAATACATTCCGCCAGCCTGTATGGCCGGTAAGTGCAGCGCATCATGCAAAGATCAAGGAGTTGATGAAGGGAGTGGTCTAAATTAGTCAGGCCGATTCTTTTGCAATAATAATTTCAATTCATTGTTTCAGTTCAGGAATGTCAGTCTTTACTGTATCCCAAACAATATCATAATCTATTCCAAAATAATCATGAATGATTTTATTACGTATATCGGACATTTGCCGCCAGGATACAAGATTATACTTTGCTTTTAAATCAGGATGTATGCGGCCTGCTGCTTCGCCAATAATTTCAAGGCTTCTGCATATCGCTTTAGCTAAACGTTGATTACTTACAAAATCATCGAAAGTGTTGTCCTTGTATTCAAGCAACAGATAATTACACTCATCCAGGATATGTTTTAGAAAATCAACTTGCGAGAGGTACATATTCAACAGTTTTGAGAATATGCGGACCAATATAGGGGCTTAGGGACTGTTTGGTTATCAGATCCACTTTCGATTCCAACAGTTCTTCGAGGTAATAGGAAAGAGACATGAAATTACGGAAGGTCTTTTTTTCTTTAACAAGATCTACTAAAAGATCAACATCGCTTTCTTTTGTTGCTTTATTACTTGCATAGGAACCAAACAGGCCAATCTCTTTCACCCCATAATCAAGTAATTCCTGCTTATGGGATATCAGTAATTGAAAAATTTTTTCTTTATGTAAAGTGTCTTTAATCACTATCCAAAAATAATTAAAACTTATGGCAGGCAGAAAGATATTATTTTGCTATTTTCAAACATGATTAAATCTTCTTTTGCCATCCTGGGATTAATAATAACTGCCGCTGTTATGGCACAAAACACCATTCATTTGCAAATAACATCCTTACCTCCTTATCATCCTTCCGGCAGCAATATTTATGCAGCCGGTTCATTCAATGGCTGGAATCCGCAGGACGAAAATTATAAATTTAAACACGACAACAACGGCAATTATTCGCTTGATCTGAAATTAGACAAAGGTTCTTACGAATATAAAATAACAAGAGGCGGCTGGGATAAAGCTGAATGTAAAAAAGGAGGCTCCGGTGCCGCCAACCGGGTTTTAAAAATAGAAGCGGATGAAAAAATGGAATTAACTATTGAAGAATGGGCTGACCGTTTTCCTGCGGCTCCCAAAAAAAGTACAGCCAGCAAAAATGTAAAGATCATTGATACGGCTTTTTTAATTCCCCAGCTCAAACGTGCAAGACGTGTATGGATCTATCTTCCTGAATGTTATGCTCAGTGTACCAAACGGTTTCCTGTTTTGTATATGCAGGATGGGCAAAATGTATTTGATGATGCTACATCTTACAGTGGTGAGTGGGGGATAGATGACTATCTTGATTCCCTGGGTATGGATGCGAAAGAATGCATAGTGGTGGCGATAGATAACGGAGGCAATAAAAGATTGAACGAATATTGTCCTTACGATTTCAGTCTTACCGGCATCGGCGCTTTTAGCAAATCAAACAAAGGAGAAGGTAATGAATATGTAGAATTTCTTGTAAAAACATTAAAGCCTTTTATTGATAAGAATTATCGTACTGTGAAAAATAAAGCCAATACTGCTATCGCCGGGAGCTCAATGGGCGGCTTGATTTCTTTATATGCAGTATTAAAATATCCGAAGGTCTTTGGCGCGGCTGGTGTTTTTTCGCCTGCATTTTGGGTGGCCCCGAAAATTTTTGATGACATAAAAGCGAAAGGGAAAAA
>JAKFEJ010000014.1:0-5365 GCA_036675745.1 Chitinophagaceae bacterium | reverse complement strand
TTGCATTTACAGACTTTCATGGTACAGTCACACTTATGCATAGAAATTATGCGGATAATTGATGTTGCTACCTTATTTTTGCCCACAGGGTAAAAAACATGATCCACTTACTCCAGATAAATCCATCCGCCTCTGATGCCGGCTCCTATTTGCCGGTTGCTTTACAGGTCATTTTTGCTGTCGGCCTGGTAGTCTTATTGATGGTTGTAACCCATTTATTGGGGCCAAAACGTAAAACTTCGGACAAATTACAAACTTTTGCCAGCGGAATTGAGACGCACGGCGATGCCCGTCAGCCAATGGCTATAAAATATTTTCTCACGGCTATTTTATTCGTTCTTTTTGATGTAGAAGTGATCTTTTTTTATCCTTATGCGGTAAATTTTAAAGAGTTGGGTTGGAGTGGTTTTTGGGCCGTTTTGATGTTTGTTGGATTTTTTCTGTGTGGCTTTATCTACATCGTTAAGAAAGGAGCATTGAAGTGGGAGGATTAACTGGGAAATTTGAAAATGTGTAAATGGGAACTTTAAGTAAGGACCTTTGTTTAATAAAGTAGATTTTCAGATTTTCAAATTGGTTCATTTTCAAATTAGTCTTTATGTCACGTCCTGTATCATATAATATTACGCAAAAGCCCCTGGTAAATGATATCAGCATTGGTGAAATGCCGGAAGGGCACCAGGGCGAAGGTTTTTTTGCTACCTCACTTAATAATGTAATTGGATTGGCAAGAAAAAATTCTATCTGGCCTTTACCTTTTGCTACTTCTTGTTGCGGAATCGAATTCATGGCTACTATGGGTTCACACTATGACCTCGCAAGGTTTGGAAGCGAAAGAGTTGGGTTCTCGCCACGCCAGTGTGACCTTCTGATGGTTATCGGTACCATTGCAAAAAAAATGGGACCTGTAGTAAAACAGGTTTACCTGCAAATGGCGGAACCCCGTTGGGTAATGGCAGTTGGGGCTTGTGCTTCAAGCGGTGGAATTTTTGATACCTACAGCGTATTACAGGGTATTGACCAGGTGGTGCCTGTGGATGTATATGTGCCAGGTTGCCCTCCAAGACCCGAAGGCATAATTGATGGTTTAATGCGTATTCAGGATTTGGTAGGAAAGGAAAGCTTACGCAGGAGAAATGGTGAAAAATATAAAGCGTTATTAGAAAGTTACGGAATACAGTAAAGCGCCTGTCTCCACCGCGGCGGAGAACTTAGGTGGTAGGTTTTTTTATTGTAAAGAAAGGTTTATAAACTAAATTTTATAATGTCTGTAATGTCTTTCCGACATTCGGATTTTAAAGCCCCTTTAGGGGTTGGGGTTTATGTCTCTTACGAACGAACATATAAAACAAAGATTAGCCGAAAAATTTCCTGAGCAGGTTTCAGGTTTTGAGGAACCTTATGGCATGCTCACTTTTGAAGCGCCAAAAGAAATAAATCTGAAGGTGCTTAATTTCCTGTATGATGATGACGAATTAAAATTCAGATTTCTTACTGATCTGTGTGCTGTGCATTATCCCGATATGAAAGAAAAAGAGTTGGCGGTGGTTTATCACCTGCACAACCTGGAAGATAATGTCCGTATCCGGTTTAAAGTTTTTACCAATATTATTAAACCTGATGTATATACAGCTACCGGTTTATTTTCATCTGCTAACTGGATGGAAAGAGAGACGTATGATTTTTACGGAATAAACTTTGTAGGCCATCCAAACCTGAAACGCATATTGAATGTAGATGAAATGGATTACTTCCCGATGAGGAAGCAATATCCGTTAGAAGATCAAAGCCGTGTAGATAAAGATGATGAGATGTTTGGACGGGGAGGAACGATCGGGTTTGGTACCGAGAAAACAGATCATGGAACTATTGTAGAATCGGAAAAGAAAAATGTAGGAGAGGATATAGTTTAAATAATTTGAAAATTTGAGAATGTGCTGATTTGAAAATGATCAAAAATTCAGGCAGACATATTATTTTCAAATTTTCAAATTGAATTATTTTCAAATTGCTTTATGTCTGAACAGCATATAAAATTACCGGAAGGAAGCATAGAAAAAACCACCACCACGCTGAACCTGGGGCCAACGCACCCGGCGACACATGGTGTAATGCAGAATATCCTGGAACTTGATGGTGAACGCATCGTTTCTACCGAGCAAACAATAGGATATATCCATAGGGCTTTTGAAAAAATAGCCGAACGCCGCCCTCTATACCAGATCACTCCTTTGACAGACAGGTTGAATTATTGCTCATCGCCTATTAATAATATGGGCTGGCACCTGACCTGTGAGAAATTGCTGGGGGTAAAAACACCAAAAAGAGTTGATTATCTCCGCATTATCATTATGGAGTTGGCAAGGATTTCAGATCACCTGATCTGTAATTCCATTGTAGGTGTTGACAGCGGTGCTTATACTGGTTTCTTGTACGTTATGCAATACCGTGAGCTGATCTACGAAATATATGAAGAGGTATGTGGTTCACGACTTACTACAAATATTGGCCGTATTGGTGGTTTTGAAAGAAATTTCAATGATATAGCGTTTCAAAAAATTCAAAAGTTTTTGGATGAATATCCGCGGGTGCAAAGAGAATTTGAAAACCTTTTTACCCGCAACAGGATATTTATGGAGCGTACGATTGGCGCAGGTCCTATAAGTGCGGAACGAGCATTGAATTATGGATTTACCGGTCCTAATCTTCGGGCTGCAGGAGTAGACTATGATGTTCGTATTCACTCACCCTATAGCAGCTATGAAGATTTTGAATTTGACGTTCCCGTAGGAACAACAGGTGATTGTTATGATCGTTTTTTAGTACGCAACCAGGAAATGTGGCAATCACTCCGGATCATAAAAGATGCTTTTCAAAAGGTACAGGAATTTAAAGGTACCGAAGCAGATGTATATCATGCAGACGTTCCTGAATATTATTTGCCCGACAAGAAAGACGTTTATACGAAAATGGAAGCCTTGATATGGCATTTCAAAATTGTTATGGGCGAAATTGATATGCCTGTCGGCGAAGTATATCAAAGTGTGGAAGGCGGCAACGGTGAATTAGGTTTTTATTTTATCAGCGATGGCGGCAGGTCGCCGTACCGTTTGCATTTTCGCAGGCCTTGTTTTATTTATTACCAGGCCTATGAAGAGTTGACAAAAGGAGCGATGCTGAGTGATGCGATCATTGTGATGAGTAGTTTAAACCTGATTGCAGGAGAGATGGATGCGTAAAGCCCCTGTCCCCCTAAAGGGGAACTTAGATTAAAATGGACGATGTATTTTGAAAAGTTGTTTTGAAGTAAGAGTTGATAAATTGAATTTATAAATAGAAGTACACTTTGCTTTTAGTAGAGTGTTTCAAAACTCTCCGCCACGGGCGGAATGGGGGCATATGATAAAATTTTCAGACGATAAATTAGAAGAAGTACAACGGATCATTTCTTTCTACCCGGAAGGAAAGCAGAAGAGTGCTGTTATTCCGGTATTGCATTTGGCACAACAGGAGTTTGGCGGATGGCTTGATGTACCGGTGATGGATTATGTAGCTTCTTTACTCAATCTTACATCAATTGAAGTATATGAAGTGGCAACTTTTTACAGCATGTTTAACCTGAAACCGGTTGGAAGGTATATGTTTGAAGTTTGCCAGACCGGTCCCTGCATGATAAGCGGTTCGGATGATATTATTGACTATATCGGTGAAAAGTTAGGGATCAAACCAGGGCAAACAACCAGCGATGGAATGTTTACTTTGAAGACAGTAGAGTGTTTAGGCGCCTGTGGTTATGCTCCCATGATGCAAATGGGGAAACATTATAAAGAACATTTGACAAAACAAAAAGTAGATCAGATTATTGACGAATGCAGAAGAAATGCTGCCTCCAATAATTAATGAAAAAGTAAATTAACCATTATGGAAGCGATAGTACCATACTTAATGTTTAATGGCAATGCCGCAGAGGCACTTGCTTTTTATGCAAAAGCTTTTGAGGGAAAAAATTTATTTCAGCAAAGCTTTGGTGAATCACCGATGGGCAACGAAACGCCGGATGAATATAAAAGCAAAATAATGCATGCTACCTTCCAGGCGGGGGATCTTACATTCATGGTATCGGATAATATGCCGGGTCAGCAGGTTAATGCTGGCACCAACCTTAGTCTATCGTTAAATTTTAAAACGGTAGCGGATATTGATAAAACATTTGCTGCTTTATCAGAAGGAGCTAAGGTCACAATGCCTTTGCAGGATACATTTTGGGGAGCGAAGTTTGGAATGTTGACTGACCGGTTTGGCATCAATTGGATGTTTAATCATGACTATGAGAAGAAAGAAAAATAAATGCGTTTCTTTCTGACGATAATATTGCTCTTTACTAGTTGGATTGTTGTTGCCCAGGTTGACAGTGTAGAGTTGAAAGATGCAATGCAAAAATTGGATAAAGCATTGCTTGAAAAAGACAGTTTAGTTTTAAGTGCTGTCTTGCATAAAGAAGTTAGATATGGTCATTCCAACGGGTGGGTTCAGTCGAAAAAAGATGTATGGAATGACTTTGTAAGTGGAAAATTGATATATAATAGAATTGAGAATAACAGTTCAGTAATTGCTGCAATCAGTAAGAAATGGGCAACAGTGAGAATGAATACAGCAGCGGAAGGTGCAGTAAATGGTAAAAGTTTTAATATGACACTGCATGTATTGCAGGTATGGATGAAAACAAAGAAAGGGTGGCAATTGGTTGCGAGGCAGAGTGCAAAATTGAATTAGAGTTTATAGACAATGAAAATAGGATACACATTTTATTTTGGTTTAAGTTTAGTTTTTCTAATTCTATTTATATTTCTTTTAAAAGATAATTTAGAAAGGAGATATGCCTTTTTAGGTTTAGCAATAGGCTCATTAGCCCGGGGTATTTATGAAATGAATAAACAAATTAAATCTCGTAAGGAAAATAAAGGATAAGTTCTAAATGGGAAGAAAATTATTATTAGAAAAAGATCATATTGAAAACATCAGGCTCTATGATGTGTACCGTCGTGAAGGCGGTTATCGCAGCGTAGAGAAAGCTTTGAAGATGGCTCCGAATGATATTGTGGAAGAAGTGAAAAAGAGTGGGCTTCGTGGCCGTGGTGGTGCAGGCTTTCCTACAGGTATGAAATGGAGTTTCCTGGCAAAGCCGGAAGGTGTTCCTCGTTACCTGGTAGTAAATGCAGATGAGAGTGAGCCCGGAACTTTCAAAGACAGGTACCTGATGGAATTCATTCCGCATTTGTTGATAGAAGGAATGATCGTTTCATCATTTGCATTGGGAAGTAACCGTTCTTATATCTATATCCGTGGTGAATATGCCTGGATCGTT
>JAKFEJ010000602.1:0-30492 GCA_036675745.1 Chitinophagaceae bacterium | reverse complement strand
ATTGGCCCGGGATCCATCTGTACTACACGGATTGTAGCCGGATCAGGTGTACCACAGTTAACTGCCATTATGGAAGCTCATTCCGTATTGAAACAAAAAAATATTCCATTGATTGCCGATGGCGGTATCCGCTACACCGGCGATATGGTAAAAGCCCTGGCTGCAGGTGCCGACTGTGTGATGATGGGAAGCATATTTGCAGGTACTGAAGAAAGTCCTGGCGAAACTATTATTTATGAAGGAAGAAAATTTAAAGAATATCGCGGCATGGGCTCATTAGGTGCTATGGCAACAGGCAGCAGCGATCGCTATTTCCAGGATCCCGAAGATGATGTAAAGAAATTTGTACCCGAAGGCATTGAAGGCCGTGTGGCATATAAAGGCACATTAAAAGAAGTGGTCTATCAGTATGTTGGCGGTTTAAGGGCTGGTATGGGATATTGTGGCGCTAAAAATATAGGGGATCTGAAAAATGCAAGCTTTGTAAAAATAACCAATGCAGGCATGCGTGAAAGCCATGCACATGATATTGAGATAACCAAGGAAGCTCCGAATTATAGCAGGAAATAAAACTGGGTTAAAGGTTCACAAGTAATTTAATTTGAATCATGCAAAGAATAGCTGTTGATATGGATGGTGTATTGTCTGACACCGTTTCTCAATTTATCGCCTGGGAAGAAAAAGAAACAGGAATAAGAAAAAGTATAGAAGACATCATGGGTAAACCAGAACTGGAGGTATTCCCTAATTCAAAAAAACACTTACATACGGAAGGTTTTTTTCGCTCCACATCTGTTATTGAAGACAGCCAGGAAGTTGTAGCAAGATTAAATGAAAAATACGAGGTCTTTATTGTATCAGCAGCAACTGAATTTCCTAAAAGCCTGACTGAAAAACAGGCCTGGCTTAATGAATTTTTTCCATTCATCACCTGGCAGCAAATGGTTTTTTGTGGTTCAAAAGAAATTGTCCGGGCGGAAATCATGATCGATGATCATTTTAAAAATCTTGATTTTTTTTCCGGGCATACAAGTATATTATTTACCCAACCTCATAACGCCTTTGCTGATAACGGCCGGCACAAACGCGTAAATAACTGGCAGGAAATAAAAACTATGTTGTTATAGGCCTTTTTTTCTCATTATTCATAAATATCTCTGCAGTGTCCCACAGCAATGACAAGAATGCGGAGTATTTTATCTTCTATTTCATAAATAATTCTGTACTCGCCAACTCTTATCCGGTAAGAATTTTTATACCCTTTTAGTTTTTTACATCCTGCTGGTCGTGGTGTGATAGCAAGACCAGAAATATCTTCAATAATTTTATTATGAATAAATGCTGGCAGTAAGGCCAGTTGTTTACGTGTAGCTTTTGATAAGAGTACTTCGTAAACAGCCATTATTTTTTCTTTCCTTTTTTCAGATATTCCGCAAGGGGCATGTAGTTTTCCTTTTTATCTGCTTTTACCTTTCTATAAAGGGCAATATCTTCTTTCATTTCCAACTCGTCAATCAGGTATTCATATTCCTTTACTGATAATTGGACTGCCAGCTTCTTTCCTTTTTTGTCCATCACAAATTGAGGATTCAATGTCATAATTATTTGTCTTTTATCATTGTGAAATTACAATTTTCTTCTCATCACGCAATTTTTACGGTATCAAACAGTGTTTGCACTACCATTAACAACAGCTATTTTTACACAAACAACAATAATCCTTCGTGAAACGTTTTTCCGGTTTTTTCATAGCTCTTGCAGGTAGTATTCTATTATGGGCGGCATGGCCTACTTCTCCACTTACCCTATTGATATTTATTGCCTGGGTTCCTTTGCTCTGGATAGAAGATCATATCAGCAACTGGAAAAAATTATTTGGCCTTACTTATTTACATATGCTGTTCTGGAATATAGCTACCACCTGGTGGGTATGGAATGCCAGCCCTGCCGGTGCTATGGGTGCTTTTATTGCCAACAGTCTTGTTATGTGTGTGCCCTGGTTGCTGTTTTATTTTACAAAAAAACAATTTGGCCGGTGGATCGGCTACAGTTCATTGATCGTTTTCTGGCTTACGTTCGAATACATTCATCATAACTGGGAACTAAGCTGGCCCTGGCTTACGCTGGGCAATTCGTTTGCTACGCACCCTGAATGGGTGCAATGGTATGAATACAGTGGCAGTACCGGTGGGAGCTTATGGGTGCTGCTTGTTAATATCATTGCATATGCTATTTTTTCTGAGTACCGTCATAATGGAAAAACAAAAGCTTATTATATAACATTAGCAGCATGGATAGCCGTACTGGCGATACCTATTCTTATTTCAAGAATAATGATAAGCAGCGAAAAGAAAACCATAGCTACCGCTTTATCAATAGCCACTAAAAATGTTGTGATCGTTCAGCCCAATATTGATCCTTATACTGAAAAATTTACCGGCTCTATTGAATCACAAATTCAGAAACTGGTTATTTTATCAGAACAGCAAATAGATAAAAACACAACACTGGTTGTATGGCCCGAAACCGCCATACCGGCGCAGGTTTGGGAAGATGAGATCAAACAAAATTTTTTCTATTATCCCATCTGGTCATTTCTCAAACGGCATCCGTTTGTAAATTTGGTAACAGGAATTGACAGTTATAAAAATTATGGGCAAAACAAAAAAGATGCGCCTAAAACAGCAAGGTTTGAACCTACGGCCCAATCTTATTACGATGCATTTAATACCGCTGCATTTTTTGATGCGGATACTACTATCCAGTTATATCATAAGGCGAAACTGGTTCCCGGTGTTGAAACACTTCCTTCCTTTTTGAGTTTTATGGGTAAATGGTTTGAAGATTTTGGTGGTATCAGTGGCACGCTGGGCAGAGATTCTGAAAGAAAAGTTTTTGTTTCCCGGGATAATCATTTTAAAGCTGCCCCTATCATTTGTTATGAAAGTATATACAGTGATTATATCACGGAATATATCCGCAAAGGAGCGAATATATTAACCATTATCACCAATGATGGATGGTGGGGAAATACACAGGGGTATAAACAACATATGAATTATGGAAGGCTCCGTGCTATTGAAACAAGAAAATGGGTGGCCCGTAGCGCCAATACCGGTATCAGTTGTTTTATAGACCCATTAGGTAATGTGATCAATCCGCAACCCTGGGATACGGCTGCTTCTATCAAACTTGCAGTACCTGTTGATAACAGGCAAACTTTTTTTGTAAAACATGGAGATATACTTTCACGGGCAACCGTTATTGTATCAATTTTGCTATTGCTTTTAAATATTGTTTTTTGGATAAAAGCCAGGATGAAAAAGAAGGACTAAAAGCAATGTTCTTTTTTTCACTAATACTTAATTATCATGAATAAAGAAATTGTAATAGCAGGAAAAAAAATAGTTTACCGCTTATATGGAAATGGCAAGCCGGTGATGCTGGTACATGGGTTTGGAGAAACGGGTGATGTATGGAAAAATCAAATTGCTTTTCTTAAAGATAGTTTTCAGTTAATTGTTCCTGATCTTCCCGGCAGTGGACAATCAGAAATGATTGATGATATGAGTATGGAAGGGATGGCGGAGATATTAAAGGAAATACTTGAAAAAGAAAGAAAGCCTCCCCAAACCCCTCCTTCGGAGGGGCTTTCCAACACACAAAGCCAGCTTATTGGAAATTCATTACAAAAAGAAAACATCCAAATATCGGAGTCTAAGAACCCTCCTTTGGAGGGCAGGGAGGCTGAAATCCCCCCTTTGGGGGGTGGGGGGGCTGTCCTTGTCGGCCATAGTATGGGTGGATACATTACCCTTGCTTTTGCAAAAAAGTATTCCCACTATTTGACTGCTTTCGGATTATTTCATTCCTCTGCCTATGCCGATAGTGAGGAAAAAAAAGCTTTCCGTAAGAAAAGCATTGAATTTATTTTAAAAAACGGGGCGTTTGAATTTTTAAAAACTTCTACCCCTAACCTGTTTTCTCCCTCTTCGCTGGATAAAAAGCCGGAATTAATCGAAGGATTTATACGCAGCCTGAACAACTTTTCAGCTCCTGCGCTCGTTTCCTATTACGAAGCTATGATGAAACGACCGGACAATACCACACTATTGAAAACCACAACCTTACCTGTTCTTTTTGTGCTTGGAGAATATGACAACGCCGTTCCTTTACAAGACGGCCTGAAGCTATCACACCTGCCTGAAAAATCGTATATTCATATTCTGCATCAATCTGGCCACATGGGGATGCTGGAAGAAGAAAATAAAAGCAATGATCTGCTCAAAAAATTTTTAAGCGAAACCTGAACCACCTTTGATCCCCTCAATGAAACGTTTTTTACTGATAATAACCACCTTCTTCTTATCAAAGACATTACTTGCTGAGCATATCACAGGTGGCGAAATGTATTACACCTTTTTAGGTATGTCAGGTGGTCAATACAAATACCAGGTTACCTTAAAACTTTACCGCGATTGTTTTTCAGCAGGCGCCCAGTTAGATGCAAGTGCGGCAATAGGAATTTTTAACAGGTCGACGAATACACTGGTGTACAATGAACTAATTGCCAGGACTAAAACTGAAAGACTTCAATTGGGCACACCCGGTCCCTGCATTACCAATGCGCCAATCGTATGTTACGAAGTCGGTTATTATGAATTTACTATTTCGCTCCCCGCTTCAGTTAATGGCTATACTATTGCTTACCAGCGGTGCTGCAGAATAAATGGGATCAGTAATCTTTCTTCCTCCGGCAGTATGGGTGCTACTTATATTGCTGATATACCCGGAACAAATGTTTTGGCTACAGCTCCCGAAAATAACAGTGCTAAATTTATAGGAACTGATACAGTAATAGTTTGTGGAGGTTACCCTTTTACCTACAGTTTTGCAGCCATAGATGCTGATGCGACAGACCAGTTGAGTTATTCTTTTTGTGAAGCTTATGTTGGAGGCGGGCAAGGTGGTGGAACAGGTGGAGGTCTCAATACGCCAAGCCCTAATCCGCCAGCCAACCCACCCTACCGGGCTGTTAATTATAGTTTTCCTTATAATAGCTCTGCCCCGTTAGGACAGGCTGTTTCTATCAATCCATCTACCGGCTTGATTTCCGGAACGGCTCCGGCTGAAGGCATTTATGTAGTAACCGTATGTGTAAGTGAGATCAGAAATGGCAAGGTAATAGCCACTCAACGAAAAGACCTGCAAATAAAAGCGGGGGGCTGTGATATTGCAAAAGCTCAATTAAATCCTGAATACATTTCCTGCGATGGATTTACATTGACCTTTAACAATCTTAGTAATAGCCCAATGATCAACTCCTATTATTGGGAATTTGGTGATCCGGGAAGTGGCACTGCCAATAATTCTTCTACTTTAAAAAATCCTACTCATACCTATTCTACTGCGGGAGATTATACCATCAAACTAGTAACCAACCGAAACCAGGAATGTTCCGATTCAACGACAGCTATTGTAAGAGTATGGCCAGGGTTTTTCCCGGATTTTACATCCACCGGGGTCTGTTTGATCAACCCCGTTCAGTTTACGGACCGTACCACTACCAACTACGGAGTAGTAGATAAATGGAGATGGGACTTTGGTCAAGCTAACGCAGTTGATGATACATCCAATATAAGAAACCCTAACTGGACCTATGCCGATACCGGGACTAAAAATGTCAGGTTCATTGTTGGTAACAGCAAAGGCTGCCTTGATACGATTTTTAAAGCTATAAAAATACTTGATAAGCCTCCTATCACTCTTGCTTTTCGTGATACACTTATATGTGTTCCCGATAATGTACAACTGCAGGCATCGGGTACAGGTATCTTTAGCTGGGCACCTGTTACAAATATGGTTAATGGCACTACAGCTACACCAACTGTTAATCCAACGACGACGACGACCTATACTGTAACACTCGATGAACAGGGTTGTATCAATACAGATACTGTACAGGTTCGTGTGGTCAGGGTCGTTACGACAAGGGCAATGCCTGACACTACAATTTGCTTAACGGATTCAGTGCAACTAAATATAGTCAGTGATGGGCTACAGCATCTGTGGACATCGACGCCTGCTTCTTCACTTAATGATCCCACATTACAAAACCCTATGGCGCTGCCAACGGAAACTACAAATTACCAGGTACTGGCTACAATCGGAAGTTGTACAGCAACAGAAAACATTGTAGTTAGAACTGTTCCTTATCCTGTTGCTGATGCGGGAGCTGATACTGTTATCTGTTATAATACCCCGGCGTTTCTCAAAGGCTCACATGATGGCAGTTCATTTATATGGTCACCGGTTAGTTCACTGATTAACTCCAATACATTAAATCCAACAGCATATCCTTCAAGTACAACAACGTATATGCTAACCTCTTTGGATACCAGGGGTTGTCCAAAACCAGGTTATGATACAGTACTCGTAACTGTTTTACCTAAAATACGTCCGTATGCCGGCAATGATACATTGGTAGTAGTAGGCCAGCCTTTACAACTCAATGCAGAAGGAGGCGTAAACTATTTTTGGTCTCCTCCAACGGGACTAAATAATCCTGCTATTAAAAATCCAATCGGTATATATGGTGAAGAAATTGACAGTTTGCGATATACCGTAAAGGTGTTTAATGAGATCGGTTGCTATGATTCCGCATTTGTTTCTGTAAAAGTTTTTAAAACCAATCCTTATGTATTTGTTCCTTCAGCTTTTACTCCCAATGGCGATGGATTGAATGACGTAATAAGACCGATAGCTGTAGGAGTACAACAAATCAAATACTTCCGGATCTTTAATCGCTGGGGACAACTGTTATTTCACACCACTACTAATGAACAGGGTTGGGATGGAAAAATCAGCGGCACACCGCAAGGCAGCAATGTATTCGTGTGGATGGTCAGCGCTATTGATTATCTTGGCAAACCTATCTTCCTGAAAGGAACGGTAACGCTGATACGGTGAGTGAGAGTAACTGGTTACCGGTTGCTGGTTACCAAGAACTCGCTTTGGAAATCGGATTACTACCGACATAAGCACTTCATACTTCGTATTTCGTATCTTGCTAACTCTAGTACAACTTCAAATTTTAAACGTCTGACCTCTGACTTCTTACTTCGTCTCTTATGCCAAAAATTGTTTTTATCACAGGAGCTACATCAGGTTTTGGAAAAGCCTGTGCTGAAAAATTTGCCGCGCATGGTTATGATCTTATATTGAACGGCAGGAGAAACGACCGTTTGCAGGAGCTATGTGTTTCTTTAGAAAATAAATACAATATAGCTGTACTGGTATTGCCTTTTGATGTAAGAGAAGAAGAAGCTGTTTTAAATTCAGTCGCTTCCTTACCGACAACATGGAAAAAAATTGATGTGCTGATCAATAATGCAGGCCTTGCCCTGGGCCGGGATTATTTTGATGAAGCTGACCTCAATGATTGGAATACGATGGTTGATACCAACATTAAAGGATTTATGTATGTTGCAAAAGCTGTATCACAATTAATGGCAGTACATAAACAAGGGCATATCATTAATATGGGATCAGTAGCAGGGAAACAGGTTTATGAAAAAGGCAATGTGTATTGCGCTACGAAATATGCAGTTGATGCCTTGAATCAATCTATGCGTATAGATCTGCTTCGTCATAATATAAAAGTAACGGCCATTCATCCCGGTGCCGCTGAAACTGAATTCGCAGTCGTACGTTTCAAAGGCGATGAGGCCACTGCAAAAACTGTTTATAACGGGATAGAACCACTCCTTGCAGAAGATATAGCTGATGTGATTTACTATTGCACTACATTACCACCACATGTCTGCATAAATGACCTTGTTATTACCTGTACCCAGCAGGCTGATGCCATTTATTTCAACCGCGAAAAGAGCTGAGAAAAAACAAATCCAAATTTTTTAAGAATTCCTTTGCATTCCATCGTTATTATCCGTACCCTTCACAAAGATGTGGTCTCAAATTTGCCGTTAATTTACTAAGAAAATATTCGCAACAGTCTTATTTCTAATAACAAAATTAGTAAGTGTTCAAAATTGTAATGTAATTTTACTGGCAATCCAACTCCTGTAAAAACGAAATATGAAAAAGATATCTTTCTTCCTCGTTCCCCTTGTTTTTTCCTGTATAATTTCCTTTTCCCAAGAAGTAATCCGTTTACAATCCTGTAAGGATGAGCTGATCAATAAACAGGTAGACAGCCTCAAAGGCTTGTATGGAAAAGATGGTTTTGTTTTATTGAAAGAAGCATCCATTAATATGGAAAGCGAATTTGAAATGCCAGTGATCGTTCCACTTACTCAAGGTAGTTGGTACCAGTTTGTTTTTATAGGCGACTATTCTTCGAGGTTATATGAAGTACGCATGTATGACTGGAATGAAAAGCAAGTAATATTTCAACAAAAGAGATGGGGCGATGTTGATGGAAATGTTATTTCTTATTCCTATATACCCAAGCTCTCCGAGTTTCATATGATGAAACCCGTACAGGTAAATAAAAAGAAGAAAAAGAATCTTTGCGGCTATGTTATGCTATTCAAAAAGACCCCGGCAAATACTGACAGCGCCCAGGTATCAACAGCCTTGTAATTGAATAACTGCTGTTCTTATTAATGACCGATGCCCGTATATTCAATACCAGCATTTTCAACTTTAGTCTTGTCGATATTATTCCTGCCATCTACAAAAAACTTTACACCGTTACGGGCCAATCTTGCAAAATCAAGCTGATTATATTCTTTGTGCATAGTAACTAAAAAAGCTACTTCAATATCGTTATCATAAATAGAAAAAGCGGCCTTTAATCCTTTTTCTATTAATTCATCCTGAGAAAATTCAACATCATGTACCAGCACTTCAAACCCTGATTTTAAAAGAACATCATGCAGTAAGTAGGTAGTACTCAGCGTATCTTCTTTTACATTGGGGCGAAAACACAGACCAAGCAATAATGCTTTTCTTTTTTTTACTTTTTCCTTTATTAAGGATACAGCATACTCAGCCATTTTATCATTGATCAAACGGCTTTGCTTAGCCAGGGTAAAATCAAGGCCGGCCTGTTTAAAATTTTCGATAAGAAAATAAGGATATACAGGAGTGCAATGGCCGCCAACACCAATTCCTGGTTGCAATAAATTAGCTTCCCTGTCGGTATTGATCAATGGTATCAGGTTAGCAAAATCAATTGCTGCGGTATTGGCAAACATAGCCAGTTGATTGGATAAAGCAATATTCACATCACGATAAATCATGCCGGCCAGCTTCAGCATTTCAGCGGCTTCAATACTTTCCACCCGGTGCAATATCTTTTTATCAAAAAACCATTGATAAATTTCATGAGCTTTATCAGCAGCCTCTTTTGATACACCGCCAATCACTTTTGGAATTTGCGTCAGTTGTTCAAGCATCGTTCCGCTTTTGATCCTTTCCGGGCTATGTGCCAGCAAAAAATCCTTACCATGCAGTTTTCCCTGTGATTCGATAGCAGGCACAACGCTGTTTCTACAAAACCCAACAGGAACTGATGTCTCAATAATAATTACTGTTTTATCTCCTGTAAAAACAGCCACTTCTTTAATAGTACTTAGAAAAAACTCACCCAATGTTTTCTTTTGACTATCTATTAAAAAAGGAAGGGAAATAATAATAGCATCGTTACCTTTTACCAAACTAAAATCACCTGTAATTACCAGCTTGTTATTCTTATACGCTAAGGTCAGTATATCTTTTAAACCGGGCTCATTGGTTTCATATTCTTCATTTTTAAAAGCCTTTTGTAAATCAGTATTCGTATCAATAGCTGTTACATGAATATCCTGCTTCAGGATATTTGCCGCTATAGCCTGTCCTATTTTACCAAAACCAATAATGCTTATTCTTCTCATAATTATCCGGATCACTTAATTTTCAAATGAAACGATTTTCTTCAACAGAATTAAATTGCTTTTATCACCCGTGCGGGGTTACCTGCTACGATAGTATTGGCAGCTACATCTTTGGTAACAACCGCCCCCGCTCCAATCAACGCATTTTCGCCGATAGTAATTCCGCATAAGATGGTAGCATTACTCCCGATTGATGCTCCTTTTTTAACGAGAGTTTCTATTAGTTTCCAATCAGTTCCTGTTTGTATACTGCCATCGCTTTTTGTAGCCCGGGGAAAAAGATCATTCGTAAACATGACGCCATGGCCAATAAATACATTGTCTTCAATATGCACTCCTTCGCACAAAAAACTGTGACTGGATATTTTGCAATTCTTACCGATAACTACTCCCTTTTGAATTTCTACAAAAGCCCCGATCCTGCTGCCATCATCTATGCTGCATTCATAGGCGTTTACAAAACTGAATATGCTGACATTTTTCCCAATCTTTACATTTCTCAGGTTTTGCTTATCGTTATTACTATTAATAGCTTCCATATTATTTTATTTTAGCCTCTCTGCCTTTATTCTTTATGGATTGCTGTGAAGCCTCTAATATTTTCACCACTTCCAATCCCAGTTGTGCATTTGACAAAGGTTCTTTTTTCTGAACGATGGACTGAATAAAATCATTGGCCACACCTGTTAATGCTTCTTCGGCAGCCAATTTAGGAATATAGATATCTCCTATCCTGTAATCAACCAATATTTTGTTTTTATCTTCATCTGTTGTATGATTATATCCTGTATCATAAACTCTCACTTTTTCAGATGGCTCAATATCGTTGTAAAGGATCATTTTCTTATCCCCGCCAATTAATGTCTGCCGCACTTTTACGGGGGAAGTCCAGGAAGCATTGATA
Source organism: Chitinophagaceae bacterium (assembly GCA_036675745.1). Lineage (GTDB taxonomy): Bacteria > Bacteroidota > Bacteroidia > Chitinophagales > Chitinophagaceae > Terrimonas_B. Next base: position 19,689 of record JAKFEJ010000602.1, on the reverse strand, counting down.
TGGGCGATAAAATCGGAATTATAATTCACCGTCATGTACGCTATATTCTCAACATCATTATGCGTATGAGAAATACCTGTTGCGTTGACGCTTTCCGGAATTTCTTTTATCAGGTAAATAAGAATAGAAATATCATGAGCCGCAAGATCCCAGAGCACATTTATATCCGATTGAAATAAACCAAGATTTATCCGTGAAGAATCAAAATAACGGGGAATACCTACGACCCCGGAATCAATCAGTTCTTTCATTTTTTGTACGGCGCCTGTGTACAGAAAAGTATGGTCAACCATCAGCGTAAGCTCTTTTTGTTTCGCAAGACTGATCAGTTCTTCTGATTCTGCCACTGTTGATGTCATTGGCTTTTCAATGAGGACATGTTTACCATTTTCAAGTGCCTTTTTTGCTAATTCAAAATGAGTGAAAACCGGAGTGGCTATTACCACCGCATCTATTGTACTATCATTGATTATGTCGTCCGCATTATTTATCCCGTTAATGGAAGGAAAATTTTTTGCCAGTATCGTAAGACGTTCCGTCCGTTCGTCAGCCACTGACCTTATTTTACAATTAGCTAAAGAAAAAAAGTTCCTGACAATATTTGGCCCCCAATATCCATAACCTATAACGCCGATAGTAATATCTGTCATTTTCTTAAATCAGTTAATAGTTTGCAAGCCGGGCTAAAAACAAAAATAGTATTCTACAAACTCTCAGAAATCTGTTTAAAAATAAAAAATCAGAACACGGATTTAACGGATGGGAAGGATTTACACGGATATTATCTGTGTAAATCCGTTTGATCAGTGTCATCCGTATTCCATTCCACGAAACATAGGAGTTTCTCAGAGATTGTATTGTGTAATCAATCAAAGATATAATTGTTTATTGTGCCAGCGATATCCGCACCTGCAAACCGCCTCTTGTATTGGTGATCGGGAATGCATTACTGATCTTGGGTATGTTACGGTTTTGTTCAAAATATAATTTCAGGCTTACCCGGTTATTTAAGATATAATCGATGGAAGGAGCAATGCGGATGACCTTTTGACCCGATGTGCCGAATGATGTTCCCTGGTCGAGTTTGCTATTAGCGGTAGCATCATCACGTACACTAAAATCAAACCGAAAGGTTACATCATTATCCAGTTTCATTCCTTTTTTACCAATTTTTAAATTCTTAAGAAGTGGCAATCCTTTTTTCCTCCAGTTAAAACCGAAAGTCATTTCTGTAGAACGATTCTCCGCCAACTGGTAATCGATCAAGCTCAAACTCAATGATCTTGTCTTTCTGTACTCAACTCTCACTGATAATTGATTAGTGAATGTCATATCCACTTCTATCAGCGGATCAAAACTTTCCTGGATAGTAATATTGGGAACAAGGAAGAAAGGAATATAATTACCAGTTAGTGTATCGCGGAAAAAAGGATAACTAACACGATTAGGGTCCGTGAATAACAATGCCGTATTAAAGCTGTTCATACTAAGCGTACTATGATAGCCATGCTTTATATTAACATTGGAAAAAAATTTATCCAATCCGGCGATTCTTGATAATCCGTTATAAGAAACGGTCCAGTTAGGTTTTGGCAAAAGGCCACCGAATGGATTGGAACGGATATTAGGATTACTATTCTTAAATAATTTTACCGAGCCAGGGTCTTTGTTACTATATGCGGCCAGGAAAGCCGGTATTACCACATCCTGTGCATAGCGGCCATAACCCTGTACAAAACCATCGGGATCTGTCGTATTAGAACTTGCATAAGGATTTAATCCTTTTAATCTTTGAGATAAAAACACCCTGTTCGCTTCAAACTCTTTGAATGTTTCAGAAATAACATTCGGGTCAAACTTAGTAAACATGGTTTGATAAGAAATATAACTGATGCTGAAACTTCCCATAGCGTAAGGATTCAATCTTGTCAAACCCACGTTATCATATATACTTGTATCCTTATACAATTCAGAATACTGCTTGCTGAAAGATTTGTCAATATTTAAATCAATATTCAGGTCGCGGAATGGGCTAAGCTGTGCAGTAACATTTAAACGCTGGCTATACCTTTGTTGAATCATAGCTGATAACAAGGTATCCCTTGATAAAAGCCCTTTAGCACCAAAATTATTAATCCAATTGGTATCGGGCTGGTAACCGAAAATAAATCCAAAGCCGGGATTGCCATTTTTAATATTAGCCCCCAACACTCTTGTGCTATCCATATACCCCGGGAGCATTGTTCCCAGGTCTTCATTGTACTGAATCCCTACCCGCTTTACCGAAGTAGCAAGACCGGCAATAAACCTGGCGGCGCCGCCTACTTCCGGCAAATCGTTTTTCCTTTGTTCTTTCAATCTTCTGCGTTCTTCTTTTTCTTTTCTCCGGGCTTCCCTCTTCGCTTTCCTGAGTTCCTTAGCTGACATTTTAGCTTTGAGTGAATCCGGAATTTCAAATTTTGTTTTTGCCGGCTTAGTATTCACTTTTTTTGGTTCCTTAATTCCCAGGGTGTCTTTTGCTTTTTTATTGCTTGCCGGCGCTGTATTAACAGCCCGCAAAAACCTGGACTTACTGTATAATTGTTCAAAATTGAATTCGCCATTAATAGTCCTGGTTTGGGTGTTTGATAAAGTATTGCCCAGGTTTCTCGCTATTATTGAATTAGAGGCGGCCAGCCAATTGTATTGTGTGCTGTAAGAAGCTCTTAAGGTGGTCCAGTCCAGCAAAGGAATTTTTTGCATCGGTACATTATATGTCAATGTCGCCTGCTGTCCATACTGTGTATTACGACCTCCATCAAAAATATTTTTTCGTACTGAATCCTTTTCCGCCTTTGTATCAATGCGGCCAAAAGGCTCGTCCACCCGTGCATTATTTGTAGCAGTAAAATCAAGAGAGATAGATCGTGTCAACGCCCATTGCAAAATATAATAACGGTCGAACGTAAAATATTTATCGTAGGTCTCGGGTATCTTATAAGGCCCGCCACCTACATTGCGTGGACGTGTAGCGCCAAACTGGCGGAATATATCAGCCTTGAAAGATAACTGGGAGGGAACATAATTGAAATTAAGATCCTTAATAAGAGCCAGCCATTTTGATTTTGATTTGATCAACTGTTTAAACGGTTCAAAATATTTTGGCTGCGGCGCATAATTATAACCCAATGCGCCACGGGTACGCCGCATTTCATAATTATCTATCAGCGGGTTGTGTTGCTTGGTTTCAAGATAGGAATAGTTAAGATCAAAATTGGTCGCACTCCAGATCTTAGGTTGCTTACCATCTGTTTTTATTTTTTTTACATTGGTAAAATTCAAGGTCTTGATTGTAGTTATATCCTGCGCATTTCTTCTGATTGAATCTTTTGCTGTGTTACCAGTCGTGTAATCCAATTTTTCTTTCAACCTTATATCCAGATCGTAGGGATCGTATTCCGGAGTGCTTGTAATACGGCTGATGCCTGCATAAACCGGTATTTGAATACCTAATTGTTTTGGCAATAATTTACCGGCATCAATATTTGCAGACAAATCAAATGTATAAAGATCTTCACGGCTTCTTTCATTCACTCTTTGTTCCAACGTACCAAAGCCCCTGCTCCTTGCAGTACCTGACAAGGTAATACTTCCGAGATCAGCCAGTTTTAAATCCACCCGGCCCAATGCCGCCCAACCGCCTTTTTCATCCAGGTTAGAAAACCGAAGTTCATTGAACCACACTTCCGCACAGGCTGTTGGCAGGTTTGTATTTTCTACGGACAGCAACATGCCTTTTACTTCGCCAAGATTGGGATTACCAATGACAGCATATCTTTTTCCATCGGCTGATACTTCGCTATAGTATTGTGATGAAGGCACAGCCTGTTGATTACGCCGCGATTTCAGGTTGGTCAGCTCCTGCATATCAAAGTCAAGATTATTTGCTTCCGGCCATATACGTAAACTGTCCCTTTCACCCCAATTTGTCTTTTTTAATGGTATCCTTACTTCATAATAATTGCCCTGGAAATCATTACCGATCCTTACTATTGCTGTCAATGAATTATCCTGGATGGCGGCATCGCTTCCTGTTCCTTCAGCATGAATGAACATGCGCATCTTTCCATACTGACGCATATCCATGTTCATGGTTTTAAACACCGCACGGGATTCTTTCTGAGGCAGATTACAGAGTTGCACACTTAATGCCTGCTCATTCAGAAAAAGTTGAACATTATTATTGCTCAATTGCTGTTGCCTGTCAATACCCGGTGGGCTTACATAATTTACGGGTTGTCGCTGGTCATTCTCTTCCAGGTTTACCGCCAATGTATTAAACTCAACCGGATCGTTAGCAGGAAGATTTACGTATTGCCCCAGTGTATCAATCTCGTACTGGAATTTGCGCCATTGATTTCTCACTAATTCCAGCTTACCAAACCGCATTACCACCTGGTCTTCAAAATCTGTAGCAAACATGCGGATAAACCGTACGGATTTGAAATCGGGAATATTACCAACTTTGGTTTCATAATCAGCAACAGGGATACGAAACAGGTACCATGCTTCACGGCGTGTATTTCCATCCGGCAGGTTTACATCAACAAATCTTTTATCCGTAATAAAATTTGTCCCTACCATCATGTTTGGCTGAATATCCACTTTGTATTGAAAATATTCTTCTGATTCACTCAATGTATTATCCCGGTTCAATTCTTCCGCATCAGGATATTGTGTAAAAGCATTTACAAACTCGCTGTTATTATCGGAAATAGGTGAATTACCATGAGGGCTATTGATGTTTTTATACCTTTCTAAAATTCCAACACCGGCTACATCATAAGATGGATCACGATAAGGTTTAAAATTATCTGCTGATGGATCGCTTTGTGCTTTTGCCTGTGCAGGAGCCGGCAAACTTGCGAGGTAAGCGCTAAATTTTGTTCTTTCTTCTTCATCTGTTAATCCATCAAAACCCACATCCTGGTATTGCCTGTCGCTTGGTTCGTTACTGAATGCATTGGTCACCTGCAAAGGATTGGATGGCACTTTACCCCAAACCGTATTATTATCAACCTGTGCATTATTGGTAGGTGTAGGCAATCCGTTTTCATACTGACGTTTTCCATCCTTCAGCACATCTTCAGAAATAGTTCCCAGGTTGAAATATAATTTTCCACCGGTGCTTGCCTGATTCAAAACATAAGGATCCTGCATCCAGAATTCGATAAACTCAATATTACTCGTTTCAAAATCCGTCTGGTCAATATTACGCATGATACCACCCCATGCTTTTTTAGGATTAACTAAAGTGCCATCGGGATTTATTCTTCCTGCCCTGTTTTCAAAATTATATGGCCCTCTTTCTTTGGGGTAAAAAGCAAGATCAAATGTTGTCAATAATCCTTGCCCAAAATCAGTTGTACGCTGGGGAAAAATTTCCCGTTGTAATACCTGCCTGGTTTCCGGCTTTGATAATTCAGCGGGATTATTTTGATAGGGGTTATTATTATTACTTCTTTCCTGCAATACCGGCTCAATATTGTACCAGGCCAGTTTAGCCCGGTTGTAGCCACTCGCCAGGTCATTGTTCAAAGAAGACTCTGGGAATAAGCCATTACCGTCAGGAACAGAAGCAAGATTCCAACTGATCAACGGGAAACGAAGATCAATACCGGAACGGGTTCCTTCAAAATCATCAATGAATATTTGCCCGGCATTACCTTTTCCTATTTGTGGAGCATGGCCGGGTTGTAACATGGCGGCTTCCGCATAAGCAGAGATGGAAGACGTTTCCTGGGAATTATAAAAAGGTAATTTATTTAACCATTTGGTCAGGCGTGGCCAATCACTACGGTAATCAGCATCCAGGCCATACATTGTATTCCGGATAGGATCGTCACCATACGCTTGTTTCGCAAAAAAAGGTCTTTCACCCAACCGGGCTATCGTTCCCCCCAATGTCAATTTTTTATTGGCAAAATAATCCAGGCGAAGCCCCATATAATTTCGTTGCTGTATGCCATACGCGGCCTGGTTTTCATACTGAATATTTACCGGCACGCCGGAATTGATGATAGCCTGGTTGATAACTCTCAATGTACCAAGGTCATAATTGATCTCGTAGTCAATATTTTCCTGCAAGGTTTGGCCGCCGGATGTAACGGTAACAGAACCGCGGGGAATATTAAATCCTAACTGGTAATCTCCGCCCGATGATGAAGACTTGGAACGCCCATTGATCTCAAAACGGTTAAGATTTGCATAGGTTTGAGCAATAGCTTTAATAGTATCGTATAAAGGATAGTACAGGTATTTATCTCTTTGTGCCTGGGTGCCGTACACATAATCCATATCATGACCAAAAGGCTCCAACACGGGGAAGATGATCCGGCTCATTGAGGATAATATCGTAAACCCTTCAATAAAGTCAAAAACACCATCAGGCTGCGGATCATTTTGATTATTTAAACGATCGAGATTTACTAAAGAAATAATCGGCTGCCCTTCGTATTGCGGTAATACATCCGCAGGTGGTAAATATCTTTTTTCACCAAGGCTTGGTTCTTCATACAACAGGTCGAGTTTGAAATCTGTTCTTTCCAGCTGACCATAACCAACTGAATAAACGTTTTTCATCATCAGGTCCCAGATAGGAAGATTGGTACGCTGCGAGGTGGCTTTTAATAATTTAAGAAATAATACTTTTTGTGTTGATCCCGTAGTATCGGGCGGTACATCCTGCGAAAACTCACCCACCTGCATTACCCGGCCATTGTACGTATATTGAAATGCAATACCTAATACTTCATCAGGTTGCAATGGTTGTTGCAAAGAAAGAAACCCTATCTGCGGATTAAAATAATAATCGGAAGGCAATAGTTTACGTGCAAATGTTTTTTCAAAATCCTGGACGGGTTTAAGTCCCATGCCGGTCAATGTACCTTGCACCAACGATGAGTTACGGCTATTCGGATTGGAAAGAATATTACGATAAAGACTATTGACACCATTATCGGGTAATGTATTGGGGTTGCCGGGTGGCCCGATATATGGATTACCTTCTCCAAGATCCATCAGGGCAACAATATCTCTTGTATCAGTAGTAGCACCGGTCCTGTTAGTTACCCATACTTCCATCCGCAATATTTGTACGGCTGAATTAACAACCGGCAATTCGCTCATCGCTTTATTATAATTATTACGGAAATACTGAGCTACTAAAAAGTGACGGTTCTCTTCGTATTCATCTGCTTTTAGTGAAAAATTTTGCGTAGCCGATCCGCCCTGCATATCCATCGACTGGCGTTGTGCCCGTTGGTTGGCCAATACACCGGTAACAAACAATTTTCCAAACTGCAACTGTGTTTTTATCCCAAACAAAGACTGAGCGCCGGGGATCAGTGTTCCTTTGGAAGTAAAATTGACATTACCCAATTGAAACTGTTTAATGATCTCATCATCTTTGCCCTGGTAATTAAGGTTCAGTTGATTTTCAAATTCAAAATTGGCTAAGGTGTTATAATTAATAGGCAATTTTAATTTGTCGCCGATATTGGCATCTACCTGTAATTGGGCATTCATATTAAAATCAAGACCGCCATTTCTCCGGGCTCTTTCCGGCAATGTAGGGTTCTTGATGTTTTGACCCTGGTAACCGGCGAGCAGGTCTATATAGCCGGATGGTTTAATATCAATTTTTCCCACGCCAACTATTCTGTTGAACCAACTTTTGGAGGTAGTAAATTTTGGTTTAAAAAGACGGCGGTTCATTTCAGAAAGCATATCGGCTCTTTTTCTGAAATAAGCATTTTCATCTTTTTCGCCTTGCAGCCGAAGAAATTCATCCTTTGTAAATGAAACCGGGGTACGATAGTTTTTGCCCCCTATTTTTTCGATAACATAATATTGCCCGGTGAGCGGATCGTACTCAACGTTTCGTTTGATAAAAGCTGTATCCTTCAGATCAAATGTATTTCGGTTTGGGTTAGTATAGGGGTCGCCATAACGATCTGTGAGGGGATAACGCAGCGTATCAATTCCTGATGTATCTGTCCGGTTAGTTTGCGGGGTTTGATAAAAACGGGCATTTGATTGACCCGCAAAGGCCAATAAGATGGCAGCAGTAGCTACCAACACACGGAAAATATGAGCAGTCTTAATGTCCAAGATTTCTCAGAATCAATTAGTCCAGTAATAATCGTTCATCAGAGGGTACGCAGCGTTTTTTTGATCAGCTCCTCCACAGGTAAGTTTGGCTCTGAAGCCAGTACCTTTTTTACTGCCTGTTCAGCAGCTGATCTGTTGATACCCAAAGCTGTTAGTGCATTTAACGCATCTTGTTGCAAAGTATTGCTTTTCAATGGGGAAATATTTGATTCGAGGGGGTGTTTTGCGAGTTTATCTTTAAGCTCCAGCACCATTCTTTCAGCGGTTTTTTTTCCTATTCCTTTGATGCTCTCCAGTGTCCGGATATCTGACTGAATAATGGCTGCCGCCAGCTCATCGGGTTTCATGTATGAAAGCATCACCCTGGCTGTAGAAGCTCCAATCCCCGAAACGCTTGTTAACTGGAGAAACATTTCTTTTTCAGCGGCTTCAAAAAAACCATACAAAAGATGAGCATCTTCGCGGATGATCAGTACGGTATGTAATACACCTTTTTCTAAACTTTGGATCCGGGAATAGGTATTGAGGGTTATCTGAACATCATAACCAACACCGTTTACTTCCAGTTGAACCCAGGCCGGGGTTTTTCGTACAAAATCGCCTTTCAGGTAAGCTATCATAGTTTGCGAAAATAAGAGAAAGAAATGTGCGAATTTGAAAATATGCATCCCGATAACTATCGGGAGTGCCAATATGCTAATGACCTTTCACTTTTGATTTTTCCACTTCTTACTTCTGATCTCCTACTTCTGACATCCGACTTCAGACTCCTGACTCACTACTCACTACTCACCTACTTCCCTTACCTTTGGTCACTTTTATTTGAAAAATCAATTATATGACGAGCAAAAAAATTACTGCTGCTATTACTGCTGTAGGCGGATATGTTCCTGAAGACAAATTGACGAATTTTGACCTGGAAAAAATGGTAGATACCAATGATGAATGGATACGTACCCGTACCGGTATTTCTGAAAGAAGGATATTGAAAGGTGAAGGCAAAGCCACTTCTGATATGGTAGTTCCGGCAGTAAGGCAATTATGCGAAAAAAGAGGCATCAGCCCTGAAGAAATAGATTGTTTGATAGTAGGCACTGTTACCCCGGATATGGTTTTTCCGGCTACCGCTAATATAGCCTGCGCTAAACTGGGAGCAAAAAATGCGTGGGGTTTTGATGTATCAGCAGCCTGTTCGGGTTTTTTATATACACTTACCCTGGGGGCTACTTTGATAGAAAGCGGCCGGTATAAAAAAGTAGTGGTTTGCGGTGCTGATAAAATGAGTGCTATCATTGATTATACGGATCGCAACACCTGTGTTCTTTTTGGGGATGGCGCCGGCGCTGTTTTGCTGGAACCTAATCATGATGGCTATGGCATTCTTGACAGTATTTTAAAAAGCGATGGTTCAGGTGCAGAGTTTCTGCACATGAAAGCCGGTGGTTCCTTACGACCTGCCAGTATTGAAACGGTAACCAATAAAGAACATTTCGCCTACCAGGATGGTCAACCCGTATTTAAAGCCGCTGTAAAAGGTATGGCCGATGTAAGCGCCGAATTATTGGAGAAAAATAACTTAACCGCTGATGATATTGCCTGGCTGGTTCCACACCAGGCCAACCTTCGCATCATTGATGCTACTGCAAATCGTATGGGATTATCTAAGGAAAAAGTAATGATTAATATCCAGAAATATGGCAATACTACTGCCGCCACTATTCCCCTGTGCTTATGGGAATGGAGAAATGAATTGAATAAGGGAGATAATATTGTTCTGGCTGCATTTGGTGGTGGGTTTACATGGGGAGCTACATTAGTGAAGTGGGAGTATTAAACAATTTTTAATTATGCCCTCTTAACTACAACAGCACTAAAAAAGCAACCGGCTTTTTAACCGGCTGCTTTGATTTTTATTTTCACTCTGTATTTTATTTCGCCACGATCATCTTTTTATTTAGCACAAAAGGTTTTCCATCTGCATCCAATGCCTGAAGACGGTACAGGTAAATACCTGCTGCCAACTTCGATGCATCAAACGTTGCCTGATGGTAACCGGCACTCATTCGTCCTTCTTCCAGTTGTGCCACTTTTTGGCCAAGGCTGTTATATACAGCAAGATTAACCTGTGCATCTTTAAGCAGCCCATAACGGATTACTGTAGAAGTACTGAAGGGGTTCGGATAATTCTGCGCCATCATGAACTCTTTCTCCTCCGTATTTTTAGTTATTAGCTGAGAAGACGACGGCCTGGTGGCAACATAGCATGGACCCTGTTCAGTATAAATAGCACCGTTATCAACTGCTGTAGCACTACTCTGGTTCGGCGGTGCCAAGACTTTCGCAGTGGCAGTGGCAGTATTGCCATTTTCATCTGTTACTTTGAAATGAATAGTATATACCCGGCCGTCACCGCCTTCCACTCTTTCCCGCCTCAAATCCACAGATTTACAATTAGCTGCAATCTTCATATCATTAGTCGTATTGCCATCCGCCATGCCCGGTGCATTTTCGGCTTCATCACTTGTAACATGCGTGATGACCACATTGCCAACCGCAATGCTTCCGCAGTTGTCGGTTACTGAGGTAACAAACTGCGACACATTTACCCTTTGGTATTTATGATTGGGCGGCCATAAAAGTACAATAGGATTTGTAACAGTATTAATAACCGGGGGCTGATTGTCAGTAACCGTAATGGTAAAGCTACAGGTGGCATTAGGCAAAGTTCCATTGGATGCTGTAATGCTGACTGTGGTATTACCTTTCGGGAAAGCATAAGATGTAGTTACAGTTGTAGCCCCGACTTTAACCGTCAGCGTTGGTGACGGGGTTCCAATAGCCGTTACATAGCTGAGTAGTGTGGTCCTGCTTAGCGTAGCGGTGCATACACCAGCATCCGCATTAAAGCTTTTCGAAGTGGGACAAAGCGTAAACGTAGGTGCTACAGTACATCCTGTTGCAGCAGTCAACACGACGGGGTTGCCACTATAATTGGAAACACACTCCCCATAAGTTTGTGAACGCACTGCAATGGTGTAACTACCTGGTCCAGGGTTGAATATATTCGATATAAACCAGTCACTACCTCCATTAATACTATACTCCAATATGCCGACGCCTGTCGCATTCACTTCGATCTTCCCATCAGGTTCGGCACAGCTAGGTTGTATAACTCCTGGTGCATTTACTATTGGCACCGGATCCACTGTTATCGAACCGTTTGCGGTTACACTTCCGCACCCGCCTGTAAGCGTTACTATGTAGTTGAAGATGCCCGATGCCGATGGCGTGCCGCTAATCGTCACCTCATCGTCCACCCAGGAGCCATTTACACCAGCAGGCAAACCTGTAACATTTGCTCCAGTGGCGCCAGTTGTAGCATACGTGATATTGGTAATCGCGGTATTAATACATTCCGTTTGCGCATCAGTACCCATTCCAGAGGTAAGGTTAATGGTATTATTCGATGTTATGTTAACCGTTACTGTTGCACAGTCGGTGGTATTACAGGTACCATTGTACCGTACATAATAGGTTGTGTTAGTAGTAGGAGAAACAGTTATGGCATCTCCCGTACCTGCCGGAGTGCCTTCGCACGAACCGGTGAACCATTCTGTTGTAGCTCCCGTTCCTTTGGTTCCGCCCGCTACAGTTAACGTAGTGCTGCCACCTATACAGATAGTTGTACTACCAGTGGCGCCTGTTGGTGCAACGGATGGCTGATTAACTGTTACAACATGCGTTGATCCGCCGGTGTTTGCAATACAAGGTGCAGTAGTATTTTCAATCCGCACCCAATAAGTAGTGGTGCTGGTTGGCGATACATTAAGAGTTGAATTTGTTTCGCCTACTAATGCTGAAGCTCCAACTGTATTGCCTGTTCCCCACTGGTAATTGGCACCTGTTCCTAAAGTGCCTCCCATAGCTGTTAAAATGGTGGAGCTTCCATTACATACTGTCGTTGTTCCGCTAATGCTTGTCGGTGCAACGGATGGCTGATTAACGGTAACAACTTGTGTTACTCCTCCGGTGTTTGCTGTGCAGGGTGCAGTAGTATTTTCAATCCGCACCCAATAAGTAGTAGTACTGGTTGGCGATACATTAAGAGTTGAATTTGTTTCGCCTACTAATGCTGAAGTTCCAACTGTATTGCCTGTTCCCCACTGATAATTGGCACCTGTTCCTAAGGTACCTCCGGCAGCCGTTAATGTGGTGGAGCTACCATTACATATAGTTGTTGTTCCGGTAATGCTTGTTGGTGCTACGGATGGCTGATTAACTGTTACAACCTGAGTTATTCCATCGGTATTTGGCGGACAAGGTGCAGCTGTATTTTCAATCCGCACCCAATAAGTGGTCGTGCTGGTTGGGGATACATTAAGAGTTGAATTTGTTTCACCTACTAATGCTGAAGTTCCAACTACACTGCCTGTTCCCCACTGGTAATTTGCTCCTGTTCCTAAGGTGCCTCCTACAGCTGTTAATGTGGTGGAGCCCGGATTACAATAAATTGTTGTTCCGGTAATGCCGGACGGTGCAACTGATGGAATATTCACTGTAAGTGCTGCATCAGTAGAAGTTGCTGTCCCACAATGATTGCTTGCCTCTACATTATAGTTTGTCAAAGCATCACCTGATTGGGCATTGGTGATGGTTAAAGTAGCTGTGTTGGCGCCGGAAATGGTAGAACCGGAAGCCTGGAGACCATCCACCAATGCTGTTGTTCCTATACGCCATTGAATAGTTGGTATAGGAGTTCCTGTTATTGTTGAGGTAAATATTACCGTGCCATCCCTGCATACCGTAGTATTAACAGGGTTGGTAACAGTTGGTAACGTATTTACAGTTATAGTTGCTCTTGCCGTGGGATCCGCAACAGGCACATTATCCACCTGGGCATTCACTGTTGCACTACCCCCTGTACCATTTGAAGTGAATGTAGTGGTTGCTGTACCACTTGCCTGGATAGTGGCCTGCTGGGCAGAAAGGGTTCCCAATGTGGAAGTCCATGTAACTGGTCTGCCAATCAATGTGGAAAGATCAGCCACCGCTATTGCCTCACCGGCAGAGTTTGAAAGAAAGCTTGTGGTAACAGTAGAAGTATTACCAAGACCTGCAGGTGTATTACAAATCGGGTTGGGAGAAGCCGTAGTTTTTAACTGCAACCAGGGATCGGCATCAAATATGCCTACTCCCGGCGCCCCAATGCCAGACGCTCTGTCACATGTTCCCGCAGCAGAGGGACCAGTATTGCAACCCCACCAATTATTTTCAGCATTTACACTGCCCGCAGAGTGTACAAAAAGCATTCCGCTGGTAATCGTATTAGTTGCACTCGTATTTCCAACAAACCGGTTATAATGTATCTGTGGTATGGATACATTAGGAGAATTATTGGCTGAAATACCCCCTCCATATCCATCAGCTGAATTGTTTAAAAATGTATTCTTTGTAATAGTGGCGTTAAAGGGGGTAGAGCCGGCTTGCCCGGTAAAAGCGATAGCCCCTCCATTGGAAGCGGGGGCACCTGGAAATACCACGGAATTCCCTGTAAATGTAGAATTAGTTACATTCAGGGTACCATAGCCTGTGCCTAATGTAGAACCAAATATTATAAATAAAATAGCCCCTCCATCTGCATCATTACTTACGTTATTTGTGAAAGTGCAATTGTCAACAGATAGGTTCCCTCTCACCTGCATACAGATAGCGCCACCTCCATAAGAATTTGCTGGAACTATATTATTATCAAATATGCAATTAGTTACAGTAAGAGATTCAGCCGACCCGCCACCGGCACAAATGGCTGCTCCGCCATAAGGATCTGAAGTAAGGTAGCCGTTTTGAAATTTAATACCCGAAACCGAGATTACAGGGCTGTTTGTAGTGCCTGATGGATTAATAAAAAAGATCCGATCTCTTGTTGCACCGGCTGTCATGCTGATAATAGTGCTTGCCGGGCCTGCTCCGATAATAGTAATATTCTGTGCAGTATTCCCAAAAGTGATTTGGCCAAGTGTAAGTACATAAGTTCCTGCTGCAACATTAATAGTATGAGAACCACCTGCAGCATCTGCCGCTTCAATTGCCCCACGAAGCTGATTGGTAGCATGACCATCAGTTACATCTGTAACATTATAAGTATTCGCAAAAGCTGTTACAGACAGTAAGGGTATAATAAAAAATAGTGCGAAAATTTTAACCCTCTTTGTAAAAGCTTTTAAACTTAAATTTTTGTTGTAGAACTTTTGCATTTGTTAGTTTTTAAAAGTTGCTTAAAGAGTAATGATTGGTTCTTAAAAGATATTGCAAACGGTAAGCATTCACTTACCCGAACTATGATCTTGGCGGAAATACTCCTTGTAATGCAATACAGTAATTCAGTGTCAGGTATGGCGGCATATTATTGTGCGGTTGGCTTCCGCCTGTAATAGAAAGAGCAGTTGGATTCATATTAACAGGAGCTGCCGCCGCAGGCGCATAAAAAAATGCCGCCACTTTTGCTGCACTCGAAGTACCCCATACTAAACCTGCGGGGCTTGGCTGACCTCCGGCTACTTTTGCGTTTGCTATATGAGTATGGACTGGCATTTCTGTTACAAGCAGGGTGATAGTTTCTGAGCCGCCTTGCTCCCCAAGAAACCGTTCGCTCAGGCCTGGTCCCTGGCCCTGGTGCAATGCGGCCCGGCCCTGTAAGTCAGGCAGCGCAAAAGTTGATTTTCCATCTCCTCCATAAAAAGTTCCCAATAAAGAAAAAAGTGCCGTGTTTTGGCTGATAGGAAGCAACTGGCCGTTGCATTGTGCCCAACCTTTTGGGGCAAAATTGAAAGGAAGTATTCTTATTTCTGCTACAAATGGATCCATGGTATTATTTTTTAGTCGCGTGATGGAAAAATGCCTTGTAATGCGATACAAAAATTAAGAGCTAAATAAGGTGACCTGTTCTCATGTGGCTGGCTACCCCCGGTATTTGAAATACAAGCTGGATCCATAGCAACATCACCTGTGCTTCCATAAGGAGTGAAGCCTGTATTACTGGCCCAGAAATTAGTGGTAGGCGGAGCCACAGTTGGTCCATTCGCACTTGCATTTGGCGGATGGGTATGAGCAGGCATCTCATTTATACTTATGGTATGTGCTTCTTCACCACCCCGCTGACCTAAAACAAATGATGAGCCCAAATGAAGGGGTGCCCGGCCCCGCAGATCGGGTAATGCAAAATTTGTTTGTCCATCACCGCCATAAGTAGTTCCAAGCAATGAGAACAATGCTTGGTTCTGATTGATCGGTAAGAGTTGCCCATTACAAAGCGCCCAACCTTTCGGTGGAAAATTGAAAGAGAAAATTCTTACTTCTGATAAAAAAGGCTCTGCCATTTTATAATTTTTTGTCGTTAATAATATTTCTTTTGCTTAATTATTTTTCATTAAGTCTGTGAAGGAAATATTCCAAATAAGGAGATAATATATGTTACACACAGAAAGGGGATCATATTATCATGCGGCTGGCTTCCACCCTGTACTCCCACGGTCCCCGGGTTCATAGCTACTGCTGGAGGTCCGGCAACGTATGGTTTTCCTGTAGCAGTAACACCCCAATAGTTACCACCCGGATTATCACTTCCACCGGCATTGGATGCTAATGGAGTATGTGAATGCGCAGGTATTTGGTTTGTAGTAAGTGTAACCTCTTCTGTTCCTCCCTGTTCTGCAAGAATATAGTTGGACAGACCTGGCCCTTGCCCCATATGAACAGGTACACGGCTCTGAAGGTTGGGTAATGCAAAAGTCTCTTGCCCATCGCCACCATAAGTAGTGCCGATCAATTGAAACAGCGCTTCGTTTTCTGAAATTGGAAGTATTTGGCCATTGCAAAACATCCAGCCTGCAGGAGCAAAGCTGCCACCAAACATTCTGATTTCGCCTACATAAGGTTGTGCCATAGAAAGTGTTTATTAATTATTTGATTGAATGCACATTTTTTATTAGCCGGTACTTTTCAGGTATGCTGCCAACATCCTGAAAATATTGCCAGCTTGCTAAACATGTTTAGTGAGTATGAAAAAAGTAATTGTCTTTAAGGGATACGAAAAATTGGCGCACTGCCGTATACTGTAGATTTAAAAGAGAGTAGGGATTGGCTTAATCAGAAAAATAACCCAAGGAATAAAATAATCGAAAACCGGTGTGGTTTTTTTAATAAAGATTGGATCGCCCGACAAGAATATAAATCTAACTTAACAAAATAAGAAATACAAATTTTTTTTCGTGCTTTATTAATTTCAGACAAAAAAAAATACTTACTTCAAAAACCAGCTTGAAATGAAAAGGAATCGATCAATCAAATTTTTTCAAAACGGTTACCAGGCACTACACCTAACTGACCCAAACGGGCTGCAGATAGAAAACCTTCTTCCACATATACTATTCTTACTAAGATTGCCTGGTCATTAATAGTGGAAACGGCCATACCGTCCAGTAGAAGGAGTTTTTCCGCCTTTTCATATACCTCCTTTTCATTACCGCCAAACCCAATGCTTTCGGAAAAAAGCTGGATGTGGTCATGCAACTCGGCATGTTTCAATGCTGTTTTTATCCCATCCATGAAATCAGCCATCATGGCTGGATGTGCATTTGAGCGGGGATACAGAATTCCTATTTTCATGTGTTTATTTGTTATTGTTTTTTAGCCACATGGAATTCGCCAAATAAACACACGGTTGGTTATAAGCTTTATATGGCTCATTTCATATGTTTTTAAAATCTTCAGTAAAATAATTTTGAGCAGCCAGAAGTATTCACCAAGCAATTCAGTGTTAAAAAAAAGAATAATTTTTTATTTTTAATAAAATTCTTTTCGTATTATTAGTGTAGCATTTTCCTTTTCCCAGTACAAATGAATAGCTCCCTTTCGTTCCCTGGACAAAAATTACCTTTTATTTTTTAACATCTGATTTTATTCAGAAAAAAATTGTGTTATGAAAAGCAGAAGATATTTTTTAATACAGGGCACTCTGGCATCAACAGCTATGCTTGCATTAAAACCTTTAACAACTATTGCCAGAGCCGCTTCACATTTTAACGGGCTTAGCGGCAGCTATGGCAAGCTGGCTTTTTTACATACCGCCAATCTAAATCCCCACGGTGATTACAAGATTATCCAGTATATTAATGAAATAAAAAACAATAATGCAAACGCTATTCTTTTAAAAGCCGGGCAAGATATACAGGATGAAACTGGCTCACTCACTTATGATGCTTGTATTAATGGAGACAATGATCTTTCGACAATATCCGGCGAATATAAAATCATTAATAAGGGTAAGCTCAGAACGGGAATTATCAGTGCACAACCGGAAGAAAGCGACATTTTTCAAAAAATCAATACTTTATCAACCTACCTGAAAAAAGAAAAAAACTGTGCGATAGTGGTATGCCTGTCCCGGCTTGGCTATAAAAATAAAAATGCTCCCGATGATATCACGCTGGCTAAAAAATCAACCCATCTTGACATTATTATCGGCGGACATGCAGACAACTTTCATACCCATCCCATTATTGCTCTAAACAGTGATAATGGAGAAGTTATAATTCATTCTGCTGCGAGTGATCCTGCTGCCTTTGGCAAAATAGAACTCGATTTTGATGAACAAGGGCAAAAAAAATATATCAACTTTATTAATAAATTATCAAATAACGCTGCACCGGACAAAGCAATGCCTGCTGCCTGATTCTTTAATACAAATCCTACAATAACAATATCTTTCATTTTATTTTTGCATTGGTGACTGGGTTATTTAATATTTATAAACCACTTACCGATATTAATTCCGGCGAGGGCTTAATTTACAAAGACGTATCAGTAGCAATTTCTTTGTTTCTGATATCGGGACATTGCATTTAAAGTAATTTTGAACGTGTACGGATAAAAAATAATCTGACAAAAAAATGGCTGGTCTTCCTTACCGATTTGAACCTGCACCCGGATACGCTGAATATAAGGTTACTTCAATGCTTAAAGATTATCTGAGTATGCTGATGGAGCAGCCAGAAACACAGGAAACAATTGAGCAGATACTTAAATTGATAGATGGCTATACTGTTCAGCTCAGAAGACTCAGCATACAAAACCGAATTGAAGCAACCAAAGAAGTGTATAAGGTTATTGACGGTTTTTTTAATACAGCCCCGGAAGAAAACAAAAAAGAAATACAATGCAAGGCTGGTTGTACCGCCTGTTGTTTTATTGATGTGGATGTATCCGGAGATGAAGCTGCAGTCATTATTAATTATTGCAGGGAAACAGGTATTGAGATAGACCGGGAATATTTAACAAAGCAAGCCGCCGTGGGAAGAAAATCGTACTCCCCGCTGTCCAGGTGCGTTTTTTTGAAAGGTAACCTTTGCAGCATTTACCCGGTACGGCCAATTGCCTGCCGGAAGCATTGGGTAAAAACAGATCCGGCTCTTTGCGATTTTTCTAAAAATATTGTTAACCAGGTTGGCGGATATTTTGATGTAAATACGGAGATACTGGCCAGCTCCTTATTAAATGTTGACGAAACCGGCCCTTTCGAAAAAAAGCTGCTGAGTGAGTTGGATAAACCTTTAAGTGTATAAGAAAAACTATTAAAGATTTTATCAGATAGATAAAGAACTCTTTCATGCAAACCGCCCCTTGTAATCACCCCGGCCTGGTCACACATGATATTTATTCCGATTTGGACGGCTTTGAAAAAATTTCCGGCCTTCTTTCCATATAATAATGACGGCCATTATTTTTTATATAAACAAATCCTAACCGCCGGTATAATTGCAAGGCCGGGTTGGTGGGTTCCACATGAAGAGAAAGTTTCTTTTGAACGCTATTTGATTTTTTTATTAACTCCTTCAATAGAAATGTTCCTATTCCTTTGCTTCTGAATAGCGGCAACAATGTAATATCTATTACGCGGATTTCATTATCATCTTCCCATGTGTAAAAACGTCCTGCAGGTTGTTTATTATAAATGATCAGCTGATAAACGGCCCCCGGGTATTTTGCTTTATACTCAGCTAACTGAGCCATTGATTGCATAATAATAAATGCCTTCTTTTGTTGTTCAGGCCAATTGGTTAAGTTCAGCTCATTTGTCCGGGTTGAGCCGTAAACTGCTTCAATAAAAGCATCGTCCTTTTCTTTTATTTGCCTCAGCCGTATCATCTGCTAAAATTAAAAAAATACCAGCAACGGATAATAATTACCTGATTGAAGCATATAACCAGTTTTAATGGCTGCAACTCTTATTCTTTTCCCACTACGATGGCAGCATGAGGAGATAATGCTGTTTTGATAGTGTTTCTCTTCCTTTAACCAGCAAACTTCTTTTTCTTATCTTTTGAATTAGCTTTGAAAATACAAAGTCTTCACATCAAAATATCAACCCATTATTATGAATAAAGAATTTCTCCTTTCAGGATTCAGTTCCCTTTCGGTACATGGCGGCCATCAAAAAGATCCCAACTATGCACATTTAACGCCTATCTATGCTACCAGCAC
>JAKFEJ010000190.1:0-5410 GCA_036675745.1 Chitinophagaceae bacterium | reverse complement strand
CTGATGACAACCCTGCTTTTTTCTTTTACCGAGCGGTAAATCGCTTCCACTACCCTGATATCTTTCAATCCTTCTTCTCCCGGCACCAGGACTGGTTTGTTATTGATAATAGCCAAAGCATCATCATCCATTTGCTTTGCCTGCTGGTTGGGTATCCGGGCATTTAATTTTATACCATCACTGGTAACACCATTTATTCCGCTGTAAGATTGAAAAGGTTCTAATTGGTAGCCACCTTTCTTACAGACTACCTCAAGTGAATTCCTATTTTTTCCGAAACTGGTTTCGCAGTTTGCAATTGCACCACCCGGAAATTCCAGTGTGAATTGCATGGTTTCATCCACTTCCGTATAAATTCCAGGCCGTGTTGTGCTTTGCTTCGCTGTTACGGCAATGGGCTCTTCGCCGGTTGTATACCGTGTTGCATTCAATGGATAAACACCCATATCATACATGGAACCACCACCCATCGCTTTTATTTGTTTCCAGTGGTTAGTGCGGCTATCAAAATATCCTGCTTCAGCCGATACTTTTATGATATCGCCATAGGTTTTATCTTTCCTGAATTGAATAATGCGCTGCGTATTGGGTTCATGCTGCATGCGATAACCAATACTCAGTTTCACTTTATTTTTTGCACAGGCATCTATCATGGATTGACATTCGGCTGCGGTAAGGGCCATCGGTTTTTCGCACCATACATGCTTGCCTGCATTGGCTGCTTTAATAACATATTCCGCATGCATGGAAGGCGGTAAAACGATATAGATGACATCAATAGCATCATCATTGGCTATTGAATCAAAACTTTTATAGTCATATACATTTTTTCCAGGGATGTTATATTGTTGTTGCCAGCGTTGAGCTTTATCCGGAGATCCTGTAACAATACCGGTGAGAGAACAATGTTGTGTCAATTGTAATGCCGGCGCCAGCAAGTCTGTACTGTAGTATCCCAAACCAACGAGGGCTACGCCTAATTTTTTCTTTTGTTTTGGAATGGCAACGGATGGCAGATCATTGCAGGCAATGGTTACTGCAGCCAGGCCGCCCAGTGTATTCTTTATAAAGATCCGGCGTGTGCTCATACTAACTTTTTAAAATGATATATTGATTTTTTATCAATATCCATACCGCTTCTGTTTCAGACACCAGCTTTGCGCATCACTTCCAATGTTTTTCGCAAACCTGTTTCAGCTACCTGCTGATGATTCTCTTTCCAATAAGCGGGGTTATACATTTCCAGCGATACACATCCTTTATACCCGGTAGCTTTAAGGTCCTTAAAAATAGTCGTCAGCGGCAGTATGCCATCACCGGGATATACCCTGTGTTCATCTTTGAGCTCTTTTAGTACAGGCGATGCGGGAGCGTCATTAAACTGGAATATAGCGATCATATTTCCACGTAATAATTTAAGGCCCTCAAACCCGCCTTCACTTATATACATGTGATATACATCGGGAATGATCATCGCCTTTGGATGGTTAGCATCCAATGCAATAGCCGCTGCCTGCCCCATGGTCCGCAGTGGAAAATATTTTACGAAAACCAAAGCCGGTTGTATATTAAATTCATTCATTCCTATTTCTATAATATCCCTGTAACGGGCAGCTACCCATTTCGGATCATAATTTTCTCCTACTGTATTGGGAATGGTTTGTATATGCTGTGCCCCGATAGCGGAGGCCATTTTCATTCTCCGGCGTGTATCTTTTAAAGAAGCATCCCATAATTGTTGTGTAGGCGGCAGCGCATTCCACAACCCGATAACACTGGGCACGAATAATCCAAGATCCCTGATCTCTTTTCCAAGATCTTTGAGGCTACCTCCGGCTGCTTCAAACTCTTCCAATTCGCTATCCCATGGTTCTATTGCATCATATCCGGCTTTGGCGGCAATCTTTATTTTATCTTTTAGTGATGCCGGTCGTATGGTAGCTGTATCGAGGCATACCGGCCACGGGCTTGCACCCCCCTGGTATCGTTTTTCTTTTTTATCAACAATAGTTTCAAGCGGGAAAGCTAAAGCAGGCGCTGCTGCTGCGGCCGTACCGGCCATCGTTCCTAATGTGATAAATTTTCTTCGTTGCATCTTTCGTTTTATTATGTATTCGAATAGTATCAATCAACTTTCTCATAGAGGCCCAGCTTGTTTTTAAGCACCCTCATTTCGTCCTGCATCGTTTTCATTTGTTGTAGCAAATGATGTATGGCTTCAATCCCTTCCAGGTTAATATCCATATCATAATGCAGGCGTACCAGCTTTTCCAATTCGGGCAACTGGTCCTGGTAAATAAAAACATTCTCTTCCGCCGTAGTGATCTCCAGCAATCCCGATTCGCTTAAAGAATATAAAAAAGAGATCTCTACGTTATGCGATGTACAGAATTCATTGGCGGCTACCATTTCTTCGTTTCTCATGGCCTTAGTTTTTTGATGATAGTTTTGCTAATTCAGTAAACAATTCTTTTTCTTTTTCATTAAGATTGACCGGTATTTTAATTGTAAAGGTGATATACAGGTCGCCGAACTTTCCTTCTTTTTTATAAACAGGAAACCCTTTTTCTTTCAATCTTACTTTCGTTCCGTTTTGTGTTCCGGGTGAAACTTTCAGCTTTACTTTACCATTGAGCGTATGAATAATTGTTTCACCACCCAATACGGCCGTGTACAGATCTATGGTAGCAGTGGTATAAAGATCATCACCTGATCTTTTAAAATCCGGGTCACCTGTAATGCTGAAGGTAATGTAGAGGTCACCAGCAGGACCACTGTTTACGCCGGCGCCGCCATAACCTTTTAATTTAATAACCTGTCCATTTTCTACGCCTGCAGGAATAGTAATGCGGATATTCTTCCCATTTACCGTTAATGTTTGCTGCTGTGTGTTATAAGCATCTTTTAAATTAAGTTGCAATGCAGCGTGGTGATCCTGTCCCCTGAACCTGGTCTGCCTTGTTCTTTCCCTGCCTGCTGAAGCGCCAAACAAGGATTCAAAAAAATCAGAAAAAGCTCCTTCATCATGTTGACCGGAAAAGGATTGACCACCTCCATCCCATGATCGTTGTTGTGATTGCCTTGCCTGCTCAAACTGTTCCGCATGCTGCCAGTCTTTGCCATACTGGTCATACTTCTTTCTTTTTCCAGGATCACTCAATACTTCATTGGCTTCATTGATCTGCTGAAATTTTTTATGCGCTTCTTTATCATTAGGGTTAAGGTCGGGATGCATTTTGCGGGCCAGCTTACGGTATGCTTTTTTTATATCATCCTGTGATGCGCTTTTTTCAATCCCTAATATCTTATAGTAATCAACAAACTCCATTTTCACTTATTTTTTGTAAGAAGTAATTCTGGGTGCATTCCAAATTGTCGCCAATGCAAACCCACCCCTATCGAAATTTTCTTATGCGAAAATGTTTCTACCCCTCCGGTGGAGGGGATGCACATTCCCTAAATTGCATTAGCGTAGGCTGCGACAATTTGGAATGCACCCGTAATTCTTTTGCCTATGCCTGCTGTTAAGTTAATTATTTTATTACAATTGGCTGAAAACAAAAAGACGGATATTCATAATGAACATCCGTCTTTATTATATTTTTTATTTTATCGTATTCAGGGCAGTTCTTTGATCTTCATTTTTCTCCATTTCACTTTAATGCCACCACCATCATGTATCTGTAAAGCAATAAAGCCTTCGCCTTTTCCTATTTTTTCATCTTTCAAATAAACCATTTGCTGTCCGTTCAGCCAGGTGGTTATTTCATCGTTCACCACTTTTATTTTCAGATCGTTCCATTCCCCGGTTTTCAAATACTTTTCATCTTCAGGTTTGGGTTGGATCAACCAGCCGCGGCCATAAGATTCATAGATACCGCCTGTATGATTATTGGCAGGAGCTACTTCTACCTGCCAGCCATTTATTTTAACGCCATCAATAGATGACCGGATGAATACGCCACTGTTGCCATTGGCTTCCTGTTTGAATTGAAGTTTAAGTTCAAAATTTTTGTATGATTTATTGGTTGATAAATAACCATAGGCTTTATCAGGACCGCTTTCGCAAACGAGTTCCTTGTTTTCTACGTACCATTTTTCTGTGCCATGGACCGTCCAGCCGGTAAGGTCTTTGCCATTAAAGATTTTTTTCTGTGCGGGCAATAAGATTGCTGTGCAGATGCTTAAGAAAAGTAAGAGGGTATTTTTCACAATAAATAATTTGCGGTTAAGATAGGTAAAAATGACTTATGAAAAACAATGGTTTTTTTGCCACAGATGAACACAGATTAACACAGACAAAGATTTATGTATTTGTTGAAGCGAAACCGAAAAAGAAAAATTATTAACCTCAAGGTCATGATCGTGTACTTTGCTAATCGGCTACATCCTTCCCGGATCAGGTCCGGGACAAGCTTTATCGCTCTCCCGTCATTGCGACTGCGAGAAAGCGAAGCAGGAAGCAAGAGAGTGGAACAGTGTTGCAGTAGAGCCCAACTATTGAATCTTCCAAATCAGCTACAGTACATGGTTCAACTTATTACCTCTCCTTCCAAATCATAATCGTATGCCTTAGTAATTTTAACATTGTAAAATTCGCCGACAGGCAATTTTTTTGCGGAATGAATGACCACTTCATTATCTACTTCCACGCTGTCAAATTCGGTACGACCCAGGTAACGGCCGGCTTCTTTTTTATCAATAAGGGTTTTAAAAACCTTTCCTACTTTTTCCTGGTTCAGTTCAAACGAAATTTCCTGCTGCGTTTCCATTATATCCTGTGCTCTTCTTTCTTTTTCTTCTTGTGGCACGTCATCAGCGAGATCATGCGCAGAAGTTCCTTCTTCATGCGAATAGGTGAAAATGCCAACACGGTCAAAACGCTGACGTTGAAGAAAGCCTTTCAGTTCTTCTACATCATCCAATGTCTCACCGGGAAAACCAGTGATCAGCGTAGTACGCAAACAAATACCTGGAATTTTTTCACGGATAGCCGCTGTAAGCTCTTCCATTTCTTCTCTTGTTATCTGCCGCTTCATGGCTTTGAGCATATTGTTAGCCGCATGCTGCAAGGGCATATCCAGGTAATTGCAGATATTTTCTCTTTCTTTCATTGCATCTAATATTTCCATCGGAAATTTAGAAGGATAAGCATAATGCAAACGGATCCATTCCAATCCTTTTACATCGGATAAGCGACGCAAGAGATCAGGCAACATTCTTTTTTTATAAATATCAAGACCGTAATAAGTCAGTTCCTGGGCTATCAGCATTACTTCTTTCACACCTTTCTTTACAAGGCTCTCCGCTTCTCTTACCAGTTCATCAATGGGTTTGCTTACATGCTGACCACGCATTAATGGAATAGCACAGAAAGAACAGGTACGGTTGCAACCTTCAGAAATTTTCA
>JAKFEJ010000168.1:0-5421 GCA_036675745.1 Chitinophagaceae bacterium | reverse complement strand
GCATTGGCTGTACCACCTACATCCAAAAAGTTGGCAGGTTCACCACCACTGAGTTTGATCATATCCATGGTAGCCATGGCGAGGCCGGCTCCATTTACCATACAACCAACATTGCCATCCAATTTTACAAAGTTCAGGTTGTATTTACCGGCTTCTACTTCTGTGGGATCTTCTTCACTTGTATCTCTTAATGAAGCAAGATCAGCATGACGCATCAATGCATTATCATCCAGGTTCATCTTACAGTCAACAGCAACGATCTTATTATCCGAAGCTTTGAACAGTGGATTTATTTCCAGCATACCGCAATCCAAACCAACATAAGCATTATATAAATTGGTAACAAACTTTACGCAGTTTTTAAATGCTTCGCCACTTAGTCCCAGGTTGAAGGCGATCTTTCTTGCCTGGAAACCCTGCAAGCCACCCGAAGGATGTACCCATTCTTTAAATATTTTTTCAGGTGTATCATGTGCTACATCTTCTATGTTCATACCGCCTTCGGTACTGTACATGATCACATTCTGTCCTTTGCTGCGATCCAGCAGGATAGATAAATAGAATTCTTTTCTATCGCTGGGCCCGTCATAATACATATCCTGCGTTATCAGTATTTTATTCACTACTTTACCGGCAGGCCCTGTTTGGATAGTAACCAACGTACCGCCCAATATTTTGCTGGCGATATCAGCGACATCTTCCAGGTTCTTACCCACTTTTACTCCATTGATACCTGTTTCTTTAATGGTGCCCTTACCACGACCACCGGCGTGTATCTGCGCCTTTACTACAGCAAAATTGCTGCCGTATTGGGTTTTGATTTGGCGGTAAGCTTCTTCCGCTTCATGAACAGAGGTACAGGCAAATCCTTCCTGTACAGGAACGTTGTATTTTTTTAATAACTCTTTAGCCTGGTATTCGTGGAGATTCATACTAAGAAATTTCCGGCGAAGATAAAGTATAGTGGATAATGAGTAAAGACTATTTTTTGTAAAGGAGTGCTTTGGTGAAGGAATAAAAATACAAGCGGGCTTCTTGTAAATAATAAATTCTCTACGTTTTTAATACTTAATTTTCCCGGATGAAATGAGCCATAAAATTTTCGAGGTATTATACCAACCACCGATTCTGCCTGTCGGCAGACAGGGAAAATTTTATGGCGAACCTGTCTGCCGACAGGCAAGATTCCATGTGACCAAAAAGCAATAAAAAATATACACATGAAATACAAATGCTTTATAATATTATTATTTTTTTTTTCGTGTCAATCAGTAAAGAAAATGAATTGGCCTGAAAGAAATTCTCAGCTTAACGGAACTGAGTTTTATAAAATGGCCTTCGGGAGGAATTGGGCATCCAGAGATTCTTTGGCCGTGAAAGAAGTTTTAAATGGGAATATTCCTTCCTTTCTTAAAAAGTTTGTGCCAATTCATGTTGAAATACCCGGAAAGGAAAGATTGGTTGCGATTAAAGCTACTTACTATGTATCCCCGGACTATCTCAGTATTGGAACCGATAAAGATTGGGCAAGAATTCCGTTAACGCCAATGGCCGCCCAGTTGATTGCCGATAGCTTTAATTGTTTTTTGCCAACCCGTAAAATGGTCAATGATATTTATAATGCGGCTGTCATAAAACCAGAGCCTGTACCAATGTTTGCTTTTCGTGATAGTACGGTTACTTTCTGGCAACACCATCTTATCATTGAAGGCCAGCGCAAAGAACGAAAAGGGCTGATTGCCGGTATAAAAAAAGATATAGTGATCAGTGATAAGGTAACCAATGATCCGAAACCCAACCGGGTAGCCATCTACGGCTGGCATAAGCAAGACGGGAAGGCTATTCAACCTTTATATAGCGGTCATGTAAATTGGTATGTAGATTACAGCCATGGGGTGAGGCTGGTTGCAAGAAATATAAAAGTAAACGGAAAATGGATGGACTATACCGCTGTTTTAAAAGACCCGGTATTAAAACAATTACTTTGTGATGAAGAAGAATGCAGTCATTACCGCTATACCTATTGAGAAATCTTCTGCCGGCGAGAGACTATTGTCTGTCGACTATTTTCTGTACGTTTGCTGCTTTAATAAGTTTTACCAATGGCTACCGATTTACTCCGCCAATTAGAAGAGACAATGAAGTTTCTCCAGCAGCAGCATGCCCATGAGCCTTCTGTAGGCATAGTGCTTGGCAGCGGGCTTGGTAATTTTATAGATGAAATAGAAGTGGAAAAAGAAGTGGCCTATGCTGATATACCGCTTTTTCCTGTATCAACCGTGGAGGGGCACCAGGGCAAACTGGTGTTTGGTAAACTTAGTGGTAAAAACGTAGTGGCAATGGCGGGGCGGTTTCATTATTATGAAGGGTACACTCCGCAGGGTGTTGTATTTCCTATCCGTGTGATGAAAATGCTGGGTGTAAAAACTTTATTGCTTTCCAATGCAGCCGGGGCCGTTAATACCTCATTTAAAGTAGGGGACATCATGATCATTAAAGATCATATAAGTTTTTTTACACCCAACCCGCTTGTTGGAAAAAATATTGCAGAGCTGGGGCCACGTTTTCCCGATATGAGTGAACCATATAAAAAGGAGTTGATCAAAAAAGCAAAAGCCATAGCCGCCAAAAATAATTTTGATATAAAAGAAGGGGTTTATGTAGCGGTAACGGGTCCTGCTTATGAAACAAGGGCCGAATATAAATTGATCCAGATAGTTGGTGGCGATGTGGTAGGAATGAGTACGGTGCAGGAAAGTATTGTCGCCAATCATATGGGTATGCAGGTATTTGCCGTTAGCGTGGTCACAGACCTGGGCATACGTGAAGAAGAAAATATCATTACTCACGAAGAAGTATTGCAGGCCGCTAAAGAAGCCGAACCTAAGCTGGCTTTATTGTTTAAAGAATTGGTGGCAGCTATTTAAACCCATCATGCCCCATCCCTGCCTGTCGGCAGACAGGCCCTAAAGGGGAAATACAGGCCCGGTACTATAGGTATAAAAGATCATTTTAAATGCACCCTTTAACATTTTTAATAGCGGAATCACAGTTTGCCACATTAATTTGCATCCTGTTTATGATTTGAGAGCCAAATACATTTATCCTTCCAATGAGAAGGGATATTATGGAACTGCAACTCTTCAACGTTTAAACATTTAAACTCTTAAACTTCTTTACTCTGGCAAAGCGAATTATATACCTGTTACTGGCCTTTCTGTTTGTTTTATCTATGGATGCATTTTCCCAGCGGGAGCTGATACGACAGGGTGGTGGACGCCTCAAACAACTCGGCGGTAAATTTTCAGGTGGAGCCAATACGGACAGTTTAAAGAGAAGAGATAAAAATGAAGATTCGATAACCATCCGGTTCCGCTATCTCGATTCAACCCGCAACTATATGCTGGATTCTTCTATCGGCGATTTTAGCCGAAGATTTCCTATTCCGGCTACCAATATTTTTTTAGGAAATACAGGATCGGCTTCACGTTCCATTTTATTTTCCCCCAACTTTCAGCCCGGATGGGATCCGGGTTTTCATTCCTTTGATACGTATAAATGGACACTGGACAAAGCAAGATTCTTTAATACTACCCGCCCTTATTCCGAATTGAATTATATGCTGGCTACCCGTGCGGAGCAGGTAATAGAGCTGATGCATACGCAGAATGTAAAACCCAATTTTAATTTTGCGTTTCAATACCGGCTGATCAATGCACCGGGATTTTTTAAGAACCAGAAATCCAATCATAATAATTATCTATTTACATCAAGATTCGAGACGGTAAACAAGCGATACAATGCGTATCTCATTTTACTGGGTAATAAATTGCAGGCAGGAGAGAACGGGGGCATAAAAAAAGATAGCCTTTTAAGTGACCCTATTTATAAGGATAGGTTCAATATTGATACAAGACTGGGCGGTGATGATCCTTCCAGTACCAATTTTTTCAGTACGGATGTGGGAACCGGTAACCGGTACAGTGAATTCACCTTTTTACTCAGGCAGCAGTATGATTTTGGGAAAAAAGATTCTGTTGTTACCGATTCCTCCGTTGTTCCGCTATTTTATCCCCGTCTTCGTTTTGAACATACTTTTCAGTATAGCCAGAAGAAGTATGAGTTCAGGGATTATGTAGGTGATTCTGCTTATTATAGAGATTATTACGATACCACGGCAAGTGTTAACGGTGGGGCAGACACATTCCTGCTAAGAGATCAATGGAAAGAAATAATCAATGATTTTTCCATTTATCAATATCCCGATGCCAAAAACCTGCACCAGTTTTTTAAAGTAGGTGCTGCAGTGCAAAACCTTTCCATTAGAAATGGGAATACCGGCTATATAAGTGAAAATTCTTTCCATGTTTTTGGTCATGCTGAGTACCGCAACCGAACCCGCAACCAAAAATGGGATATGCAGGCGAGTGGGAAATTATATTTCACCGGCGGCTATGCCGGTGATTATCATGCCTATGCCAGCCTGCAGCGTTTTGTTGGCAAAAGAATGGGCTATGCACAAATAGGATTTGAAAACGTAAACCGGACGCCTTCGTTTATATATGACCTCAGAAGTAGCTTTTATCTTTCGAAAACAGGAAATGATTTTAAGAAGGAAAATACAACACATCTTTTTGCTTCTTTGCTTCAGCCGTCTATTCGCTTAAAGTTATCAGGACATTATTACCTGTTAACTAATTATTCATACCTGGAAAAATATTACCAGTTGCAGCAAAGCGGCGTATTTAATTTTTTACAAATAGCCGTGCAAAAAACGGTGAAGTTGGGTAAACACTGGAACTGGCATGCTGATGTATATTTTCAACAAACTGTCGGTAAGGCACCGGTAAATGTTCCATTGATCTTTACCCGCAACCGTATCGGCTATGAAGGAAATCTTGGATTCAAAAACCTCGACATTGCTTTCGGTACAGAGCTTCGTTATCATACTCCTTATAAAGCGGATGGCTATTCTCCTATTTTAGGCCAGTTTTATTACCAGGATAGTGTCCGTATCAGTAACCCTATGCCGGATATAGCCGGTTATGTACATTTTCGTATCAAATCATTTAAGCTGTATTTCCGGGCCGAAAACCTGAATACGGCAAGGATAATTGACAGGGAATTTGGCTTTACAAATAATAATGCGGCCGCACCTGGCTATTATTACCCCGGTTTGGTGATAAGACTGGGTGTCTATTGGAGTTTTGTTAATTGATTGAAAAAATCACTGCTTTTTAAACGGGAGTTTTAATAATCCATTATTGCGATTATCTTTGCATTGTTCATGAAAAAAACAATAGTATCCATAATATTAATGAGCTACCTGGCTTTCAGCAGTGGGGTGATCGTTAATTTCCACTATTGCATGAACAAACTGGCTTCTACTGAGTTGTTTGCCTCAGAAACAAAGGAATGTGG
>JAKFEJ010000260.1:0-5439 GCA_036675745.1 Chitinophagaceae bacterium | reverse complement strand
TCAAACCCTAATAGTTTATCCCAAACCATATTGTATTTCTGGCTCCATGTTTTGTTGTCATCAAATGTTAGTGCATAATGATCACCTGCGTCCGCCAGTTTCATCCAGCGTGGAATCATTGCCCTTGCAGTATCACTGTATTTTTTTGCTATATCAGTATATCCTAATTGCGCCGCTAATTCAGCATAACCCGCAATACCCATGATCGCTTTTATAGAAAGATTCGCATTACGTGCCAGGTGACCGGCAAAGTCATCCGTACATAACTGGTTAGCCGGATCAAATCCTTCCTTTACTAAATAATCAACCCAGGTGCTCAATGATTTCCAATGTTTTTTTGCATACTCCGCATTGCCTTCTCTTTTAGCGATAGCTGCTGTTAAAATGAGCATATTGCCACTTTCTTCCACCGGCATATCCTCACCATAGGTTTGACCATTGGCAAGAGGATACGTGCCCAGGTCATGCGCTGCAAAAGGTTTTGTCCATTTCCCGCTCTCGCTGTAATAGAAAATTCCATTCATCATTCCTTTTAGAAGATCGGGGTTGTAAATAAGAAATAATGGCGCCGATGGATAGGTAATATCAACAGTATTAATAGAACCATTGCTATAGTTTTCCTTTGATAAAAAAAGAATTTCGCCCTGCGGGTTTTTTACCAATTTATGTGCAGCAATACTTTGACGATAGGCCATTTCACAGAGTTTTGCATATTCTTCACCACCGGCGGCCTTTGCATCAGCATACATTTTACTATCAAATACAGCACAATCTTCCATTACTTTTTTATACTCTGTATTGGCTTTCTGCAATTGTGTTTCTATTGTTTGGTCGGGATCATTTTTCCACCAGGGTTTCAGGTTCTGACCAAAGTATTGAACGGAATAAATATCATCATAACCGATCAATATCCTTTGTTCTTTAGAAGTTCCATTTACTTTACCAAATAGCAGCACTGTATTTAAAACAAGATCTTTCCCTGCTGAAACAGAAGAAGTAAACTGATTTTTTTGAAAAGAAGAAAGAGCATTGGCCGCTGACGAAATATATTGTTTTACTCCGGATGATTTTGGTGTCGCTACATACATATAGCCCCAGTCAATGCGCAGGTCATCTCCTTTTTTTTGTAAAACAGGTTGCTCTTTGGTCCCAACCTTCAAAATTGAAAGATCACCGTATTCATATTTTTTTGTTGACACTTCCTGTGAGGGAACGTTCACACTTATATTACCTGATGCGCCTACCTGTACCTGTACATCATGTATTTTGCCGTCGGTTGATTGCACCTTGCAACTAATATAAGAAACCGGTCTTGCTAAAAGATCCAGGTTATTCATCAATAGCGGTGAAGTAAACGCAAGATCAAGATCAACACCACCAGCACTAAACCGGTATGCGGTTTTTGTAGCGGCAATATCAATTGATTTTTGCTCTGCCACAAGCGTTTGATCATTTTGTATTTTTGGTTCCTGTACCAATCCTGCATCAAGCCATTGACCGCCGGCAGTATTCTCAATATGGATAGCCATTACATTCCTTCCTTTCTTCAATATATTTTTATGATCGTTGACAGGAATATAAATAAACTTGCCGGTCCATCCCTTTACATCATATATCTTTTGTCCATTGATATAAACCTGTATATTATCATCATGCTGTAACTTGAGGTATAACTTATTGAAATTGGCAGAAGCCAGATCAAATGTTCTTCTTACCCAGAGGTTGTTAGTTTTCCAGGTAGTTTTAGCTCTTGTTTCATTATTTCCAAAAGGAGCTTTTCCACTTTTCCATTGCTGATCGTTGAATGCAGGATTTAACCACTCATCTGCAGGTTGTGTTTCTGTATATTTCGTGTCATAGACTTTCTCTTCGGATGACGGTAACACTGTTTGATAAGAAACGCTTTTATTTCCCATAAAGCGATAAAGCTTTCCATCTACTTTTATCAACCCTGTTAATGGATGATCGGTTCCTGTCCAATGCTTTGTTGGTGAGCTGGACAAGGTATCAGAAAACGACCAGATACTGAAATACGGATCATGTGTGATAAGAGGATAAGCCGGCGCTTTATCAGATTGAGCTGAGACACCAAGCTGTATCACTAAAAAAGATAAAAAAAATATTCGTTTCATGATTTTCATTTAAATCTAATTAGCATTATTTTCAGAAGGTATAGCTATCACCGTATTTTCTTTTACCGGCTCACCAAAATCCGGCGTACCATCATTTTTCCAGGTAAATTTTTGTGCTCTTGGCGAACGATGTTTTCCGCAACCCTGTCCGGGCAAAGTATTAGCATGATATAAGATCCAGTCTTCTTTTCCATCCGGTGATTTGAAAAATGAATTATGTCCAGGTGCATACACACCGTTTTCTTTCGACTGTTTGAAAACAGGTTCGGCACTCTTTATCCATTTTGTTGAGTCCAATAAATTATTTTTTCCTGTGAAGGAAAGAAGACCCAGTGCATAAAAATCCGTCCAGCATCCGCTGGCGGAGTACACAATGAAAAGCCGGTCGTCATTCCTCAATAGTTGTGGCCCTTCGTTTACATTTACATGCGGCGGATTATTAGCATCATTAAGATCACCGTTTTTTTCCCATTCAAAAGTTGGAGAAGAAATCTGTACCCGTTTACCTTCGATTGTCCAGGGATTTTTCATTTTAGCGATGTAAATGTTTTGCTGACCATTCTTGTCGCCTTTCCATCCGGACCAGACCATGTATAATTGTTTACGATGAATAAAAACATCGCCATCAATAGCCCATTTATCAGAAGGATCAGCAACCTTACCCTTAAATATCCAATCGCCCTGCATTGGATCAGCCGAAGCATTTTCCAATACATACATCCGGTGATTGTTATTGTTGCCATCGTCTGCCGCAAAATAGGCGTACCACTTATCATTAATAAAATGGATCTCAGGCGCCCATATTTCTTTTGACCAGTCGGTACCGGCTGGTGGTGTCCAAATAGTTTTTTGCTCTGCCATTTTCAAGTCTGCAATACTTTTTGTTTTCCAAAGTTTTATACTGTTACCCGTAGTATGCGTATAATAATAATAGCCGTCTTTGTAAAAAGAAAAAGGATCAGCACCTGAGGGCAACAAAGGATTAGTAAAAGTTGTACTTACACTTTCCTGTGCTTTCGCAAGAGCACAAAAAAGGGAAAGGGAAAAAATAACTATAATTTTTTTGGTCATTGCAAAAAGAATGCCCCTCAGATAATTGATAAATCCTGTACTGATCATAGGTGATTTCATTTTCCCCGCAACTTTATTAAACGATCATCTTTTTACTTTACCACAGGAAAGGCTGATATTCTCAATCTTGCGCCCGGGCACCAGGATTTTCATTAAACAATATCAATACAAAGGATACAATATATCAGCAATGAACAAATGAAATTTTTAAATATTTCACTCCTGGGTTTAATATCATTATTCGTTACACTTATTACCTGATAGTAACTTTAGATTGGGAACTATTATAGATTTTATCATGTAATTCTTTCAATACGGATTCCGGAATTTTTATTTCCCTGCGGTCATAAGTCATCAGGCCATTGGTTTCTACTTCCACATCCGTTGTTTGTGTATAAACTGCAGCAGACAATCCTTTTTCAATAAGATCAGGAATACGATCCATAAATTCGGAATATCGTTTGAGGAGTTCTTCTTTATTTTTAAAACTTTGATAACCCCAATTGTTTTTTTGTTGCCAGGTATGATTTTCTACCGGAAGACCCAAGCCACCGAATTCTCCAAGAACCAATACTCTTTTATTACCAAACAGATCAGGCTGAGGCATCAATGGCTCCGGATAATTATGCAGGTCCATGATATGGCCTACACCTACAAAGTTGCCGCCGCTGGCTGTATTGATCAGTCTGGATGGATCTTTTTGCATGGTCCATTCTACTATTTCTTTTGTTTTAAACTGACCCCATGCTTCATTAAATGGCACCCATACAATGATGCTGGGAAAGTTGTGGAAGTCCTGCATGATCTCATTCCACTCTGTTTTAAAAATAGACTCCGATTCGCTGGTTCTGTCTTTGTCTGTGGCCTTGCCATAAACACCGGGACGGGACTCCCATCGATTGCCCAGATCACCGCTCGGCATATCCTGCCATACCAGCATGCCCATCTTATCGCAGTGATAATACCATCGGGCTGGTTCTACTTTAACATGTTTACGGATCATGTTAAAGCCCATCTCTTTTGTTTTTTCAATATCAAATTTCAAGGCTTCATCTGTTGGCGCTGTATATAAGCCATCAGGCCACCAACCCTGGTCTAACGGACCGTATTGAAAAACGAATTGATCATTCAATAACATTCTTTGAATACCATTGTTATCAGGCTTCATGGATACTTTGCGCATAGCAAAATAACTTTTTACTTCATCCACTACTTTGCCTTTACGGAGAATAGTATATTTCAGGTCGTACAAAAAAGGATTTTGCGGCGACCATAATTTTGCATTTGCAACAGGCAAATTTGCTTCGACGTTAGCAGCTACAGTTTGTTCTGCAATTTTTGTTGCGCCATCCCATGCAGTGATCACTACCTGGTCGCCTGGTTGTGTGTTTTCAATCTTTGTATTTACACGAACCAATTTCTGATCAACATCCGGTGTTTGTTTTGTTTCAACGATATATGTTTTTGGAACTGTTTCGAGCCAGACTGTTTGCCAGATGCCGGTTACAGGTGTGTACCAGATACCATGTGGATTTTTTATTTGTTTACCCCTTGGCTGAGGGCCATCATCGGACGGATCCCATACACGAATAGCAATTTCCTGTTTTGATCCTTTTTTAAGCGCTTCGGTTATATCTATTGAAAACGGATCATAACCACCCTGGTGAGAACCCACTTCTTTATCATTTACGAAAACAGTACATAACCAATCTACGGCACCAAAATGCAAAAGGATGTTTTTGTTTCTTTTATTTGAGAGAGATATGGATTTTTTATACCAGAGAATACTATCCTTGCCAACTGTTTTTCCTACACCGGATAAAGCCGACTCTACAGCAAACGGAACAAGTATGGATCCCTGTGTGGTTGCAGGAATCGCTTGTTGATCTTTCGGCAAAATTGAATATTGCCAAAGACCATTCAGGTTTGTCCATTCGTTCCGTACTAAATGAGGCCTTGGATATTCATTCAGTGGTTGGGCAGGATCCACTTTTTCGGCCCAGGGCGTTGTGATCTTACCGGGCACGATTTGCCATTCTTGCTGCGCCTGGAGTTTAGAATTAAAAAAGAAA
Source organism: Chitinophagaceae bacterium (assembly GCA_036675745.1). Classification (GTDB taxonomy): domain Bacteria; phylum Bacteroidota; class Bacteroidia; order Chitinophagales; family Chitinophagaceae; genus Terrimonas_B. Next base: position 164 of record JAKFEJ010000260.1, on the reverse strand, counting down.
ACTAAGAGAAAAAAATAAATAGTCTGTTTCATATTATTCTTCATTATACACGAATATATAAAATCAATTTTTGTAAGAAAATAATAGACCGCCCACTGAACTGCTTAATACCCGGGGCGGCCTATTTGACTGCTGCTATATGAGAAAACTATAATTGAATTTTT
>JAKFEJ010000693.1:0-5455 GCA_036675745.1 Chitinophagaceae bacterium | reverse complement strand
ACTTTTTATGATGAATTGCTCTTTATCATTTTGTAAAAGCAATTGAAAAACTTTTACGGTAGCTTCAGTATCACCACCAGCCCTGTGACGGTCATTTATAATTATATTCAGCGAGTGGCACAGATTGCCAAGACTATAAGAAGGAAAACCAGGAAATATTTTACGGCTTAATCTTACTGTACAAAGTTTTTTGGTAGTAAGTTCATAGTTGCTTGCAGCAAGATGGCTTTTTACAAATGAATAATCAAAGTTTACATTATGCGCTACAAATATGTTATCTTTTAGTAACTCATAAATTTTGTCTGCAACTTCCTCAAACAATGGTGCATCCTTCACCATGTCATCGGTTATACCGGTCATGGATTGTATATAGTAGGGAATAGACTGCCTGGGATTGATCAGCGTTTCATAGATTTCCACTACTCTTGTACCATCAAAAATATGAATGGATATTTCAGTAATACCGTTAGCAGCGGCATAGCCGCCCGTAGTTTCTATGTCAACAATGGCATACATATGGGACAGTAAATTTCGCAAAAAATTACTAACATTTTCTCTTAAAATGTTTTGCTAAAATCTCCATTGAATCTCTTATTTAAAAAGCCTTCCATCGAATTCAAACTTCTCCGAACCGATAATTTTTACTTTTTTAAATTCAGGGTGTAACGGGTTGATCAGGATATTATTTTCTTCCGGTATAATAGCTGAAGGAACTTTGAGGAGCAGCGTCTTTTTTTGTGTAAGAAATTCATTGCCGATATACCGACAATGCTCTTTTTCACTTTGCCATCTTTTGGGTAAGGTAGTTTCGGAAATAAGTGGAACTGCTATATCTGGAATTTCTATTCTGACAAGAAAGTTATTTCGCAATTGATCATAACTGGCGCTGTAAATAAGAATTTCCAATAAGGAAAGAGAGATGGTAACACTGGTGTATACAACAGGAAATCCTATACTGTTCCACCGGCCGCCAAACATGCTGGCACCTTCACCGCTGATATCATGACTATATTGTTCGGGTGTAAATCTGAAAACTATCATATGTAAACGGTGTGCAATATCCGGCCAACCTGGTTTCTGAGGAGTTCTATACCATAGGTATTTTTCAGTGAATCAAAAGTTAACAGATCACCCAATACCTGCTTATCTTTCTTTAGCCAGTTATAAAAAGCATTGGCATCTGTAAATGCCTCAAGGCCCAATTTAATAAGCTCTTCTATTTGCAGGATACGATCGACATAAATTCCTTCAAAAGATTTGTTATCTTTTGAATAACGTTGTAAAGTTTTTTCGGAAAGATGCAATATGGATGCCCATTCTTTTTGAGTAAATGGGACTTTATTGGCTATTTTTTCAAATTTTTTATAGGGAAAATCCTGAACTGAGGGTAATATCTTTACACTCCTGTACATGGCAATAGGCTCACTCACCTTTGGGGTATTTGTATCTTCAGGTTTGTATTTTTTGGGAATTGTCTTTTTTTTCATAACCGTCATTTGTCGTACCAATTTACGACATTTGTCTTGATTTTTTAATTTTTTTTAAACAAAAGAATACCAGGCGTTTATTTTATGACCCACGATAAAACCGACATGTTTCGTAACAGGCTCACTAAAGTCTTTCGCCATATAGGTAAGCAGGCAAAGAAATCAGGAATAACCTGCTACCGGATATACGATCATGACCTGCCTGAGTTTCCTTTTTGTATTGAATTTTATGGCGATAAATTATACGTGGCAGAATATAAACGCCGTCACAACATGACTGAAGAAGAGCATGATGAATGGATGGAAAAAAGCCTGGAAGTGATTTGCGAAATTCTATCAGTGTCCAGGGAAAATATGTTTTTAAAGTTGCGCCAAAGAAAGCCGGGAAGACTTGGGCAGTATCAGAAATTTGGTGAAGTGCAGCATGAATTTATAGTGGAAGAAAATGGGTTGAAATTTTTGGTGAATCTGAGTGATTATCTGGATACAGGATTATTCCTTGATCACAGGTTGACAAGAGAACGTGTGAGAAACGAATCAAAGGACAAAAAAGTATTGAACCTCTTTGCTTATACAGGTTCTTTTTCTGTTTATGCCGCGGCTGGCGGGGCATCAGAAATAGTAACAGTGGATCTTTCCAAAACGTATTTAATCTGGGCAGAAAAGAATATTCAGCTCAATGGAATCGACATCTGTTACACCCCTTTTGGGGATGGGGGCTTTAAATTCGTTCATGCAGATGTGTTGCAATATTTAAAAACATTACCAACTGATTATTTTGATTTAATAATAATGGATCCCCCTACTTTCAGCAATAGCAAAAGAATGGAAGATTTTTTGGATATACAAAGGGATCATGTTGAACTCATCAACAACTGTATGGCTACATTAAAACCCGGTGGCGTCCTGTACTTCAGTACAAACTTCCGAAGATTTATACTTGATCAGGAAAATATAAAAGCAGATTCTGTAAAGGATATTACAAAAGCCACTACGCCATTTGATTTTGAAGGAAAATTATTTCGATGCTGTTACAGGATAATAAAATAAAAGCTGCTCAGCATCATACTGAACAGCTTTTATAAAAATGAACTTTGTTATTTATAAAGTTTTCAATACATCATTCATGGCTCTGACGGCAGTTGCGCTCTTATTAAATTCAGCTTGTTCAGCATCATTTAAACCAAAGTCAAGAATTTTTTCCCAGCCATTTTTTCCAATGATAACAGGAACGCCGAGACAAATATCTTTTTGTCCATATTCACCATTGAGAGAAACGCAGCACGTAAAGAGTTTCTTTTCATCTCTTACAATCGCTTCTACCAATGCTGCACCAGCGGCACCGGGTGCATACCATGCAGATGTGCCGATCAGTTTAGTCAATGTAGCACCGCCAACCATTGTATCTGCCACAATTTGTTTTTGCTGATCAGTGGTTAAAAATTTTGTAACCGGAACAGAATTCCAGGTAGCCAGACGGATCAATGGGATCATGGTGGTATCTCCGTGGCCGCCTACTACTACTGCATTCAGATCAGCAGGGCTGCAGTTTAAGTGCTGGCTCAGTTGATACCTGAAACGGGCACTGTCCAATGTACCACCCATACCAATGATACGGTTTTTGGGTAGCCCAGTTGATTGCAATGCCAGGTAAGTCATTGTATCCATCGGGTTGCTGATCACGATAATGATGGCATTGGGAGAATGTTTCAGAATATTTTCAGCAACACTTTTTACAATGCCTGCATTCACACCGATCAATTCTTCACGGGTCATCCCTGGCTTACGTGGAAGACCAGAAGTAATTACCACAACATCGCTTCCAGCCGTTTTTGAATAATCATTGGTAGAACCGGTGATCTTCGTATCGAAACCAAGTAAGGCAGCCGTTTGCATCATGTCCTGTGCTTTACCTTCGGCAACGCCTTCTTTAATATCTAATAAAACCAATTCAGCAGCCAGTTCTTTACGGGCAATATTATCGGCACAAGTAGCTCCAACAGCTCCGGCACCTACAACAGTTACTTTCATGAAAGAAAAAATTTATAGAGTGAGAAAATTATTTGCGGGGCAAAGGTATTAGAAAGTTTGTAGTTTATTCCCGATAGTTACCGGGATTATGGTTTGAGGTTATTTCTTTAGCTCTTCAATTACTTTATCAATAGGTAAGGCACCTGAAAATACAGAGATGAGTTCTTTTTTCTTATTATAAAATGCAAGGAAGGGAAGGTTGCGAACATCATAAAAAACAGGAAGAAGATAGTTGACATCTTTACCCACTATAATATTATCAAAACGTTCCAGGTTATAGTGATTGTAATAATCTATCATTTTGTCAAAAGGCAGGGTAGTTGACATAACGATCTGAACTTTTTTAAAAGCATCTATATTCTTAATGATCTCTTCTGTTTCGTGTTTGCAATGATCACAGTCGGGGCCGAATAACATAAGCATTACCGGCTTTTTCTTAGCCAGATCGTCTTTAGTAAAATGAGTACTACTGTCAGTTAACAATAATTTAAACGGTGGAACAGTTGGAAAGCGTTTGTAAGGTGCTTGCGGTATAGAATCGCTTTGTCCAAAAGAGAAAAAATATGTCGCCAGGGCAAGGGTTAATAAAAATATGTTTTTCATGTACTCAAAGAAACGACTTTATTAGTAAGGCAGGCAGGCAGCAAAAAATAAAAAAAGGATAAAAATTGGAGTGTTACGAAATGTTCGTAGATTTACGAAAATTTCGTAGACATGGAAAAGTTAACCCACGTAGAAGAAGAAACCATGCAAGCAGTTTGGCGTACCGGCGAAGGAAATGTGAAAGCCTTTATGGAAAACATGGATGAGCCTGCGCCCTATACAACAGTAGCTTCTACTGTCAAAAACCTTGAGAGAAAAGGATACCTCAGCAGCAGGCTGATCGGAAACGCCTACCTGTATAAACCAGCGGTTTCGGAAGATGACTATAAAAAGAAATTTATGGGAGGGGTTGTGAAAGAATATTTTGACAATTCATATAAAGAGCTGGTGAGTTTTTTTGTGGAACAAAAAAAACTGTCAGCGAAGGAGTTAAAAGAAATAATTGACCTGATAGAAAATAAAAAATAGTCGGGATTTCTACCAGGTAACTTATCAACCAATCAACTTTTCAACTTATTAAATATGCCTATCCTGTTTCAATACCTGATCAAACTTTCGATTAGCCTGGCCATCATGTACCTTTTTTATCAATTTGTATTGCGCAGGCTAACATTTTATAATCATAACCGCTGGTATCTTGCCGGTTATTCCCTGCTATGTTTTTTTATTTCCTTTATTAATATTTCGCCGATACTTGAAAAAAATGAAGTAGCCGGTCATGAAATGCTAACGTTCATACCAGCCGTTGAAGCATTGACAACAAAAGTTTCGCCTGCCCCTGCTATGGCAGAAGCCCTGGGTGGATGGACAGTATGGAGTTGGTTATTCGTTTTTTTGATAGCAGGTGCCGGGATATTGTTGTTTCGGCTTATTCTTCAGTTAGTTTCTTTCAAAAGACTAACGGATAAAGCGAAGCTGATTGCTGATGATGAAATAAAGTTTTACCAGGTTAACGAAAATATTATCCCTTTCTCTTTTGGTAACTCCATTTTTATCAATCAACACCTGCATACTGAAGCAGAGCTAAAAGAAATCATCCGGCATGAATTTGTGCATGTAAAACAAAGACACACGATAGATATTGTCTGGAGTGAAATACTTTGTATTCTCAACTGGTACAATCCCTTTGCCTGGCTGATCCGTAAAGCGATCCGCCAAAATCTTGAGTTTATTGCCGACAACAAAGTTGTTGAAAATGGGATAGATAAAAAACAATACCAATACTTATTGTTAAAGGTAATTGGTAACAATCATTTCAGTATAGCCAGCAATTTTAATTTTTCCTCACTTAAAAAACGAATAGCCATGATGAATAAAATAAGAAGTGCCAAAGT
>JAKFEJ010000158.1:0-5461 GCA_036675745.1 Chitinophagaceae bacterium | reverse complement strand
GGAGAATCAGAAGAAGAAATAAGAAAAAGTTGGGAACCAAAGCTGAGTGAGTTCAAAAAAATCAGGAAAAAATATCTCCTGTACGAAGATTTTGAATGATCACAGTCAGATCAATTGCATCTGTGTAGCGATGCGAACCAACGAAGCGGTATTCTTTGCTTCCAGCTTTGCCAATAGATTTTTCCTGTGGGTATCTACGGTAGTTACACTGATAAATAATTTTTTTGCGATTTCATTATTGGTCATTCCATCGGCAATCAGTTCCAATACTTCTTTTTCACGCCGCGTTAAAACAATAGTAGCTTCTTCATCTTTTCGCAAAGTATGGGAAGCTTCTTCACTTAAATAAGTTTTGCCTTTTATAACAGTAACAATAGCATCTGTCAATTCTTCCTGCGTAGCATTTTTTAGAACATAGCCTGAAGCTCCATTGTCCATCATTTTTTGAATAAAGCTTTGCTGATTAAATGTGCTGAGGCCTACAATAAAAACAGAAGGATATTTTTCTTTCACTTCTTTGCACAGATCAATGCCGCTTTTGTCTGGCAGGTTTATATCCATGAGGATCACATCAGGCTGTTGCTTGTTTAGAAAAGCCAGGCAGGAAGCTGCATTCATCGCATGACCCGCCCATTCAATACCCTTTTCATTCTGTAACAATGAACGGATACCTTCTATCACCATGTAGTGATCATCAACTATAAATACACTGATCGCCATGCTCCTGTCTCCACCAGTTGGCGGAGTATTTAAAAGTTATACATTCTTTAATTCAATTAAAACAGATGTTCCTTTGCCTGGCTCTGATTGTACATCTAATTTTCCTTTGAGATATTCAACACGACTTTGGATATTGCTCCAACCGATTCCTCTTCCAGTTTTTAAAATTACCGGATCAAATCCTTTTCCATCGTCTTCAACGGTTATAGAAATACTCCCATCTGTCTTAGTTACCTGCACGATAGCTGTTTTAGCAGCTGCATGTTTCATCGTATTATTGATAAGTTCCTGCACTATTCTATAAATGGTAATGGCCGTAGTTTGTTCGATAGTTTCATTTTCCAATCCTATTGACTGGTAAGTTACCCGCAATGCGCCGGATTGGTTGATATCGTTACAAAAATCTTTCAATGCGGTATCCAGTCCGAATTTCACAAGAGCTTCCGGCATCATATTGTGAGCTACACGCCGCATTTCTTTAATGGAACTGTCCAGCATATCCATGCTGCGTTCAAAGGCCTGGTGATTTTCAGGCGTCATGACAAGGTTTCCTTTCATAGTCTGAAATGAATATTTAATGCCCGACAACATGCCCCCCAATCCATCATGAAGGTCTTTAGCCAGGCGGGTTCGTTCCTGTTCTTCTCCTTTGAGTACGGCTTCGGTGGCAGTTAATTGTTTTTCTGTCTCTAATTCCGCAATTCGTTGCTGCTGTAGTTTTTGTTTATGCTTATAGTTGCGGTATGCCAGAAGAGAAATGACCAGCAAGGCGACTGCACTGCCAAGCAGGATATAATTCAGGATGTTCTTTTGCTTTATTTGGACTTCCTGCAATTTTAATTGATTATCTTTTTTCTCCGTTTCGTATTTTGTCTCCAGTTCTATTGCGTATTCCGATAATTCTTGTTCCTGCAGAGATTCAGATAAGGCATCCGATTTTTGATCATATAAATTAACAGTCCTAAAATCATGCTGTGCAGATTTTATGGTTGAAAGCGTACTGTACATAATTAAAAGCGGATCTACAATTGAATCCTTTTCGGCAATTCGTACTCCTTCTAAAAGATGATTTTCCGCCTGTTGAAAATTATTATTAAGAATACTACTATACCCGTTAATGATGTATTGAAAGCATTTTAGCTTAATATCTGTTTTGGGATTGTTCTCAAAATAATCATTCAATTCTATTGTTGTTTTTCCCAATTCAGCTTTATCGCCCAATGCATAATAAGAAGTGCCAAGATTAATAAGTGCCCTTACAATTGACCGCTTTCTATTTACTTTCTTTGCGATTCCCAGTTGTTTGCTAAACAACTCAATAGCTTTTTCATCGTTTCCGTTTCTATGATAGCACAATGCGGTATTATTTATGGCCGTAAGCAAACCACTGGTATCCTTGTATTTTTCACCGGCAGCAATTCCCTGTTTGCCATATTCTATTGCCTTATCATTTTGATTAAGGTCCATATACAACCAACTCAGGTTTCCATAATTGGTTGCAATATTTACAGTGTCTTTAATTTCTTCAGTAAGTCTCAGCGAATACACCCCGTATTTTACCGCAGAATCGTTCATCCTTAAATTATGATAAATATTAAACAGGGCCCGATAAGAGAGAGCTTCCTGGAACCGGTTTTTGTGTTGTTTTGCTATGGCAATAGATTGCAAACAATAATTAAGCGCAGGCCTGTAAGCTTGCTGAGCATGATAAATCTTCACAAATTCATGAAAGCATTTGTGTTTATATTGCCGGGCCTCAACTTTTGAAATGAGCCTTTCACACTCATTATTATAATACAATGCAGAGTCAAACTCATTGGCAGCAAAATATTCTTTTTCAATATTTAATAACAGGCTTATTTTATTAGTGTCCTCTTTTGCATAAGCAATAAGTTTCAGCAGGCTGTCAAGATTATTAGCTTGCTGGCCCGCTGCAAGAACAGGCAGCCAAAAAAAAACAAGTATTGCTATAAACTTTCTCATACAGTAAAATAAATCCTTTACACTCATATTACAAATAAACTATCATGCAACCATTTATCCTCTCCCCTTTTTCCATGATTTTCTCTTCTTATTGAAATATCCTGTTTTTACAGGATGGACACTGATTGCCTGAATCCTCATATTTACAGCATCAATTACTTACATAATATTTTACTCATGAAAAAAATATGTTTCCTTATTAGCCTGGCAATATCTATATTAAATACAACACAGGCACAAATAAAAACACGCACTTTACCCCAGAAGCCCGTCAGCCTTAATAAAGACAAGCAGGAAATCTTACGTGCCATACAAGAAACTAAAAATTCCACACCTAATACAGCAGTTTCAAATACCGGTAATACACAACCTACTGTTGGCGGCATTACGCCCATACCAATACCAACCGGGCAGGCTATGTTCTCTCATTCATTTTCCCGTAGCAGTTTTTCTGTCAACAGAACTGCCGGTTTATCTCCTTCAGATAATAAATATGCTTTTTTTGCTATCGACAATAACAAGGATGGGTTGAAAGATATTTTATACAGAGATTTTGAAAACAGTGAAACATTCGGCCTTGTGCTTAAAAAAACAGATGCAATAAATGTTGATCAGCAAACCGTCTTTTTCTGGAATGGCTATGCTGATATTAATTTAACCAATAGCCAGCATATATATGATGGCATACCGGGAGACATGAATGGAGATGGCCGTGGCGACCTGATCGTATTTAACAGAGGTTGGGGGCTTTTCACTTTTTTAAACACTGTAAGTGCATTACAGTCATCCGGTGGGGAGCAATTTTTTTTAACTAAATCCAACCAGTTCCATTACTGGCCCACCAACCCTGTTACCCCTGAGTATATTGCGCTCCCCGGTGATTTTAACAAGGATGGGAAAAGTGATGCGGCTATCTGGATGTATCAAACAGGCAACTGGCAGGTAGCCCTGTCAAATGGAACCAATCTTGTAACTGCTGCAGGCACTGCAGGTGATAATTGGATCAGTAACTGGGGCATTAACCAATATGCCTTTCAGCCGCTATCCGGCGATTTTAATGGAGATGGATTTACGGATATTGCCATCAGGGAAAAAGCCACCGGCAACTGGCAGGTAGCGCTTAATCAAAATAACAGTTTTGTTCCTGCCAATGGCTGTATGAATACTTTTTGGTGTCAGGGATGGGCGATGGATGCGGGGTTAATATTCCGGTCAGGCGATTTTAATGGCGATAAAAAATCAGATATACTGGCATTTAATCCTGCTGATGGCATGTGGCAGTTTGCGATCAGCAATGGTTCCTGCTTCAATTTTTTTCCTCCTCCCTTACTGAATTATGGAGTCGGTGCCAACACATATCCCCTGGTTGGAGATATTAATGGCGATGGTAAAGATGATGTACTGGCTTGCATGTTAAACCCGGCAAGTTCAACACTGAGCAGTGTAGGAATTAGTGGGGCGATTTCAAAGTTTTAGCACTTGAAAAAAATAAGAAAACCTAAAACTCAATATTCTTTTTACATTTTAAAACCATTGCTTAAAAAAAATCATGAAAAAAATACAATTCGCCATCTTTGTTTTTGCTACAGCATTTACTGGCAGCACCCTACATGCCCAGATAAGGACCAAACAGGTACCGGTCAAAAAAAATCCAACCGTTATCAGTATTCCATCTCAGCCAGCACCGGCACCGCCGCCAGCACCGAAACAACAGCCTGTTGTAAAACAAGAATTACCCTCTACTGTTCCGGTGTATTTATTAACATCTGCAAGGGTTAGTATTAGAACAGGAAATGATAATAAGGAATTCCCCTCCAAGGTTTATGTAACGCTTATGGCGAAAAGCACCCCTGCAAACTGGCGCAATTATCTTCAATTTAATTTGGGTAATGAAATGCCAATAAATTCAGACACCGAGTTTGGACTGGATCTGGAAGGTCGGGCACCCACTCCATTGGAAACTTTTCAACAAGCTGGAATAAGGTTGAATATACAATATGAACCCAATTTTTTCGCAGATGCATGGAAAATAGAATCTGTTAGCTTGATCTTAGAATTTAAAGACCAAAACGGCAACTTGCATCCATCGCTTGGTAGGAAAGTAATATTATTCAGCAACGCATATGGGTTTCTAAATGATGAATTCGGCGATATGAAATGCTATACCGATGGATCTTTTTTACCACTTACTGCTGTTATCTCAAAAGGGTATTGAAATAAAAAAACAGAAAAGTGAAAAAGTATTTTTTAATACCCTTCCTTATACTTGCAACAATAAATGCGTTTGCACAAGCCGGCAGTTTTGATGTATTCGCTTACCAGCCACCGGCATTTTTTACTAAAAGCCAACTGCCATCAAGTGTACAGTTCAATCTTATCAATAATGATACAAGCTTTTGTACAATTACCTTATACAAAAACCTGCCGGCAAAGGCAGATGTCATGAAAGATGTTATCAGCCAGTGGAATGAACAAGTGGTAAAACGATTGGCCAAAGCCAGTAAAAAACCGCTGAAGATAATGACAGAACAACTATGGGATGGCTGGACATCAACACTGGCCATTGGCAATTTTTATCAAAACAAAAAAGAAAGCGGTGGTGATGTTGAATTCATTTAGAAAAGATACCAAAACTGCCTGCGTGGTTTTTGCATTTAGCGATAAAAGTTTTAAAGGCGTGGTAGATACATTCTCAAAGAACCTTCATTTTGTAAAATACTGATATGAAAAAATATTTTTTTACACTTACCATTTTGTT
>JAKFEJ010000507.1:0-5486 GCA_036675745.1 Chitinophagaceae bacterium | reverse complement strand
AAAATAATACTTCAACCGGTGCTTTTAAACAACGATTGAAGTATTGTAGATTGTAATAATGAAATGAGTGCTAGTGTGAATGCTTTTATTTTTCGTTTGGTTTTAACCCGCTTACAATAGTTACCGCAACTATCTTATCATCATTAGCTGAGTTGTCAGCGGCGCTGTCATTTACCGCAAGTAATTCAGCTTGCTTTTCTTTCAGCAGCCTGTTGTGTTTTTCAGCAAATGCCAGCATTGTTTTTCTATGCATATTCACTTCTTGTTTGGTAGAAGTTGTTACTCCCCCACGACCTTCGTAATAATAATGGGTGCTGATAAATTTTTTCACATGACCTCTTGTTTCAGCCGGTAAAAAATGCTGAAGCTTCCAGAAATTACGGCTACCCGATTTTTTAATGGCTTTATAGACAGGGCCGGGGCCGCTGTTATAAGCCGCGATAACCAGTAACCAATCGTCAAATAGTTTGTGCAGGTCACGAAGATATTTAGCTGCCGCCACCGTGCTTTTATAAAAGTTGGTACGTTCATCATACCTGGAAGTAACCTTTAATTTTAAAAGACGTGCGGTAGCTGGCATAAACTGCCAGGGACCCACGGCTCCCACACGGGACCGTGCTTTTGTATTTAATTGCGATTCGATGATGGCCAGGTGTTTTAACTCCATCGGCAGATCATACTTTTTAAAAACAGTATCCATGATCCGGAAATAAGAAGGATGCTTCTCCTTTATCTTTTCCAGCAGATCACTGTTCTTTGCCAGGTAAGTATTGGCGAATTTCATGGCTTCTTTACGCAACCCAATTTTGGGAGCTTCGGCGGCCATTGTTTCAGAAAGCCCGGTAAACTGCAGAAGATCTTCATCAAGGCTCACCCATTGAATAGCTGAGTCATTGATTGTTTTTGAAACGCCGGATGTTTGTTGAGTACCTGTTGCATGAACTGCAGCCAGGATGATCAATAAACCATTTGCAAAAAGACCTGATCGGAGTAGTTTTCTTTTCAACATCGTATTTATTTTTAAAATAAAACAATGCCGACCCTGAGGGTTTGGATTAAATGTTAAGCATAGGAAGAGTGGAAGGAATTTAACGATAGAATATTGGAAGATGAAGTACTGTGTTTGTTCCGGGGGGTACGGTTATTAAGGTTTTTTCATTTGTCCCGGAACGGTGTACTGTTGTTGATGTATATTTCAACTGAGGGCAAACCTACTCAGCAAAATCCGGATCTCATAGCTTTTTGCACTTAGGAAATCTACGTTACATGTATAGACAAATGGAAACCATGGTAATACACTTCAAAATAGTTTGCTGAAAATAAGTCATGCTTATATGGCAGAAGGATATAAGCGGATTTTTAAGCCATACGGGATACGAATGTCTTTCAGGTTATTATCAGTTGTTTTGTTTGCGCCGTAAAATTTTGTGTTACCATTATTATTTTTTGTTCTTCCCTTTAATTTTTTTGGGTGTTGTTGCTGCTGGTAACTGTTTCAATGCGGCTTTGGCGTTTAATGCCGTCACTACTTTTTTACCTGTCTTTGCTTCTAATTCCAACCGGGCTACTTTGGCTACATTGCCACCCTGCTGTGCTACTTTCTGACTTTCTTCAAAGCTGCCAGGGTTTACTGCCTGCGAAATATCTTTAGTGGATGCTTCGGCCAGCATATTTAAAATTAGTTCGGTGTTGGTCATGTTGTCCCTGACGTTTTCTTTTTTCAACCCCTTCAGCACTTTGTATTCTTTGGTGGTTTTACCAGCCCAGGCTTTTGTAATAATATCGGTAAGCGTTGCAAATTGCTGACCTGCTTTTAGTCCCCTGCTTTTCCATTCATCGGTTAGTTCTTTGCGTATTTCTATACTTTTCAGTCGCTGGTTAATCCAGTTTTCAGAGTAACCCAGTTTCAAATATTGTTCTAAAGCTCGGTCAATGGTCAATTCAGGGTCCTGCATTTCGTCTAACCTTTCGGATGCCACCTGTGCCAACCAAAGCTTGAAAGGCTCTGCTTTAGGTGATGGGATGGATTGTATAAGGCGGAAAAGTTGTTCGGTATCGGCTACGTCGGTTATACGCATCTTGCCATCTTCAGCAGCCATTTTCAACTGTCCGATTTTTTCGGACAGTTCGCTACCTTCTTTTTTCAGTTTGGCTTTCAGGTCGCTCCAATATTTTCTTGGCCTGTCAGTATTGGTTAAAATCTCAATTACATCAATAATGGAGAAGTACCATTCCTCCTGTTCCTCATCCCAAAGGGTTCGCACTTTTTTGTCTTCAAATATTTTTATGGCATCCTGCTTTTTCATTGTTAAATGATTTGATGATATATTGTTTTGTGTCTTTACTGTCAGTAAAGAACACTCACTACGTCTTCAACGACGAAATGCCATTTCTGGTCTGCTTCATTCTAAACAGTTCTTATTTGTTTGCTTTCAAATAATTTGATATTGCTCGTCCCCAAATGTAACAATAAAAACAAGATGCGAACCTGGTTCCGCCGGGGTTTGCTGGTGCTGCCATGTGATTAGCAGCAACCCCTGCGCATGGGAAATGATAAGCTATTAATTTTTTTATTTTCGGTATTGTAGTGGTTAAACACGGGGTGGGCCTGAGTGAAAATATTTTTTGTATAGACATATATCTATTCATTAGGTAGTTGTGTAGTATGTCACAACTGTAAAAGGGTATAGAAAGTTTCAATCGCTATTTTAAAATCGTGCGAAGATTATTTCTTAAATGCAGACTGATTTGATAAAGCGTTCTTAGTAAAATTAATCTGTACCAGCTGTTTGATTTTACTCTTACAGGCGATAACTGTACATTGCCAGTAAACATACTGCATAAGAAAAAGCGGCCAATATTATCACTACAGTAAAGCCTGCTTCTACTGCAAGCAGTGTAGCCAGCGCAGCGCTGATGACAGACATGCAACCATTGATACCCCAGGCCCAGGGGATATTTTTTTCTTCAATGCCGGATAATAATCTTAAACCCATCGGAAAGGGCATACCCATCAGCATAGAAGGAATGGCGATGATGATTAATGAAATTCCAAGTTTAATCGGGACAGTAAGCCCGGTAATATTTTGCAGGAATGTTGACAGGAAGAAAGAATAAAATACCAGCAGGCCTACGATCATCAGCAATATCTTTTTCATGATGGATCGTTTTAACAGATGCCCGGATGAGTAATAGCTACCTGCTCCTGAAGCAAGCATCATTATTCCAATCACCAATGCTGCGGCATAAACCGGGTTACCAAAAAACAAAATGAATTGTTGAATCAAAACAATTTCCAGGAGCATATATCCTATGCCCAGCCCGCTGAAATATAGCAATGTCCATAACTTATGGCTTCCTTTCCAACCGATTTTAAACAGTGGTAAAATAATGAGCAATAAAGCCAGTAGTGATAGCTGGAAAAATGTCATGACTGCTATAAGCCAGCCCAACTCAAGAAACGGAACTGATTGTGTACCAAAAATGTTGTTAAGATGGGTCAGGCTTTTCCACCGAAGAAATTGTGAAAAATAAGGTTTGTCCTCTGTAGCAGGGCGAAGGTAGAAATCATAATCTTTATACAAGTTTTCTCTTTTGCCCGATAACAATTCATCCATGTACACAAAAAAGGATTCATCATTCATTCCATTATAAAAAGTACGTTCTTCTTTAGATAGACCGGGTAGAAAAACAGGATCAAAAAAAAGCTTGTCACAAGATTGGCGAATTGCAAATGTATCCGATGAAGAGAGAGGAGATTTTTTCAGCAAAAAACTAATGGTTCCCCAGCTTCGCACTGCTGTTATATGTGAATGAAGCGGCGACAATCCTGCTGCCTCCGCTGTTTCGGCAATCGTTGCCGCTATTTTTAACGGATTGCGGAAAGGATAATCCATCCAGGCCGTGATGCTGATAACTCCATCATCTTCCAAAAGGTTCCACATTTGCAAAAAAGCTTCTTTAGTAAGACTGTATTCTTCCCGCATAGCATATAACCCCGCGCCACCTCCGAAAGCACCAACAACAGGAAGTTGTATCAGATCATATTTTGTTTTGGTAACAGATAAAAAAGTTCGTGGTTCGGTGATATGCATCTTCAAGGCGGGATGATAATAAAGCGAGTCATTATCAGCAGCCAGCTCATGCTGTAAAAGATTGGTTACTGTTTTGTGTGGTTCTATTGCATCAATATTTGTTGCGCCTCTGCTGAGTGCATGGGAAATATGTAATCCAGTTCCCGCATGCAGTATAAGCACTTTATCCCGTTGCTTCAACACATAGGGCAGCGCCATAGTAGTGTAGTCAAGCAAGTGAAGACTATCTTTCGGATTCCATGAAACAACCGGCCCGAACCAATCGCCATTATTGAAAACTTCTTTTTTGACGGGTACTTCGCCGGTAAAAGCAAGACTTAATCCCGGCGCATAACGCAAGGCATTAGCCGAAACCACTTCAATAAAACCATAAGGACCAGGTTTCTTCAATTCAATTTTTGCAGCAGGTAAATTGAGAGCCCGGCTCAGGCTTTTGTATTCCGATAGTGTAAGATCAACCGGCTCTGCGATTCTATAAAATACAAATGCTCCAGTTGCAAAAGCAAGTGTAATAATAAGCCATCGGTTTTTTTGCTGCAATAAAATGAGGCCGGCAGTTATCGCCATCAATGCCATGACTACAGGCAATACAGCCGGGAAAAAATACGATGCGAGACCTGCTGCCATAACAGCTCCGATGCCGGAACCTACCAGGTTGGAAAAATAGAATTTACCAATCTCTGCAACGTATTTTACAAAAATGATTCCTAATGCCAATGCACCAAAGAAAAAAGGAAAAAAGAAAAGTAAGTAATTGATGAAAAGCGATAACCATTGCCTGCGGTCTACAAATAGAAGATAGGAATCGAAACGGGCAAAGCCGCTCCGGCTGAGCCATACAGCTATGACCATCATAAGACCACAAACAATCATCAACAGCGGTAACAATATGCCACTATGATCCAGCAACCGTTTTCGAAATAACGATAAAACTGTTCCTGCTGCTCCAAATCCAAGCAGCGCAATGGATATAACCATGTTGGCATAATGATACCATTGCACATAGGAAAGCAATTGAATGATCGCAACCTGGAAAGCAATAAGCGCTACGGAAAGCAAAGCCGTGGCTGCCATCAATCTGTTATGATAGGAGAACAGAGGTTGGGTAATTTTTAAAAATTGCATCTTTCGAAGGCAGTATCTAAAATTGGTAATTGGTAATTTGCAGTTAGGAATTTTGGATGTGATGCCCTACAAAAGTTGACACTATTTACTACGGGTTTCCTTCAACTTTCAGGCTGCTTAACATCAACCCACCCCGATTTCCTATATAATAAGTTCTCCTAAATTCGCCCCTCCGGAGAGGGGAAGCTCACTAAGGACAAGACAGTGGCCACTCACTATTCACCACTCACTTCATTGGCTTCTTTTGAAAGGAACAAAACGAACGGG
>JAKFEJ010000197.1:0-5495 GCA_036675745.1 Chitinophagaceae bacterium | reverse complement strand
ATATCCTGTGTATCTGCCTTGGTACGGGCAAACACAATACCGTAAATACCGGGGTTAAAATCAATAATGCGTTTTAATACTTCATACCTGTTATGGTGCTGTGTAGCATAATACTGGTGATCAATATTGGCACTGCCGGAATTAGCCTTACCTATTGTAATTTCAAAAGGCTTATCCATGTACCGCTTGCTTACCTGTCTTATTTCGGGCGGCATGGTAGCGCTGAAAAGCCAGGTACTTTGGCGGTTTGGAGTGTTTTTCAGGATAAACTCGATATCTTCTTTAAAACCCATGTTGAGCATTTCATCTGCCTCATCCAGTACTACGTAATGTATCTGCTCAAGATTGATCGCTTTTCGTTCTATAAGGTCGATCAAACGACCGGGGGTAGCTACTACAATATGAGTCCCTCTTTTCAGGTCTCTTATTTGCATGGAGATAGAAGTTCCTCCATATACAGCTGTAACAGAAACAGATCCGGCGCCGCTTTTTTTGAAAGTACCCAGATCTTTGGCGATCTGGAGGCATAATTCCCTGGTTGGACACACGATCAGGGCTTGTGGAAAACGGTCATCCTTGTTGATGAGTTGTAATAAGGGTATGCCGAAAGCTGCAGTTTTACCGGTGCCGGTCTGTGCCAACCCGATAAAATCTTTTGTTCCTTGCAATAAAACAGGAATTGCTTTCTCCTGTATGGGGGTAGGCTCTGTAAAGCCTAATGCACTGATGGAACGTAATAAGCCTTCCTCAATGCCTAACGATTCAAATGTAATCACTGATTAACGATTTTATATGATTTCACGGATGGGGACGCAAAGTTAAATATTTTCAACCCAGTTGTGGCAGAATAGTTACCATACCACCGATCTGTGAAATCTTTAAATCCTGTATCCGCGATAAAAAAAAGCCGCTCCGATAGATCGGAACGGCCACCTAACGATTTGCTTGCCGTAAGGAATTTCTTATTTTTTCAGAGAATCTGTTGCTGCTTTTGCTACAGAATCAATCTTGTTGGCTGCGCTATCACCGATTGCAGTAATTGAATCTGTTGCTGCACCTGCGGCTTCTTCTACTTTGTTTGTCAGGCTGTCAGTAGTTTCTTCAACTTTAGATTCATTGTTACATGCTACAAAACCAAGGCTAGCTACTGCTAACACGATAAAAAGCTTTTTCATTGTGATTTTTTAATTTTTATTTTATGAAATATTTCAGTGTTTATACTCAAACAGTTAAAAGGTAACCCAACTTTTAAAACTTTATTTTTCGGGCTGCCACAGGGTTACTATTTTTAAAAAAAAGTATTAAATAACGGATAGTGAATTCAGAGAACAACGAAAGAATCTTATTGCAAGGATTAGCCCGGAACGATAAAAAGGCTGTTGAAACGATCTACAGGGAGAACTATAGTACTGTTCAGTCGTTGATTATCAACAACAACGGCACGGCAGACGATGCAAAAGACATATTCCAGGAGGCCATGATCGTACTCTATGAAAAAGCCAGGTCTGGAAATTTTGAGTTAAGCTGCCAGATCAAAACTTATGTGTATTCCGTATCCAGGCGGCTGTGGCTCAAAAGATTACAACAAGTTAACCGTTATTCAGGCGATATAGGAAACGCAGAGGCACTGGTACAGGTAGAAGATGATATTGAAGAACATACCCGCAGAGACGCTGAATTTGAAATGATGGGAAAAGCTATTCTTAGCCTGGGCGAGCCTTGTAAAAGCTTATTGGAAGCTTTTTACCTGCAAAAAAAGAATATGCAGGAAATAGCTGCCAATTTTGGTTATACGAATGCAGAAAATGCAAAGACCCAGAAATACAAGTGCCTGGTACGATTAAAGAAAATATTTTTTAAGCATTATAAAAACGAACCTGAGGATGAATGAGAACAATGATATAATGATCCTTGATGCTGTTGAACGGTATATCAGGGGTGAAATGAACCCTGACGAAAGACTGCATTTTGAGAACCTCCGCAAAACAAATGGTGAAATTGACCAGTTGGTTGTCGAACATACTTTGTTTTTACAACAAATGAACCGTTTTGGAGAATGGAAAAAATTCCATTCAACCTTGCATGATGTGCATACCGACCTGGCGCAACTAGGCAAGATCAATGCTGACAAATTAAAAGGCCAGGCTAAGGTAGTTTACCTGTGGAACAAGTATAAAAGAGTAGCCGCTATTGCTGCTTCTATTGCCGGGGTAACCGCCTTGACCATCAGTTCACTGATCTGGTCCATTTCTCCTAACACTGATAATAAAAAATTACAGGATCTGAGCCGCGATCTGCAAAAGGTAAAACAAGAGCAACGTACACAACAAAATGTAGTTAACAATCTAAAAAATCAAATGACCGTTGATCCGGCCATACCTTTCAAATCGGGTGGATCAGGGTTTTTAATTGATGTTAAAGGATTGCTTGTAACCAATGCCCATGTAGTAAGGAATGCCCGCAATATTGCTGTTCAAAATAGATCAGGCGCCAGTTTTAATGCCAAAGTTGTTTTAATAGACGAAGAAAAGGACCTGGCTATTTTAAAAATAGAAGACAGCAGCTTTAAGCCATTAGCTTCTATTCCTTATGCTATCAGCAAATCGTCAACAGATCTTGCCTCGCCAATTTTTACCTTAGGTTATCCCCGCGATGAAATTGTATATGGCGAAGGATACCTTAGCGCAAAAACTGGTTTTAATGGTGATACGCTTAGCTGCCAGGTATCTATTCCCGCCAATCCTGGTAATAGTGGCGGCCCGGTATTGAATGAACAAGGGGAGATAGTAGGTATTTTAAGTACAAGAGAAACTTCCGCCGAAGGTGTTGTATTTGCTCTTGAAGCAAAGCATATCCACAAAGCACTGAATGATCTGAAAAAAGACACTTCGTACCAGCGGGTCAAACTGTCTTCAAAATCTTCTCTTGCCGGAATGGAACGTACACAACAAGTGAAAAAAGTAGAAGACTATGTATTTATGGTCAAAGTGAATTGATACCCCACCTCTAAAGGGGATTTATAGTAACTAATCATTCCGTCATTCAACCGATTGTGCTCACCACTTGTAGTGAAAATTCGGCCTGAGTCTTCTCTTTAGAAGGACAGGGAGTTATTAACTCCAGAGTCTTTTAGGATATTCACCTTTTTGTACAAGCTCCTGCAAACTATTTTCTACAAATGGCGCATCTTCTTTATAGGTTACTCCAAACCATGATGAAGTAGTAGGAATGATCTCAACCTTCCCGCCTTCCCTGATAAACTGATCGGCTACAATCGGGATGAAAAATTCGGATTTTAGCTCCTGCCCATAATCCTGTAAAAACTCACGAAAAAGTTTTTGTGTATAGGAGAAAAAAGAAGGATCGAAGCACCAAAAATTCATTGATACTTTCGTATCCATAGAGAGTTGTTTCGGTTCTAAGCCATCATCGCAGAGTATGGTATCATCTTTCCTGGCTATATTAATACGTTCCGTAATACCCGCCAGGTTACCGGTGTTATCTAAGGTGCAAACGCCCCTGTTCACCGTCCCATAATCAGATAATGTTTTTAGCAGATCGTACCCCACGATAGCATAATTTTTATTGTTGCAATCATTCACTAAAAAATCTGCGGCATTCGCAAAAGCATTATGTCCGTAAAAATCATCTGCATTAATTACAGCAAAGGGTTCCTTTACTTTGTCCATTGCACACAGTACAGCATGCGCAGTCCCCCAGGGTTTTTTTCTTTCCTCAGGAAAATCAAATCCTTCAGTAAAGGCCTCCATATCCTGGTAAACATAATCAACCTCTATCCGGTCATTTAGTTTTGGTTCAAATATTTCCTTGAAATCATCAGCAAATTCCCGGCGGATAATGAACACTATCTTACCAAATCCTGAACGAATGGCATCATATATAGAATAATCCATAATAGTTTCTCCACCTGGCCCAAAACCCTGTATCTGTTTCATACTGCCATAACGGGAAGCCATTCCGGCTGCCAATATTACCAATGTTGGTTGCATAGAGTCATCAATTTTTGGGCACGAAAATAATCTAAATTCGTTACTCATTCATTCTATTTTATGTTGCCTGATTTAGCGCTTAATGATATACCTGTTGATACTATTTCTTTTTTATATGAAAACAAAATTGAAGTGGACGTTTTACGGCTTGATAAAATCAGCCCTGTTGTTGCTGGTAATAAATGGTTCAAACTCCGCTACTATCTTGAAGAAGCAAAGAGTCAGCATAAAAAATCTATTCTAACATTTGGTGGAGCCTGGTCAAACCATATTATAGCTACAGCCGCTATCTGCAAAATGCAGGGATTAAACTCGATTGGTATTATTCGTGGTGAAGAGCCCAAAGAACTTTCATTTACACTTTCCTATGCAAAAGAATTGGGAATGCAATTGGTTTTTATTTCCCGTTCAGATTATCAACAAAAAAAAATACCTGCGACGCTTCAAACAAATGATTTTTATATCATCAACGAAGGAGGCTATGGTAAAATTGGCGCAAAAGGAGCGTCAACAATTTTAGATCACTGCGATAAAATCTATACGCATTATTGTTGTGCTGTTGGCACGGGCACTATGATGGCCGGGCTTATTAATGCTGTATCACCCACCCAGCAGGTATTAGGAATAAGTAGTATGAAAAATAATACCGCTTTGGAAGAAATGATACAAGTACTTGTTTCACCAAATGAAAATGGCTGGGAGCTTATTCATGATTATCATTTTGGAGGGTACGCTAAACATCAACCTGCCTTATTCGGCTTTATGAATGAATTTTACAAGCAAACAAGCATTCCTTCTGATTTTGTTTATACCGGAAAATTATTTTATGCCATTTCAGATCTTATCGGGAAAAATTATTTCCCGCCAGGTAGTAAGTTATTGGTTATACACAGTGGTGGTCTACAGGGAAATATCTCCCTGCCTGCCGGAACGTTAATATTTTAAAAAGTTTTTGGATGGTGTGGTATATTTGTTGCTAATGGATACCAAAATCCATATCTTTCTTCGTTTTGTAATTATGAAAAGACTTGTTCCGCTCCTCCTCATAGCCTTTGTTGCATCAGCCCAAAGTTTGATTGCTCAATCTGTTCCGCAACAGGCGGATACGCTACCAAAATTTTCTGTAAAAAATGTTGGCAACAATCGTATTGTCATTGGCTGGGTCAATACATTTGAGGCTGTCAGGCAGATTAGCATTCAGCGTTCTTTTGACAGCACTAAAAATTATAAAAGCATTTTAACGGTGGCTGATCCTTCTATTCCTGAAAACGGATATGTGGATACCAAGGCTAATAATGACCGTATGTTTTACCGCCTTTACATTATGCTGGACAAAGGCGTTTATCTTTTCAGCGACGCTAAAAGACCCATACTTGATACTATTGTTAAAAAAGATGCCGCTGTAAAAACTGATCTACCGGGAATAGCAATACCAGTACTAATTTCTGACAGTGTATTAATTGGCCCTGTTAATGGTAATAATCG
>JAKFEJ010000233.1:0-5525 GCA_036675745.1 Chitinophagaceae bacterium | reverse complement strand
TCATACCCCTATCCCCTAAAGGGGTATTTTGAAATTATCAAATCACTGATACTCATTCTTAGCTAAAGTGTTTGGTAAAAACTGAAAATAAAACAATTAATAAAACAAGGAAAAGGATGACAAAAGCATACCATCCGCTCCAGCTTTTAAATAAAGGAACTTTATCGTTATCCTTTTCCGGCATAATTATTTTTTATTTATTCTTGTCCATCCCAGGAATACAATACAAATACCTAAAACAAGGCCAATAAGTATCCCGATCCGCACCCGTTTTATAAGAATACCAATTATAAGACCGATGACAATAGCAAAAATAAATGCCATCTCTCCCCTTCTTATACTTGGCTTTTTTGTTTCACTCATTTACTTTCTTCAGTTTAAAATCAAGCTTCAATTGTAAGAATTTCCTCTTTTGCTCCTTTTCCCTGCCTACCGGCAGGCAGGTCTTTGCTCTCTTAGAAACTGTTTAAATTTCATAGAATGGAACACGGATGACACTGATCAAACGGATTAGCACAGATAAAATCCGTGTAAATCTTTCAAATCCGTGTAATCCGTGTTCTGATTTTTCATTTTTAAACAGTTTCTTGGTTTAAAATGCTTTTTTCTTATTCAATGCAATGATGTTAGCCAGCAGCCTGTAAGCACCCGGTACACCAGCAGGTAACTCTCTGAAAAATACCAGACCCGTGTAAGAGAAATAACCTTTACCATACTTAGCAATGATAAGGCTTCCTTCATCTGCTTTGTCACCCGGATCACTCATAGAAAATATGGATTCAAATTTCTTATCCCACTTGGAAGCATGATAGATACTCCGCTCCTGTACCCATCCTTTAAAATCATCTTGTGTGATCTTATTGGGGAAATTTAATACAGGGTGTTCGGGTTTTAAAAAATTGATGGTTGCATTTTCATCCGTCACCCTTGTTCTTGAAATAGTAAAATCATAAGGTCCGATCTTATTTTTTACATTGCTGATAAAATTGCTGGTATTGTATTGAACAATATAATTACCGCCATCATTCACATACTTCATCAGCTTATCGTAATACTTATTTAACCACTCATTCGTATTGTATGCCCGTACACCACTGATGATGGCATCAAACTGTTTCAGGTTATTTCGTGAAAGCTCTTTGTCAGTTAATAAGGTTACTTCGTAGCCCATTTGTTCTAATGCATCTGGGACTTTATCACCAGCGCCAATGATGTAGCCTATTCTTTTACCGGAAGTTTCAACTTTGAATTTAATGAGATTTGCTCTTGCCTCTTTAAAATAAACGATATAAGGAATATGATCATAATGTATTGCCAGGCTATAGCTACTATAAACATTGCCGTTTTTCCCTTTTGCTTTAGCCGTTATATCTTCCTTAATATTATTTTCTTTTGATCTGAACTTAAGCCTGTTGGATGCATAGTTCGCCTTGTTCCGGTATGTCCCGTAACTGAAGTTATCCCTATCACCACTCCATTTATCTGAATGATGAATCGAAAAAGTATAAACAGATGAATCTTCAAGGTTAGTTTTGAAGTATACTTGTGCATTTACAGCGCTATCATTCAGAGATAAATTATTATCATTCACAAATTTAAATTCAACCGGTGGCACTACCGCCACTGGTTCATATACTTCCCCTTTTACCGGATCAGTGAATTTATATTTCACCCGCCTGTTAAACACAAAATCTTCTCCTTCTATACTCACCTGTACCCTTGCATCATAGGCTGGATCAATATCCGGCTGCCCGATAGCCAACTGATCATCGACATTAAAAGAACCTTCTTCCATTTTATTTTCCAGCCAATAGGGCTGTGTTAATGGCTTTGAAGAAGGAACATAAAATGTTTTTGCAAAATTTGTATTCTTATTTTTTACCAATGCTTGAGAAAAGCTGCTGTCGAACCCATTTACGGTTATTTTTTCCAGTTTCGCATTTACTCCCAATCGGTTATTCAAAGAGAAATTGATCCTGATAGAATCCGTTTGCACGGCAAACTGTTCAGAAGTTGTCGCATCAATAAATAATCCACTGCACTGTTCAACCAGGTCCTTTACTTCTTTTAATTTTTGCTTTTTCCAGTAACCATCCTGCATCGTATTTAATGCTTTATATAAATCCACCAGGCCTTCAACCGATTTTTCGGGGTGCAACAAATCAAATGAAGTAATAAGATCGTTTACTTTCTTTTCAATCACTGCTCCACCGGGAACTCTTTTCCAGGTCAGCTCCACATCATCCATCAGATCATTCACCGGCGCATTACCGCCTGTTGATTTAAAACTTTCAAAAGACTCACCCCTTGATGCAGGAACACCAAAGCCCTGGCTTTTATGCTGGCTGCGGCTTTCGGCAGCTATCTCTCCGTAACTTTTTCCCAGCAATGGATTATAGCCACCCACATCTATTTTAAACTGATCAGCAGTTATTGTATTAGTGTTTCCAAAATTGAATGTATTCCACACTATTCGTTTCGCCTGCCAGGGTTGAACATATTTAAGCTGATCGGGAAAACGCCTGGGGTCAGCGGCTGCAGTAAAAGCTTCATTGGCTAAAATAGCTGAACCGGTATGATGTCCATGGCCGCCTTCTCCTGTTGTAGGAAATCTGGTGATGATCACATCGGGTTGAAATTTCCGTATCACCCATACCACATCACTCAATATTTTTTCTTTCCCCCATTTTTCAAAAGTTTCTTCCGGATTTTTGGAATAACCAAAATCATACGCTCTTGAAAAAAATTGTTCACCGCCATCAATACGCCGCGCCGACAATAACTCTTGTGTCCTTATCAATCCCAGTTCAATACCCTGTTCATCACCAATGAGATTTTGTCCGCCATCTCCCCTTGTTAAGGACAAATACCCCGTTCGGTATAATTTATCTTTTGAAAAATAAGTGATCAGCCTTGTATTTTCATCATCGGGATGAGCCGCTACATATAAAACAGAACCCAATACATTCAATTTGCGCAAAGCAAGATACATATCAGCTGATGACCAGCTTTGAGGAGCCTGTGAGAATACAATTGGCAATTGGCAATAAGCAAATAATGTTAGTAGAATTTTCTTCATCAAAGCAAATTATTCGGCGAATATAAAGTATGTTGCCAATCTGATGCGTCCTTCTGGCCATTTTATCGTTTTTAAGTACCTTTCTCCAAATCTTTTAACATAAATGAAAAGAATTTCTCTTGTCTTCCTGCTGTTGATTATCCTGGCAGCTTGTAAAACCACCCGCAAAAATTCATCCCTTGGTTTCGACCCATACCATTATTCCATTCAGAAAAAAATCATTGCTGAGAATGGAGCAGTAGTTTCAGCACATCCGCTTGCGAGCAAAACAGGTGTTGAAATATTAAAATTGGGCGGCAATGCCGTTGATGCTGCAATTGCCACACAATTGGCCTTGGCAGTCGTGTATCCCAATGCCGGTAACCTGGGCGGTGGTGGTTTCATGGTAGCCCGGTTAAATGACGGAAAAGAAATTTCTATTGACTACCGTGAAATGGCTCCTGGCAAAGCACATCGTGATATGTATATTGATTCAACAGGTGAAGCAAGAACAGATAAAAGCCAGGACGGTCACCTGGCAAGTGGTGTACCGGGAACAGTAGCCGGGTTATTTGCTTCAGCGAAATATGCAAAGCTTTCCTTTGACAAACTCATCCAACCTGCTATAGAATTGGCTGAAAAAGGTTTTGTGATCGGCAAAAGAGAAGCAAATTCATTGAACAGGTTGCAGGACGAATTAAAAAAATATAATACCGTGATGCCGGTGTTTGTCAAAACAGTTCCCTGGAAAGAAGGTGATACATTAATACAAACAGACCTGGCCAATACATTGAAACGAATAAAAGATAAAGGGGCCGCTGGTTTTTATGAAGGTGAAACAGCTAAACTGATCGTTGAGGAGATGAAAAGAGGGAATGGCATCATCTCTTATGACGATCTGAAAAATTATACCGCCAAATCAAGAGAACCGCATGCTTTTGATTATAAAGGATATAAAATAATTGGTATGCCAATGCCGAGCAGCGGTGGTTTATTAGTGCACCAGATGATGAAGATGATTGAAAATAAAAACATCGGAAGCATGGGTTTCTTGTCGCCACAAGCTGTTCAACTGATGATAGAAGTAGAACGAAGAGCTTATGCTGACCGTGCGGAATATATGGGTGATGCTGATTTTTATAAAGTTCCTGTCGCTATGCTTACCAATGATGAGCACCTCCAGGAAAGAATGAAAAATTATGATCCTTTAAAAGCTACACCCAGCAGTGTTATTAAACCCGGTTCTTTGCAAACTGCGGAAAGCGAAGAAACCACTCACCTGAGTGTAATAGATAAAGATGGGAATGCAGTAGCTGTAACCACTACGCTGAACGGTTCCTATGGAAGCCGCACGGTTATCGGCGGAGCCGGTTTTTTTATAAACAATGAAATGGATGATTTCAGCATTAAGCCTGGTGTACCTAATATGTATGGTGCTGTAGGCGGAGAAGCCAATGCTATCAAACCAGGCAAAAGAATGCTGAGTTCAATGACACCTACGATCGTATTAAAAGACAACAAACCTTTTTTGGTTGTTGGTACTCCCGGAGGCACAACGATCCCCACTTCTGTATTTCAAACACTGGTCAATATCATTGAATTTAATATGAGTACGGAAGACGCGGTCTATAAACCAAAATTTCATCATCAATGGCTGCCTGACCAGGTAGATGCAGAAAAGAATTTTCCAAAGAGTACTTTGGATACTTTGCAAAAGATGGGATATACAATTAAGGAACGCGGCGGTATCGGCAGAACAGAAGTAATAAAAGTTTTACCTGACGGAAAATTAGAAGCAGTAGCAGATAACCGTGGAGATGATGATGCAAGGGGATGGTAAGGACGAAGTAAGAGGCCAGAAGCAGGAAGCCGGAAGCCGCTGACAATTGAAGAATCTTTACTGAAATCATAAACGATGAACGAAACTATCTTTTTAAAAAGCGCTGTTCAGCAGTTTCGTGATTATAAATTATTAGCGGAAAAAACTTTTGCGCAAATCAATGATGCAGACTTACAATATCAGCCCAACGAAACCACCAACAGCATCGCTATCAATATCACACACCTGCATGGCAACATGCTGAGCCGGTGGACCAATTTTTTAACAGAAGATGGTGAAAAGGAATGGAGACAAAGAGATGATGAATTTGAAATTCATCCATATTCCAAAGAAAAATTATTACTCTTATGGGAAGAAGGATGGAAGGTTGTATTCAATACTCTTGAATCACTGGATGCAAATGATCTTGAAAAAACAATTTATATCCGCACCAAACCTCTTACTGTTATTGACGCTATTCACCGGCAGCTTACACATTATGCCTACCATGTGGGACAGATAGTTATGCTGGGCAAGATCATTAAAGGCGCTGAATGGCAGACACTTTCGATCGCAAAAGGTCAATCAGGCTCATTTAATACGAATATGAAAAAATACTAGGGGTATTTGCTTTACTGGAATTAATTT
>JAKFEJ010000230.1:0-5526 GCA_036675745.1 Chitinophagaceae bacterium | reverse complement strand
TTTTTTCATTCTGGCAAAATAACCGTCCGGGTTAAAGTTAATAAAGTTGAAGATATGCTTTTCATCTTAGCGTAATCGCCTTAGAAGCTGTTTAAAAATGAAAAATCAGGACACGGATAACACGGATTTTATCTGTGTAAATCCGTTTGATCAGTGTCATCCGTGTTCCATTCTATGAAATTTAAACAGCTTCTTAGTAATATAGGCCCTTATTTTTTCTCATCTCATGCATCATTTCTTACAATTCAACCAGTATATCATTTCAAACCGGAAAGAGCTAAGCTAATTTGGCTGCATTAAAAACGAGAATTACATGAGACGGTTTAAAAAGATATTAAAATGGACAGGCCTTATCCTTTTATTTTTGATACTGGGAATAACGCTGACAGTAATGGGAAGACAGAATATAAAATATAACAGGCCTTATCCAACTATTACCGCTTCTGCGGATACGGCTGTTATCCTGCGTGGGAAACACCTGGTATTTGGTGCGGCGCATTGTGCAGATTGCCATAGTAATGCGAATGCAGATTCGTTAATAAAACTCGGGCAGGATGTGGAATTAACAGGCGGATTTTTGTTTGATCTTCCTGTAGGTAAGATATATTCCAGGAATATAACTCCTGATAAAGAAACCGGGATCGGCAATTATACAGATGCTGAAATTGCCCGGGCACTTCGTTACGGTGTTCATCCGGACGGAACAGTAGTATTCGATTTCATGCCCTTTCATAATATGAGCGACGAGGACATGACTGCGGTTATTTCATACCTGCGTGCACAAAAGCCTGTGAAGAATAAGGTTCCTGATAATGAATTGAATGTTTTGGGCAAGGCGGTAAAAGCATTTATGGTAAAACCTGTAGGGCCACAGGGAGAGGTTGCGAAGCAGGTAAACAAAGACAGTTCCGCTTCTTATGGGAATTACCTGGCCAGTAGTGTAGCCAACTGTTTCGGTTGTCATACACAAAGAACACTTAGTGGCGAATTTACCGGAGAGCCGTATGCTGGTGGAAACGACATTGATGGTTTCCTGACTCCTAATATTACAACTGATTCAAGTAGCCGGGTATTCGGCTGGTCGCAGAAAAATTTTGTAGATCGTTTCCGGATGGGCAGACTGATACCCAAAAGTCCAATGCCGTGGCCCTCATTTGGACGTATGAGTGATGAAGAATTGAAAGCTATCTATGCTTACCTGAAAACAGTGAAGCCGGTAAGAACAAAAGAAACTAAAAAATAAAGCTTACATAGAAACAAAAACAGTATTGACTATACTTTACTTTTATCATGGGATGAAATAAAGTATAGTCAATGTATTATTTATTTTCAATACTTTTTTCTCGCCTGTCTTTCCAGCTACTTATTATTTTTTTTCCATGTACAAGGATTTTCAGGCTTTGTCTTCTTAATGAAATGCTGGGGTCCTTTTTTTCATGATCGTCTATTGTATGTTTGTAAGAAGCTATAATATCGCGGTAGGAAAGTACACCGACAATGTTGTTGCTGTCTTCTTTTGACACAACAGGTAATACATCCGTATTTTCTTTTGCCATCATTTCCACAGCTGTGCGTAAGCTATTATCAATAGCTACAGAAAAATTTCTTCGTTTAATGAGTGTGCCAATATAACTTTCTGTATCATGATGATTGCTGAATAAATTGGATGAGCTCACTATGCCTTTATATTCACCATTATTATTTGATACGATAAAATAATTGCTGTTATAATCAGGCTCTTTTGTAAGCCATTCCCTCACTTCCCTGATACTGTTGTCTTCGCTCAGTACTAATCCATTTTCCTTTATCACCTGCTCTACAGTTATTTTTTCCAATACATCCGGTTCGTAAGAATGTGGTGTTTTAACACCTCTCCTGGCAATCTTTTCTGTCATAATGGTGTTTTCCATAATAAAAAAAGAAACGAAGTAAGATGCGGCGCAAGCTGCCAGCAAGGGCAATAAAGCATTTGACTGGCCGGTGGTTTCCAATGCGAAAATGATAGAGGTAAGTAAGGCCCTTGAAGCGCCGGCAAACATTGCAGACATGCCTACCAGCGCAGCCAACGGAAGTGTAACACCGGATTGCGGAAATAAATAAATAGTAGCACTGCCCAGCAAAGCTCCCGCAGCGCCACCGATAGTAAGTAAAGGCGCTAATGTTCCACCGGATGTGCCACTACCTAATGCAATGGCCCAGGAAATAAATTTCAATAAACAAAGCGATAGCACGAATTGTATCGCCATATTGCCTGAAAGAATATCTGTAATATTTTCATAGCCCACACCTAATGTTCGCGGGGCAAAATATCCTACTATGCCTACAGCCAATCCCCCAATTGCAGGCCACCACATCCAGTGAATGGGTAGTTTCTCAAAACTATCTTCTATGAAGTAAACGATCTTTGTTACCCCTACTGAGATCACTCCAATTATAATTCCTAAAACGCTGTATGCGGCCAATGCAGAATTGGAAGGAACCGCAATAATATCTTTCATTGCAAATACAGGTGCTTGTCCAAAAAGCAGATGATGCCCGGCTGCCCCGGTGATGCAAGCCAAAGCAACGGGAATAATAGAACGTGGCGAAAACTCAAACAATAATAATTCAACTGCTAAAAAAATGGCGGCGATAGGACTTCCAAAAATGGCCGACATACCTGCTGTGGCGCCTGCCGCTAATAATATCTTTCTTTCGTTATGCGTAATTTTTAATAACTGGCCGAGTGTGGAACCTAAGGCGCCACCTGTTGCAATGATCGGGCCTTCTGCGCCAAACGGACCGCCGGTTCCGATGGATATTGCTGCTGACACCGGTTTCAGGTAAGTAATGGTTGGTTTTATTTTACTTTGATTGGTTAATATCTGTTCCATGGCTTCAGGAATACCATGCCCTCTTATAGCTTTAGAACCATATAAAGCCATAAGCCCAACGATAATTCCACCAATAACCGGGATCGCAATTACCCACAAACCCAACCCATTGTTGAGAGGACTACTATGTTCGATTGAAAGCTGGCCATGAAAAGAAATATTAGTGACCAGGTCAATCAGATAAATAAGGAATTTTGAAATAAAGCTGATACAAATGGCAATCGCAACTGCTAACGCAGAAATAGTTAATAGCCTTTTTTTGTCCTGTGCAATTTTGGGTTGAATGTTTTCTGCCTCTAAAGTTGGATTTAAAGAAACAGCAACAGGAATCCCTGTACCTGGAATTTTACTTTTTAACATTAAAAAATGGTTTTAAAATACTCCCTTGCTCAGTGCCTGCTTACCGGGAGTAATTGAAATAGTGTTCTGTTTAAATAATCGGGCAAGTCAATCATTCGAAGTAGCGCCTGGCGAAGGTAGGAACTAATCATTTTAGTACGATTATCAGTGCGAAAAAGATATATCGCTTAAGATGATTTATTGTTAAAAACATTCCTTGTGATTATTCGTATAATACCGGGTTCAGTGGCGTATTGATCACTTCACCCACTGTTGCGCCGGGGCACCAGGTATCCCAATCAGCCTGCTGATTTTCATTTTCAGGATATTTCAGCCTCATGTCTTTATCCATATAAATAACAGTCATTACCTTTCGCATCCTGTTGGTGTTATTAGCACCCGCCCTGTGAAACACCCAGCCATTATGAAAACTTACTTCACCAGGATCAAAAGACTCAACCACTTTTTTAAAATCATTCAGGGTTAATTTTTTTTGGATGAGCGCTTCGCTGTCATCACTGATCTTTAGTGTTCGTCCTTCCTGCAGTTGCTGGCTTTTAGCACTGAACTCTAAAGGCCCGAGTTCCAAACCGGTTTCCTGTAAAGGTATCCATGCAGTTATTGTATTGTCATTCGATAATGGCCAGTAGTATTGATCGGCATGCCAGGGAGTATGGCCGCCGCCGGGTTCTTTGAATAATGCCTGGTCATGATACATTCTTACACCGTTTACGCCCATCAGCTCAGTGGCTATTTTAGCTAAGCGTTTACTGAATACAATCTCTTTCACGGTTGCTGACCGGGTCCAGATATTCATGATCTGCAAAAATGCTTTACCATAAGTATCCCTTTGTTCAATCGGCAGGTATTGTGTATTGAGCCGGGCTACTTCCGCCGAAATGGTTTCATTCATGTAATGGATAACTTCAGGCGATAACACCTTTTTCAATTTAATAAAACCATTCTCCCGGAAAAAATTAACCTGTTCCGGTGAAAGAGAAAAAGGCATTTCCAAACCTTGCTGAATGTTGAGCGGAAGTGCTGACATGCGAATGATATTTTAGATTTAAAACCAAT
The DNA here is from genome assembly GCA_036675745.1 of Chitinophagaceae bacterium. Taxonomy (GTDB): domain Bacteria; phylum Bacteroidota; class Bacteroidia; order Chitinophagales; family Chitinophagaceae; genus Terrimonas_B. The sequence goes on along the minus strand of JAKFEJ010000230.1, from coordinate 1,237 downwards.
TATCTTTTGACTAAATTAATTAAATTAAACTGTGTGGGGCTACTGCGATATTTATTTCAGTTTAAAAAGTCAGTACATAGTAAACTCATAATAGTCAGGTAGGAATAAAAAGCAGCCGGCAGGGTGTCGTGTTTCTTTCGTTAAATCATAATTATCTGCCTAACTTTAAAGCAACCAAAATCACCTTCAGCAATGTATCATACAAGCAAAATGAAGGTTCATATACTGCTTCATCCCGAATTGGGTAATACCAAATGGGATAAGATCGTCAATGGCTTTATCATCATACTGATCATACTGAACATAACAGCCGTCATGCTGGAGACAGTTCCTTCGGTTCATGAACCAAACAAAGAATTTTTCAGAATTTTTGATCTTGTCTCTGTCATTATTTTCACGATAGAATATGTGCTTCGTGTCTGGAGCAGCAATCATGATCCCCGCTACAGGCATAGTGTGCAAGGTCGTTTGAGATACATGTTATCAACGGATGCGCTTATAGACCTGCTGGCCATCCTGCCTTTTTATATTCATGTATTTGTCGGATTTGATCTGCGGGTGTTGCGCATTTTCCGGCTGCTGCGTTTTTTACGATTATTCCGGCTCACAGCCTATTTGAAATCAGCAAGAATGGTAAAGAATGTTTTCAAAACAAGAGCCAATGAACTAAAGCTTAGCTTGGTACTGATACTGTTTTTTATCATTATGGCCTCCTGCCTTCTTTATTTTGCAGAGCACAGCGCACAACCTGCTGTATTTTCGAGCATACCTGCTACCATTTGGTGGGCAGTTGTTACTGCCACCTCGGTTGGTTATGGTGATATGGTGCCAATTACTGTATTGGGTAAAGTATTGACATGTATTATTTCATTATCAGGATTAGCTGTTTTTGCGTTACCTGCAGGTATCATCACTGCCGGTTTCCTGGAAGAAATAAGAAAAATGAAAAAAACAAAAACTCATTCATGTCCACACTGCGGAAAAGCATTGGATCATTTGGAACATAATATGACGGATAATGCTTAGTCAGCTGTACCGCAGTTAGCCTGAAGATTAACATCCTGTTTGTATTCACCAACAATCGAATTGCTATTTAGCTCTAAATTAATTTAAGCCCATAATAACCTACAAGGGTAAACAACACACAACGGGTTACTACACCAATACAACACCAGGTCAGCAATTTTTTCAGGTTTGCATTTAAGCCTACTCCTACGGCAATACTTATTGGAGCTCC
>JAKFEJ010000044.1:0-5584 GCA_036675745.1 Chitinophagaceae bacterium | reverse complement strand
AATGCAGACGCATTGATCTGCATCCAGACATTCATTGAATCGTCTGGACTATAAGCCATCATCCTTGTGCGACCTTCAGAATTGAACTGAATACAATCATCTGCTATTTACCTCTCAGAAAGAAAGGGAGATGAGTATGTTACCATACACCCGGCCGCATTCTCTTTTACTGGTTGACTCCGCCCCGATAGTTATCGGGGTGTTCTCCACATTCACAGTGTGGCGCTTTACCTGTTAAGCTAAAGCCAACATCTTTTGACACCGGACTCAGATTCGAACTGAGAATACCAGACCCAAACTCTGGCGTGTTGCCTATTACACCATCCAGCGATTTCGTAGGCTCAGTGATCCCGATAGCTATCGGGAGAACTCACACTGAATAGCTTCTGAAACTATTGCCTCTTCCGTTGGGCTACAAGCCAGTATTCATGCATATCAGGGTTTAATGGTTTTTAATTTTTTGGTAAAGTATCCCCGCTGCATCTCACGGGGAATACTTATTTCCTCCTCCTGCACATAATCTCTTTATCATTTTATTTCCGACACTACAGATCTCATTGTCACATCTCCTTCACACACTTTTATTTTCTTTAGCAGATTTTATTTTTTTGCTGATCATTTCTGCCACAAGATGAATAGCCAGCACTACCAATAAAAATTTCATCATATACCTTCCTTTCTTTTACCGGCCGGACATAAAAAAAGCCCGGTCGTTTTGCGACCGGGCTTCTGCTCGTTCAGGCACACTATGCACCTTCACTGACATAACTCAGTCGTTTATGAATACTATCATTCTCATTGCTTATGGGCACAATACTTCTGTTCGCCTGTGCATACCAATAACACCCGGGTAATGATAGTCGCTCATTCCGCATCTGCCGATGAGCAGACACTGTTGTAAATCGTTTATGTTTTAATTGTTTCAGCAATTTTATTTTTTGTTTAGATGCAATTAAAAATATTTTGCATAATCAAACTCATTATTTTTCATAAATCACACTAATCATTTAAATCCCGGCTCAGACAAAAAACCCCGCAATCTCTTGCGGGGTCCGTATTGTATCGAATTCGTTATTTCAACTTATTCATCAGCAGTACATGCCCCGCAAACAGTATAGTCACCTTTGGGACTAAACCAATTCACTGTTTCAATATGTAATTGTATGCGTAGCATGTTTTTGTTTAATAATTTGTTTTGCGATGCAAAGATTGAAATAATTTTTTGTTGTTGCCAAATATTTGAACAGTTATTTTAAAAAATAATTTTCTTACAGTCTTACTTCACCTATTTCTATTTCTCCATGTTGATTATCCATCATCACGTTTTCCACTTCAATGGATTGGTTTTCTTTACCGAAGTTCTTAAACACCATGATGCGGATAACGGCTGGAATCTTATTGCCGCTTGAATAATAATCATAGTAGTTAACATTGATCCTGTATTTACCTTCCGGCGCTTTTTTGATTTGGTATTCAAACGGGTTAGCATAATACCAGTATTGCCCGTTTTGAATAGTGCCACCGTTTTTTGTAACAGGGCTTGAATAAGAACAGGTAATACCTCCCGGCTCCCTGATGCTGACATTATTAAGGTTTCCTGCATTACAATCCAATGTTATGCGCATATCAACTGGTAAAGGTTTTATCAATTCTATAGGTATAGCAGAAATATCTAGTTTTGTTTTATGCATGGATATGATCGCATTCATCTCATTCATGATAATCGCCTTTTCCGGAAGATTCATATTTTCCTGCTGTCCGGTGTTTCTTTTAATGGAGCCAAATAAAATATCAACTGCCTGCTGGTAATTACCTAATCGATAGTGCGTCCATGCCAGGTTCCTATAAAAATTCAGGTCACTTAAATTTTCTTTAATCAACTGTTCATATATATATATGACTTCATCAAAAAGTTTCCAGTATTCCAAAATGTATGCAGTAGCCACAAGTACCTGATGGCTGCCATTAGCCGCTTCCGGCGCATTCATCAGTATTGCAAATGCTTCCTTTTTTAAACCGGTTTCAAATAAATGTTGTGCCGCATCAAAATAAAATCCTGCTTCTCCGCCATATTCTTCTTTCAGTTTTTCATAAGCAAGCATCTTCTCTGACGCGGAAACACTTTTTAATTCCTTGAGGTATTCCACATCTTCCATGTCCTTAAGCCTGTAAGGTTTATTTATATAGCTGTTATAATAATTTTTTCCTTTTTTAGTAGCGATTACAATTGCTCCATTTGTAGCCCTGCTGCCATATATAGTGGAAGCTGAAATATCTTTTAACACGGTGATATTATCAATATCATGCACGTTTACAATATCGTTTATATTACCGGATACGGGAATCCCATCCAGTACATAGAGCGGTTGATTGTTTCCGTTGATTGAACTCATTCCCCGTATAGTAACATTAGCGGAGCTACCCGGCGAAGCAAATGCATTGTTTATTTCCAGACCGGCTACTCTTCCCTGCAATGCCTGCTCCACTGTTGTAGCAGATGAAAAAATATCCTGTGATCGGATAAAAGCCACTGCTCCTGCAAGCTCTCTTCGACTCGCCGTTCCATATCCCGTTACGATCACTTCTTCCAAAGAATTGCTTCGGATATCCAAACCTGCTACCTTACCGCTTAGTTCACCAGTAATATGTCCCGTAGTATTTGACGGCATGTTTTCAGCAACAACTTTATAGTCATACTTGTCATACTGTACCCGGTTTAAATTAATGGGTTTTTCATTCGCATCCCATTTCCTGATCCGCTCGTTATATACGTTTACTACATTAGTGACAATATTAAACTCATCCCTTTCTTCTATTTTTCTTCTTTCAAAACGGGTATCTCTTTTTACATAATTCATTTTTTCACACTCTGCTTCCAGTTCTTTTGGCGGAGTAATATTATACCTGACATAATCTTCTGTTCTTTCTAAAACGATATAAGCAGTATTAGTTGTCACTACTTTTTCCTGTAAGCCGAAGTCGATTATATTACTCCAGGAATAACCCCTGATCATCCTGTCAAAATTATTCAGCATGTTTATCCGGTCTATGGATGATCGGGGACATTCTTTGCTTCTGTCAATGACTATTTTCTCTATGTTCATTACACCGCCATTATTTCCGTATTGAAAATATAATGTATCGTTTTGCCGTTCCATTGTTCCATTGATGAGCAATGGTCCACCCTGTTTCATTGGCAATAATTGCTCGGTGATCACTTTACCGCTTGCAGAACTAATATTCAATAACCAGTTCTCTGCCTGGCTGCTGATAGACAAAGCCGTACTCATTGCAGTTTTATTAAGATCGATCACTTTACCGCCACTGGCTCCTGTTATTTGCCGAAGAAATTCTACGTTAGCCGCATTGGACGTATGTATACAATAGACCAATCCTGCCCCGGTTTTTGGTTTACTTTTTCCATAAGTATTATTCCCGTCTGAGAAAATTAAAAACATATCTGCTTTTATACCTGACAGGTCAATAATGCCAAGCTGTGTGGAGCCATCATATGTTATGTTTTGAAGGTGTTGCTGCCAGCGGCTATTGAAACCATTTTCCGTATAAAATACCGCCGTATCAAGCAATTTATAATTGAATGGGATAATGGTGAGTTGAGAAATTTTATGATAAGCAATAAATTGTTTTAAAAAATTGATCTCCTTGTTCACATTTCTTTTAGCCGACGAAGCGGATGCATCCCAGAATACTGTAATCTCTTTTGGGTGTATTATATATTCTGTGGGATAGGATGGCTGAAATCGCAAAGCAAAATATGTTTTTTGATCAACCATTTTTGTACAAAACCGGGGACCGGATATAATAGGTATAGAAAATGCGATCGGCCTTTTCAAAATGATATCCCCGATGCTCCAATCAAGGCTATGTTGTTGGCCATTCGCAATAAAATTCCGGTCAGCGACTAACCCCGTACGGGTCACAGGCGTTGAAATACCGTTAATTGTTATACCCAGGTTGAAATGCCTGACTGTATCGGGAATATTTAATGGAAGCGAATAAAGGAGATCATTTTTTTCCGCAATCAAAAGCTGTTGAATGGTCATTGTCACCTTACGGCTTCCTTTCGCCGGTACAGGATAAATACGCAGGCTGTAATGATCCGCATAATCCATAGTCAGCAATGCAGGGTCTATTCGTTTACCTACGATTGAATTGTATGCATTAGTGGCTTTCCACTTTTCCTCTATTGAACCATCCCGGTATTTTCCGTTAAGATCAAGCTGGAAAGCAGTGATAACCTGCCCTGGCCTGAGTTCAAAACGATGCAACCCTTCTATCTCCTGGTTATTAGGATTGTAAAACTCCATTTCAATAAAAGTGGTAGCCGTAAATACATCGCTTTTAATATCAATGGTGCAGCTTTTTAGTTGCATGGGTTTATCCCATTTTTGCTGGGCGCACACTTGTATTACGATAAATAAAAGCAGGACTGGAAGTATTATAATTTTCCGCATAAGCCAGGTTTTGCTAAATGGATGCAGGCTTGTTAAGGATTGCATAAAGAAACCTCAATACAGTCAAAATTTTTATTTCTGTTGTGCAATCACAGATCAGTTTGCATCTGGTAAGGATAATAAAAACTCAGAAATGCGGAACATATTTATTTTTTCAGTACTGGCTGTTATACTATTATCATCTTTCAGCAAAAAGCAGGGATCAATGAACGATTATCAAAATCAGGGTAAACAGGGAATAACACTTGATTTCAATAAATGGTGGTTGTCAAAGATCTATACTACAGACAGCTTTACTCAGATAGTGGCCAAAAAAGCTTTTATCAGTTTCAAAACGGCCGAGGGGAGGATTAACGGAAATGGAAGCTGTAATTCTTTTGGCGGTAAAGTGACCGTTGATGGCAATAACCTCAGCTTCGGTAATATCTTTTCTACCAAAATGTATTGCAAAGATGTGCAGTCAATAGAAGATGAATTCTTCAGGCAATTGCAGAAGGTGACGAGATATGAGCTTAAAGAAAAAAGATTGTTATTGTTTGAAGGTGATAAATTGTTGCTGGAGTTTGAGGAATAATTTTAAATGAAATTCTAATACCACTCAGGAAGATCCAATTCAACTCTATCAGGGCTTTTGTTCAAAGAAGGAATTAAGATGTATTTGACATAATAAAACAACCATTCATGACTTTGGGCCCATACCCATGTAATGTCATAGGATTTATTTAACCAATCTTTCGAGACAATAATAGAAAGATCACCCGTTTTTAATAGACACTCTTTTAGTCTGTCGCTATAATATGGCGTTGATTTGATAAAGTCTTCGATTTCCTGGCCAGAAGCACGATCATTATACTCAAATACAAAATAACAGTTCTTAGATTCTCTATGTAATTCTATATCTACATTGATTGCATCAAAAATGATTTCTATTAATAAGTACAAGCAACGATTGTCATATTACTATAATTTAAAACAACCTCCCTTGTTCCCCCGGCCTTCTGAAAATACTTGTATCCAAACTCCATTCTTCCGCATTCATCCCATACAGTTTTCCATATTTCTTATATTGCTGTGCCACCATCTGTGCGATATTTCCTTCGCCCCGCATT
>JAKFEJ010000146.1:0-5600 GCA_036675745.1 Chitinophagaceae bacterium | reverse complement strand
GAACTACCGATCCTCAAAGCAGATATATGTTGCCATAAACCCGTTTTTGGGAGGGCAAAGATAAGGGTTTTGATATTTTCAAAACAAAAGTTTTTGAACTTTTCTCCCCACTCCTTCCTGTAATTACTTGTTGAAATTCAGGTTGCTGCGTTGCTTTCCTATCTTTGACGTCAAAAACTATTCATCAATGCTCAAATTAGGCGTATTTGGTGTCGGCCATCTGGGAAAATTTCACCTGAACAACTGGAAAGAAATGGCAGGTGTAGAAATTGTTGGTTTTTATGATCCGCATGATGATACGGCAAAAGAAGTTTCAGAAAAATATCAACTTCCCCGCTTCCTTGATCCCGATGCGTTAATGGATGCCTGTGATGCAATTGATGTGGTGGCTCCTACCAACTATCATTTTCAGTGGTGTGAAAAAGCAATAAAAAAAGGAAAGCATGTTTTTGTAGAAAAACCACTGGCGAATACAATGGAAGAAGCCAGGTTGCTGGTAAAGCTGGCCGAAGAATCAGGTATTAAATTCCAGGTAGGTCATGTGGAAAGATTCAATCCGGCTTTCCTGGCATTAAAAGATGTGCAACTAAATCCCATGTTTATCGAAGTACATCGTTTGGCCCAGTTTAATCCAAGAGGTACGGAAGTAAGCGTGATACTGGACCTGATGATCCATGATATTGATATCATTTTAAGTATTGTGAAAAGTGATGTAAAAACTATTTCTGCCAGTGGTGTAGGAGTAATGACAGAGACGCCGGACATCGCCAATGTCCGGATCGAATTTGATAACGGCTGTGTAGCCAACCTTACAAGCAGCAGGATCTCTATGAAAAAAATGAGGAAAATGCGGGTGTTTCAAAAAGACGCTTATATCGGTATTGATTTTCTCAACAAAAAAACGGAGATCATTAAACTGAAAGAGCCACAGGACTCCAACGTGTTTGCCTTTGATATAGAAACTCCCTCGGGTAAAAAAACAATCGCTGTCGCTAATCCCCTGGTACCTGAAGTAAATGCTATAAAAAAAGAACTGGAAGAATTTGTAAGCGCAATTGTAAATAATACCAAAACGATCGTATCGGAAATAGACGGCCTGATGGCAATGGACGTGGCGCATAAGATTCTTAATAAGATCGGCCATAATGTTATTAAACACTGATGAGTTCCGGTAAACAAATATCTATCGCCTGGTATGTCGTGATCGATTATATCATGGCCCTATCAGCCTGGATCATCTTTTATTTTATCCGGAAAGAATTAATAAAAGAACCGATCACCGATGTCCGTCACCTGTTGACAGATGATAGGTTCTGGCTGGGGGTTATTTTCATCCCTTTAGGTTGGTTGATTTTATTCGCATTAGTAGGATCTTATCATTCTTTGTATAAAAAATCAAGATTATTTGAGTTTACCATCACATTGGTATGTACTCTTATAGGTTCAGTTTTTCTTTTTTTTGCGATCCTGATTGATGATGTGAAGGACAACTATTATTACTATTATGTCGCCTTCCTGGGTCTTTTCTTAATTCATCTTTGTTTTATTTTTTTTGGCAGATGGTTATTGCTTAATAAGGTAAAAAAACAATTACTCTCTGGCCAGGTTTATTTTAATACGTTAATGATAGGCAGCCAGGATAATGCCTTTAAAATCTACAGTGAAACCGGTAAGAGCCTGCTTGATGGCGGCTATCATTATGTTGGATTTGCCTCTCCCAATCATATTTCTACAGATAATATTCAAAAGCTCATTCCCAAACTAGGGACAGTTGACGAGTTGGAACAAATCATTGATCAGCATAATATCATCCAGGTTGTTCTTGCCATGGAAAAATCGGAACAATCTTTAATGGAATCGATTATCAACCGCCTGAGCGAAAAAGATGTGGAAATAAAAATTCATCCGGATACACTGGATATTCTTTCCGGTTTTGTAAAAACGAATAACGTTCTCGGAGCTGTACTGATCGACCTGAAGACCGGCTTAATGCCCGACTGGCAGCTGCATATCAAGCGACTGTTAGATGTAGTATCTGCATTACTGGCTCTTATCATTCTTTTTCCTGTAATGTTATATATAGCTTTACGTGTAAAACTTTCTTCCCCTGGGCCTGTTTTTTTTTCACAGGAAAGAATTGGCTATAAAGGCAGCCCATTTTATATGTATAAGTTCCGTTCCATGGTGAAGGATGCCGAAAAAAATGGACCTGCTCTTTCTTCAGATAATGATCCGCGAATTACAAAATTGGGAAGAAGTATGCGCAAATGGAGATTGGATGAATTACCGCAGCTATGGAATATATTGAAAGGCGATATGAGTCTTGTAGGGCCAAGGCCTGAACGTCGTTTTTATATTGACCAGGTCATCGCCCGTTTTCCTTACTATAAATATTTGCTGAAAGTAAAACCCGGTCTCACCAGTTGGGGAATGGTACAATTCGGTTATGCAGAAAATGTTGATCAAATGATCGAACGAAGCAAATTCGATCTGCTATATATTGAAAACATTTCGCTGGCACTGGATTTTAAGATTATGATACATACACTGAGGATCATATTTAAGGGCAAAGGGAAATAGTCGGGAGGCAGAGACAGGGCATGTCCTGTCTGTACTTACAATAAAATAATTTCATTACGCTGAGCTTGCCATTGCAGATTTTAGAGTTTATTTTTGAAAAAACAAATCCTGAGTGAAAAAACTTCTCGCTGCTTTAATTCTCCTTACCTGTCAACTATCAACTGCTAACTGTCAACCCCCTTATTGGCAACAGCAGGTTAATTATACAATCAATGTTTCACTTAATGATAAAGAGCATACGTTAAATGGATTTGAAAAGATAGAATACATCAACAATTCCCCGGATACATTGGCCTTTATATGGTTTCATATCTGGCCGAATGCATATAAAAATGATAAAACAGCTTTCAGTGATCAATTATTAGAAAATGGCAATACGAAGTTTTATTTTTCAGGTAAAGAAGAAAAAGGTTATATCAACCGGCTTGACTTTAAAGTAAACGATATAACAGCCAAAACGGAAGATCATCCGCAGCATATCGACATTGTAAAATTAATTTTACCATCACCGCTTGCTCCCGGGCAAAGAATAATTATCACAACTCCTTTTCATGTAAAACTTCCCTATAATTTTTCCCGTGGTGGACATGATGAACAAAGTTACCAGGTAACGCAATGGTATCCCAAACCGGCGGTGTATGATAAAAATGGCTGGCATCCTATGCCCTATCTTGACCAGGGAGAATTTTACAGTGAGTTTGGCGATTTTGATGTAAGCATTACTGTTCCTGAAAACTATGTAGTGGCTGCAACAGGTGATTTACAAAATGCAGAGGAAAAAGAATGGCTGAGGAAAAGAGCAACATTTACCTGGGAGCCTATCCGCAAAAGAATAAAAAAGGGAAGCACTGTCAAAACTATCATTCAAAAATTCCCTGCTTCTTCTAGCGAAATAAAAATACTTCGTTACAAGCAGGACAGAATACATGATTTTGCATGGTTTGCTGACAAACGATTTATTGTTGATCATGATACCTGCCGGTTGGCTTCTGGCAGGGTGATCGATGTGTTTTCTTATTATATGCCTGTATATAAAAGCACCTGGCAAAATAGTGTTCAGTTTGCAAAGGATGCGATACGCCATTATTCAGAGCTGATAGGAGAATATCCCTATAATGTCGTCAGTGCTGTACAGGGACCTGAAAGTTTTGGAGGCGGTATGGAATACCCTACGATCACCGTGCTGTCTCCTGCTAAAAAATCAAGTGAGATTGATAACACGATAGCCCATGAAATAGGACATAACTGGTTTTATGGCATTTTGGCCAGTAATGAAAGAGTCCATCCATGGATGGATGAAGGAATCAATTCATACTATGAAGCCTTATATACATCGAAAAAGGATGAGCATTTCACCCAGCAACCCGAACAAAATGAACTGGAAACCATAATTTCCGTTAAAAAAGATCAGCCAATTGAAACTTCATCTGAACTTTTCAGTGAAACTAACTATGGTGCTATTGTTTATTACAAAGCATCACAGTGGCTTAACTGGCTTCATTCCTATCTTGGCGATGCGACATTCGATAAAGCCATGCAGGAATATTACCGACAATGGCAGTTCAAACATCCGGAACCAGAAGACTTTAAAAAGGTATTTGAAGATGTAAGTGGCAAAAACCTTGATTCAGCTTTTTCGTTATTAACCCAAAAAGGAAAATTACCCAACTGGCAACGTAAGGGCACTGCCATCTGGAACCCGGTAGCGGCCGCTTTTGGCGGATATGGTGATAAAAAAAATATTATTACTTTATTACCAGTTCTTGGGTTTAACAGCTATGATAAAGTAATGATCGGTGGGCTGATCACTAACTATCATTTACCGCCATCTCCGTTTCAATTTTTCCTGGCACCCATGTATGGAACGGGTTCTAAAATGTTTACAGGAACAGGTTTTATTAATTATTCATTCTACCCTTCCGCTATTTTTCAAAAGATAAATCTTGGTGTCAGCGGTTCCACTTTTACTATCAATGAGTTTACAGATCCAGAGGGTAAAAAAACATTTTCATCCTTTCACAAAATAGTGCCGGCTGTAAAACTTGTTTTAAAAGAAAAAAATCCACGGAGTACATTAAACCGTTTTATACAGTTCAAAACTTTCCTGGTTGGTGAAGATGCGTTGAATTTTTACCGGGATACAATAATCACCCCCCCTGATGATACAACTTATATCACTAAAAACCGAACCATCACTGAAAACAGGGCATTGAATCAACTCCGGTTTGTTGCTGAGAATTACAGAGCCCTATATCCTTACAAAGGAGAATTAAAAATAGAACAGGGCAAAAATTTTATCCGGGCAGCTTTTACCGGTAATTACTTTTTTAATTATGCAAAAGAAGGCGGGCTTGACCTAAGATTTTTTGCAGGGAAATTTTTCTATACCGGTTCTAAAACAATCATCAAACAGTTTGAAACTGATCGTTACCATTTAAACATGACCGGGCCTAACGGCTACGAGGATTATACTTACAGTAATTATTTCGCCGGTCGGAATGAATTTGAAGGAATTGCCAGCCAGCAGATCATGATAAGGGACGGCGGATTCAAAGTAAGAACGGAATTATTAGCAGACAAAATCGGGAAGACGGATAATTGGTTGATGGCTGTTAATTTCAGTACTACCATCCCACCCAATATAAATCCTTTACATGTTTTGCCAGTAAAGATCCCGTTAAAGCTATTTGTTGATATAGGTACTTATAGTGATGTATGGGAGAAGAATTCAACAGAAGATCGCTTCCTGTTTGATGCCGGCCTTCATATTCCTCTTTTTAAAGAAACGATTAATATTTATATTCCTCTTTTGTATAGCAAAGTGTATAAAGATTATATAAAATCAACTTTAGACAAGAAAAACCGTTTCCTGAAAACTATATCCTTCTCTATTGACATTTCTGGTTTTAGTCTTCGAAAGTTGAACCGCAACCTGGCCGACTGATGAGCAGCAAGTTTCATATACGCCATGTTCCTCATAAAGAAATTGATTTTACAAAATGGGATAATTGTATATCAAC
>JAKFEJ010000145.1:0-5601 GCA_036675745.1 Chitinophagaceae bacterium | reverse complement strand
AAATTTCTGTCACCCAATGTTTTTAAATTCCCGGGATGTTCACCCCAGTTCATTCTTACAGAAGTAAATGCCTCTGCCTGGATGATATTCTTTCCATAGATATGCGCACTGCTGATTGCATCCAGCATATCATTAGGTTTATCATGCGTAGGACTGTTGAGCCAGAACTCACCCATCGGTATATCCACATTTTTATAATGCAGCAATCCATCACTCACCATTGTTGGAGCCACCGACTCTGCGCTGAAACTACAGCCTTTTTCATGTGCCAGTTTATTCAACGCTTTATAAAAAACATCATTTACCAATTCTGCAATGGTTTGTCTTATATCATGTAAAAATTTTTCTGAAGTGGCCGCATCCTCTACAGGTACACCTGTCATCGCCACCAAATACGGCATGAGGTTATAGCCTCTTCTTTTTTGAAACTCATTGCTGAAAGAAGTACTCCAGTTTTGACTGCCACATTCCCAGCTATCAACATGAAAAACTTTCAGTACATCTTTCGCCAATGATGGATCAGTTTTCTCAAATGCTTTTGCAAACCAGTTATCAAATTGAAGTTTGATCGCTGCCGGATTGAATTTATCGCATTCCAAACCTTTTCCTGCACCGCCTGTAGCATTGGTATGACCCGTGGAAGTATGTCCTATGCGAATAATTACCCAATTGCCTGCAGGTGGCTCCCAGCGCAGGTTTCCTTCGGCATCCATTTTATTGCTGATATTGATGATACTTTTCAACGGAATGGCCAGGCTATCCGGCACTTGTTCTTTCGTTGTGTTTTTACTTATTCTCCATATAGAACCGTTTTTAGTTTCATACTGGTTGATCACCGGTTCATCGGATAAATAAATGCCCATTACTTTAAAAGATGGTTTCCATTTCGCCGCATCCAGGTCTTCAGCACCCGGCTCCGCTCCTTCCTTATTATATATAAAACGAAAATGACTTGCTGTCGTTAAAGGAATGGAATGTGTTACATCTTCATCCGTATCCTGCCATCCATGACGGGGTGGTTCCAATCTTGTGATGGTTTTAAAATTCTCTCCGTCATCACTGGCCTGAATAATCAGCCGCTGCGCCTGGTAGTTATTACCACCAACATGTATTTTAATTGAACGGCAAGTGAAAGGTTTCGGGTATTTATATTGTATCCAGCAGGCCGTATCACTTTTGAAACTTTCCTTTTCTTCATTCACAAAAGATAAAAAAGATGGCCTTGTTCCATTACTTGCTGTTACCGATGGTATCATTATTTCATCACTGAATGATGCTTTGCTTTTAGCAGGATAGGCAAACACGGCAATGTCTTTATAATAATTCCCATTTGTTTCAGGTTGTGGAAGTATTATTTCATTTGACTCTCCGCTGCGGGCATAAGTTTTTGTCCAGACTAATTTTTGCATAGAAAGTTCCGGCGTGATCCACGGTCCACCGGCTAATGCATACCCATCGCTTACATGCATCGCTAATTTTAAATCAAGTCTTTTTGCTTCCTGCATGGCAAATTTTACCATAGCCCACCATTCAGATGTTAACTGTCGTACTATTGGTTGAAAAGGAATAGCAGAAGAAGTGTCATTTACCGGCATTAAATAAGCACCACCGATCCCCACTTCTTTCATCGCTTCGAGATCCGCGGTAATACCTTCTTTAGAAACTGCAGCATGCATCCAGTACCAAAATACCCAGGGCCTCGCCGAAGCAGGCGGATTGAGAAAATTCTTTTTAATATCCGGTTGTAACGCAGGTTGAGAGTGTGTTGTCACTGCAATAACAAGCAGCACGAAAAATAAACTATATGGTTTCAGCAATCTTTTCATTCAACAAGTATATAATTTCACGCAAGTCGGGGAGCGGCAAAAAGGCAAAGATATTGGTGAACTCTAGAAAATCTTAGCTACTTATGATCTTTGTGTCTTTGTATGAACCCTATTAACAAACTTTATTTTCAATTTATTACATCAACTGGTGGACCCTTACACCCACAGGGCAGACGTATTAAAAACAACTATCAGCACTCTTGAAATGAACAAATTTGCACACGGATGACACGGTTTGGACGGATAATGACGGATTTTTTATTCTGCTTCGCAGAATAAATCCATGATTATCCCTGATAAGTGAATTGTCTATTAGGAGTACGGCTGCTAACATTTAAATAAATCCATCAAATCTGTCATCCGTGTATATATCATTCAGATTTTAATGCTTCTGCCCTGCTTACACCCGCCGCCCGCTATTCCGCAAACTTCAGCTTACTATCTCCTTTATCAACAGATGTCGCCACTGCAATACCCCGCTGATCTTTATTATTCACCGCACAGTAAAAATGATACACAACGCCTTTATATTTTACTATAAAACTTTTATGCGCAAACTTTTCGTCATAAGGTTCGGATGATTTAATAAGATCATCACCATTCCAGTCTGTCCAGTTTACTAAATCGTAGGAACAGGCGAAACGATTGAATGCATCTTTTCTTCCTTCCCAGAAAGCGCCAAAATAAAACATTACCCATACATCATTAATCTTTTGTATCACTGCGTCACCCGTAATGCCAATTTTATGATGAACCACCGGGTCTGTTTGATAACGTTGCCAGTTAATCATATCATCAGATACTGCCATCCCAATCCTTTCAAACCATCGCCATTTAGGTATATTGTTACTGGTATCGCCATTAGCATTATAATACATTACAAAGGGATGACCCAATGTTTTTTTCTTATCCCAAATAATTGTGCTTTTAAATAATTTCTTATTCTCCCACCAGCGAACATCTTTATCAGTTGCTGTGAGAACGGGACTATTAAAACGTTGCCATTCATGTGGCTTTGTTATATCCTCTCTTGTACTGGCTATGCCAATTGCCAAAGGGCCGGTTTCATAACCCCTGTCCTTTCCGCCGATATAGCTCATCCAGTATTTATTTTGAAACTTTTTTAATTTATAACTACCACTCCATTTTGTATCCTGCAAAGCGATATAACCGGCCTTTTGATTATTATCCCATCCGATAGCTATCGGATCAGCGGTATCGGAAAAGCTCATGATACGGCCCAGCGTTTTCCATTCCAACAGATTTTTACTTTTTGCCAGCCATGTTTCATAACCTCTTCCATCAAAAACGATATAGGTCATGTACCAGTCTTTTCCTTTCCGGAATACCGATGGACAATCAATTTTTTTTGAGTCATTGGCCGGCGCAATCACCAAACCATATTTATAGGGTGTTTTTGTTTCCTCGTATATCCCCTGCATTACATTTTGTGGCACTTCTTTCGGCTGCGCTACTGTAAACAGTGATATCAATAATACCGGTATGATTATTAATTTCTTCATTTTCAGATCCGGATCGTTTGCCGTATAGACAAACATTTTAATTTTTGGTGTTACACAAGCTAATATAAAATGTATAATATTATTTCCCCACTTTAATTTGCTCTCCGGTTATCGTACACATTGTTCCTGTTTTATCGTATCAACGGCATCCAAACCGTCATATCCGTTTTTCCCCGGTTGGCCCACGCATAATAGGGTATCAATTTTATCTTAACCGGCTTCAACTCAGTATTTACTTCCTTGTATAAAATGTTATTCCATGTGTTGTTCTGAATTAACCTTGCTTCGCCGGTCAGGCCCATTACATTTCCATTATCAATCTTCATTGGAACAGGTTGAAATTTGATAGGAGAAGGGATGGCCACATCAAATACATTTTGACCGGGCAGATCAACTGATTCCAGGCAATACACGATTGGTCCGCGTTTAACTGTGACCTGGTTTCTTGTTTCTTCTACCAATGGATTTGATTCGATCAATGTTGCCGGCATATCCAGCACCAATTCTATTTTGTCGCCTGTTTTCCATGTTTTATTGATGGCGTGATAAGTTCCTGTAGATACTGACTCTATTTTTTCGTTTATTTTGACCGTTGCTTTTTTGCACCATCCCGGTATACGGAGATAAACAACAAACGCTTTAGACGGTGCTTCTTTTATCGTAATATTAATATTTCCATTCCAGGGATAATTGGTTTGCTGCTCTAACTGAATCGCTGAACCGTCTTTTAACCGGGTTGATAATTTATTACCGCCATATATATTAATATACAAACCATCCCCTGCTAAGCTGTACATATAATTACTTACTTCTGCAATTGTTCTCACTGTATTCGGCGGACAGCAATTTGATTTGCTGATATATTTTACCCTACCACCCATCCAGCGAAGATCATAAGGATATTCATCCGATGCCGCCAATGGATTAGTGTAAAAGAATTTATTCCCATCCATGCTGATGCCACTTAATACGCTGTTATAAAGGGCCAGTTCTGCAATATCAGCATATTTCGTATCAGCAGTCAGTTGCAGCATACGCCAGTTCCACAATACATTCCCGATATTGGCGCAGGTTTCATTATGCGCACTGAAATTGGGCAATTGATAATCTTTGCCATAAGCCTGGTGAATTTTTTGTACGGTATCCGGCTTGTAAGAAGTGCCATCAACGGATACTCCATCATACAGGGCGCCACAGCCGCCTGTTACATACATTTTATGATTAACAACATTGTCCCACATTTTATCCAGCGTGGCTAACAAAGTTTTATCCCCGGTTTCTGCATATACATCGGCAACGCCGGCAAATAAATAATTGGCACGAACAGCATGACCTACCACTTTATTCATTTCCCTGAATGGCGCCCGGTCACTATTATCATCCGTCCCTTCTACTGTTCCACGTATATCAATCAGTTTCTTCACCAGTTCCAGGTATTTTTTATCGCCCGTCGTGCGGTACATTTCTGTAATCCCCATATAATGAGAAGGACAAATAGCATTGCGTGCCTGTTCCGGTCTTGCACTGTTATAAAATCCGATCAGGAAATCAGTAGCTTTTTTTGCAATGCTGAGTAAATCTTTTTTACCGGTAGCCCTGAAATGTACACAGGCGGCTGTCATCAGGTGACCGAAATTATATGCTTCAAAACTGAGCTTATCATCAAACATTTTTGTTTGACCTGTTTTACGTTGTTCAATGATAGATTTTGTATAAATGTATCCGTCTTCTTTCTGCGCTTTAGCAATTACTGCAATCGCATCATCCATCCATGCATCCAGTTTTTTATCTTTTGTCATTGCATACATAGCTGCTACCGCTTCCAGTGTTTTATAAAAATCGCCGTCATGAAAGGAAGGACCGCGGAAGCGTCCGGTATCCAATCCTGCTGCGACCCTGAAATTTTGAAACGAATAACACATGTCTTTACTGGTATAGGTTTCCCATAAATGCGGTACCATTGAATCTCGGCAAACCGCAAACCGTTCGGCCCAGAAACCATTTGTCCACTGTACATCATTCAGCCCGACACCCGCCAATTTTGCATGCGGACTGTTGGAAGTATTCACTAAACTGTTTTGTGCTGATACATGTGAAAACACAAAAACAATTAAGGTCATTATAAATATTTTTTTCATAATTTCTATTCACCTTTTGCTGGTACAAATAATTCGATCACTGATCATGAATTGCTATTCAATGTTGAACCCCTGCGGGGTTCCTGCTAAATTTTATATGTTTCTTTACACCGG
>JAKFEJ010000550.1:0-5610 GCA_036675745.1 Chitinophagaceae bacterium | reverse complement strand
AAAAACGGCCTACTTACATAAACCGTTTTTCTTTACAGGCTGACATAACGCCGCCTTAAAAGCAAAAATATAAAATTGATCGAAAATGCTTTGAAATTAACACAGAATCTTTCCGCTGTGCTGATATTCTGTGATTCGTCAGCCGACAACTGAAGCCGATTGAAAATGAAGATGAAGTTATGCAATGTTGATGAGTTATATTCGGCGAGCCAGATATGGACTGATAGCGATAAAAAGACGAAGATATATGCGTCAGCCAGCATAGCCCTCATTGTTGTATGCTGTATTATTCGGAAGGGATCATTGATGGGAATTCATAAAGAAAAATCAATAACATTTCTGTAAAGAATAATAAGTCCTTAGCATCATCTCTACTCATATCTTGTATTTCATGGGTAGCTTCATTCCCCTTTTTACGGATATGATCAACCCAATGCCTTCCATTCGGAGGGACATAGCCATTGTTCGCGAGAAAATTTACGTACTCGATAAATTTTAGATTTTCAGCAGCACCTTGGGCTACAGCGATGTTCATTAACATTTTTCGACATAACAAAACCGTTGCCGTAAAACAGTTCTCTTTGGCGCATCTTCTTGCCTCTTCATAAACTTGATTTAAACTGACCGGAACATTTTTCACAGATCTACCGAATGGTTGTCCAGGAATCCATATGTTATCCTGAGTTGTGAAATTAGGTCCGTGACAATTTGGACAAATATAGAGTCCCCCAACCTGTTGACCAGAACCATCACCGTGAACTCCTAATTTATATCCTCTATCGGAAGCCACTTTGTCGCTACAATATCCACATGTAAATGATAAATTGTTCAAAGTTTGATAACTCCTCCAACTAACTGTTTTTCCTTTATAAAAATCCATATGAAAAGGGTTTTAAGATAGCATACACGTATATTGATGTATTATACGAGATAAGCTTAAAAATACTAAATATTAATTTTCAGCAAAGTAATATTGTACACTTTGTATTGTTTACAGTATAAAACATTTTTACTTATAGAAACATATTCGCCAAAGAAATCGAAGAATTTTAGTCCGGTGGCATATCAAAACTTCAACTCCTATTTTTCCGCCGGTTTGCCTTTGAGCAAACCCGGTGGCGCTTATTGGTCAGTAGATTCAGAGAGACAAGGCAAAAAAAATCTTACAAACCCAACTCCAAAATGGTTTTACCCGGAGCCAGATGTATCCCTTTTAGCCCAGCCCTTTCTGCTCCTTCTACATTTGCCACAGAATCATCAATAAATAAGGTGTCTCGGGGATCAAGCCGGTTCTCATCAAGTATCAATTTATACGAAGCAGTATCTGGTTTATGTAGTTTGATAATATGAGAGTAATAAGCTTTGTCAAAAAGATCATCCAGTGATCCGCCAAACTCCTGTTTAAAAATTTCATGAAACCGGGTATGATGCAATGCGCTTGTATTACTAAGCAGGAAGAGCCGGTATTTACTCTTTATCTTCTTTAAAAAATTGATTCTCTCCTGTGGAAAGTCAATAAGCAAGGCATTCCATGCTTCTATGACTATTTCGGGTGCAAGTTTTATTCCTGCCAGGTTTTGAACAGATGCGATAAATGCTGCATCGTCCATCGCCCCTGTTTCATACGATTTAAAGAATGAGTCTATATGTCCCATTCTGAATACTTCATCGATATTTTTTACACCAAGCGCTGTGAACGCATCCTGCGTTTTACGGAGATCTATGTTAAGGATAACGCCGCCCAGGTCGAAGATGATATTTTTGACAGACATAGGTTGAATAATAAAATATAATTACTTAAGAAGTGTTTATTTGCTTTCGATTTATGAGATCGCCTTCGTTCGTTTCCCCACAGACAAAGAATCAATGTTAATACTTCAACTCTCCCATCTTTTCCAAAGCATACATAATACAGGTTACATGCATCGCCTGCACTATCTTATTTTCCCGGAGCATTTGTTTTAACTCATCGATACTAACCAAATCAATTTCTATTTCTTCATTATGATCTAAATCCTGTGAAGCTATTTTCTTTCCACCCTTTGCCAGGAACATATGCATCAGGTTGCTATTGGTAGAAGGGTTAGCTGATATTTTTCCTAAATATTCATAAGAAGAAAAATGATATCCCGTTTCTTCCAGCAATTCCCTTTTTATCGCTTCTTCCAGGCTGCTGTCTGTATCATCAACACAACCACCGGGGATTTCTATACAGGTTTCTCCCAATGCATGACGATATTGTTTTTCTAATACAACTTTTCCATCTTCCGTGAGAGCTACGGCTGTTACCCATGTCGGAAATTCATATACATAATAAGGATCAACGATCTTTCCCGGCGGTGTTATGCATTTATCTTTTCTTACTTTAAACCAGAGATCATTAAAAAGATATTCGGAAGAGAGGATTTTCCAATTCATCAGAGGTTTATAGTTTGTTGTTTATGGTTTATTGTTCCTTACTATTCGAAAAGATTTTCAGTAAAGTAAAAGCTTTCAGTTTGAAATAGAAAACTCGCATAATAATTTTATCGCAGAAGGAAAGCCTGAAAGGAATAAAGTTTATCCGACCTGAAAAACCATAAACTACAAACCATAAACTACAAACTTTCTTACCATCCCATTCGTTCCCGCAGCGACGTAATATGCGCCACATGATGTTTACCATGCCAGGCATACATGCCCAATAAGTACCAAAGGCGCATTGTTTTTTTATGCTCGGGATGAAAGACGGTACGATTGTTCCATTCATCATCTTTTACATATTTCAATGATTCGTACCAACGGCTGTGCAGTGCATGCAATAATGTAAGTGAAATATTGATGGGTAGCTTTTGTACATCATTCATTTCCGCCCATAGTTTTTCATCATAGGTTTTAATGGTTGGATTATCTTCCGTTAATGCAAGCTTGAAACGGCAATAAGCATTGATATGACTATCCGCCACATGATGTACCAACTGGTGAACTGTCCATCCTCCTTCACGATATGGAGTTTGCAGTTGTTCTTCATCAAGGTTCAGGATAGCGTTTTCCAACGCTAACGGTAAAAATTTTATATCGGCCAGCCATTCTACTTTTGTTTCAATAGAAAACGGCTGTGCTTCATATTTACCTATTGGATAACGTGGATCGATCATGGTCGGCATAAACAATTATTTAAGTATCTCCAATAATTCAACTTCAAAGATAAGAGTAGCACCTCCGGGAATATCTCCTCCTGCTCCCCTGTCACCATAGGCAAGGTCTGAAGGTATCCATAAACGCCAATGACTTCCTTCATTCATCAATGGAATAGCGATCTGCCATCCTTTGATCAGTGATCGCAATGGCGCTGAAAAAGGTTGGTTTCTTTTAAATGAACTGTCAAACTCCTTTCCATCCAGCAAAGCACCTTTATAATGGGCTTTTATAGCATCACTAACAACAGGCTGCCTGCCTTTACCTTCTTTCAGTACTTCATATTGCAATCCTTCGGGCAATACAACCACTCCTGGCTTTTCTTTATTCGTTTGCATAAAAGCTTCACCAGCTTTTTTCTGCTCTTCTATTTTATTACTCATAAACTCTTTTAATTTATTTTGAATGTTCATACTGGAAACCGGAACTCTGTTCCGGTAATTTTTGTAAAATATTTGATCCTCTTTCTGATTAAGTCCTAATCTTCTGACCGGAACGGAGTTCCGGTTTCCAACTTTAAAGAACTGTTCGTTTCAATAAACCTCTACGACCTAAGTTCCCCTTTTAGCCCCGATAGCTATCGGGGTAGGAAGGACAGGGATTCTATTCCTCCCTCAACGCATGCCCTGTCAAATTTATAAAAACATCTTCCATGTTTGCTTTCTTAACTTCCTTCGGCCGCTCAAAACCGGTAGCTACTAATTTATCGATCATTGCATCGGGTGAATCCAACGCTACAATTTTTCCTGCATCAATAATGGCGATACGATTGCAAAGATATTCCGCTTCATCCATGTAATGCGTGGTAATGATAACAGTAGTTCCTCTATCCCGGATATTTTTGATCAGCTCCCACAAACTTCTTCTTGCCTGCGGATCAAGACCGGTTGTTGGTTCATCTAAAAAAATTATTCTCGGTTGATTGATCAATGTTGTTGCAACAGAAAAACGTTGTTTCTGACCACCACTAAGGTCTTTGAATTTTGCTTTCGCCTTATCCTTCAGGTTTACTGTTTCCAGCAATTCCATAGGTGCTACCTCACGATTGTATAAACCACAAAAAAGCTCAACTAACTGTACAAGGTTAAGCCCGGGATAATAGCCGCTGGATTGTAATTGAACGCCAATGATCTTTTTTATTTCCACTGGTTCTTTATCAAGATTAAATCCATCAACGATAATTTCACCACTTGTTTTTTCCCGCAATGTTTCTATGATCTCTAATGTAGTGGATTTACCGGCGCCGTTTGGCCCGAGCAGACCAAATATTTCGCCTTCTTTTACATCAAAAGAAATTCCTTTTACAGCCTGGAAGTTTCCGTAGTTTTTTACCAGGTCTTTTACGGAGATGATTGTACTCTTTTCCATCGGGCAGCAATTTACGGCAAAAAGACCTAAGCCCCTATCCCCTAAAGGGGAATATCAATTCTCTCATCAAAATAAACTTTTCTGTAATTGAAATAGATTGACTAAAGCAAGGTGTTGGAATATAAAAGCCGGTATGAACTAAAAGCTGTATTCCCCTTTAGGGGATAGGGGCATCTAACCGCCAAAAACTTGTGTGTAATAAATACGGCCACGGCGATCTTTGGCGATGCCAATACCAATGTATTTATACCGGCCCAGCATATTGCGTCGATGGCCTGATGAATTTTTCCACATGGTCACTACCTGCTTCCCGGTTGTAGGGCCAAAAGCAACGTTCTCAGCAAAACTATATAAGGAGTTGATCTTTCTTTTAGCCTGTGCTTCTCTTTGTGAAAATCCGCCATGTCCAAATCTTACACGTCCTTTAGCCATATTACTACTATGCTTTTGAGCAATAGCATTCAGGTCTTCATTAATAACTAATGCAGGTAATCCTTTCGATCTTCTGAATTTATTTGTTTGACTTAAAACATCGTCAATAAGATTCGATTCATTCGTTGGGGAAAAAGAGACAAGCGTAACAAAAAGAGTAAAGCAAGCAAGTGCGGCTATTGAGGATCTACCTTTCATTTCAGGGCGGATATTTTGTTCTTTAAGACAAGTTTTATACCAACCCTTAAACGATTAAAGGTCTTCGTTTATTTTTGTCGTTAAAATAAAACTATAAAACCAGTTCCATCTTTACATCCGCGGTTTCAAATGGTGAATTTTCTACTTCAACATGGTAAAAACCATATTTCTCATATAATTTTAACGCTGTTTGCAACTGGTGGTTAGAAAACAAGGATAGTTTTTTTGCTCCAATCTCTTTTGCTTTTGCCAGGCAGGTTTCAATCAGTAATTTGCTGATTCCTTTTCCACGGTAAGCAGCGGTTACCGCCATTTTTGCCAATTCATATTCGCCTTCATGCTCTTTCATCAATGCTGCGGAACCAACCACTTTATTATCAGCAATAGCCAGCCAGATAAAGCCTCCCCTGTCAAGAATGGTAGCTTGCGGATCAT
>JAKFEJ010000251.1:0-5616 GCA_036675745.1 Chitinophagaceae bacterium | reverse complement strand
AATTGTTTCAATATTCCAGCCGACATTTAATCTGTTTGTATGTTTCGGATCATTTGCATTGGCAATATTGAATACATCAAGATCACTCATCCCTACAGTATATAACCTGTCGTTCATAATTGTGAAACGAGCCATGGAGCCTCCTACACCAACCGGAGAACCAGAGGCTTTGGTACTGCTGGATAGTGCATCAAAAAAAACATCGACACGACCCGTAAATAACCAATCTTGCCGTTCACAACTTTCCATAACAGTTGTATCTCTTTTCACCCAATCTGTTATGATCTGATCACTGTTATTGGTGCCTACAAAACCATTGCCCCAATACCGGTAAGGAAATACGCTTTCAATCACCTTTGTGAGTTTTACGCTGGCAGGGTTACTGATATCAATAGTCACAAGATCGGTATAGAGATCAGCATACAACGTATTCCCTTTAACAGCCAGGTCCATATTACCAGGAATATCAATAAATGCAATATTCCTGGGTTGTGAAGGATTGCTATTATCAATCACATGGACGCCTTTATCTGTTTCATTCAGGAAAATATAATTACCACGGATGTTGATCTTTCCGGGATTTTCTACGGGGCGGGGTGTATTACTTTTTATATTTTCTCTTACTGCCGTTTTTGTTTTATAAACAGCTTCGTAAAAAGTATAGGTATGTATTTCTTTACAACTGTCTTTGACGCAGGCAGTGATTCCCAGCATTACCGCAATAAGCAGGAAGCTTACTATTTCAACAGTTAGTTTTTTATTCATATCAGCAGGTTTTGCTGATACTGACAACCGGATAAAAAAGAACGTTGCCTTATTTATTTTTTTTAACAAAATTTATCCTGCCTGTCATGCCTCCATATAACAGATATTGCTTCTTAGCATAATCATCTTTCACCAGTTTGTTCATACCCAACGAAAGTTCAGGGCCAAGCGACCATTGTATTTTGTTTTTGTTTCCAAACCGGAAGGAAACCCCTGTATTGAGATTGAATTGAATTTTATTAAAAGCGTCGTTATTGCGGTAATAGACTCCACCTGCCATTGCATCATACACCAGGCCATTTGTTGCAAACAAATAACCAGCCGATGCACCGATATTCCATGAGAGAGGCAACTTAACACCTTTATTTAATTGCAATTGATATTGCACAGGCAATTGAATAAAATGATAACGGTTAGTATAATCTTTTTGAGGAAAACCCCGGTAAAAGGAGTTTATTGCTGTATTCCTGGAAGCAGTCGAATTCAATACCAATGTGGTAGTATTCCTAGTTCCCACTTTCATTGTGTTGCTAAAATATGCATATCGCAGCCCGGAAGAAATGCTGCTTTTAGGAGATATTTTCAGCTCAGCTACCAGGCCGGCCCTGAAAGCGGGTCCGGATTGAATAGTTGAAGGTGAATAAACAATACCCGGACTTGCGTTACTGAAATTATTAGTTGGAGAAGAAAGAAAATCTGCAGTAATGCTTTCGTGCCTATCAGAAAAAGATAAAAGATCTTCCCTGTTATTAGATATACCTGCTGACAGATCAATACCCCAATTTATTTTTGAGGTCCATTTCTTTTTCTTTGTTATAGCAGGCAACACTTCATTATTTGCAGCAACTTCATCCGCTATACTATCTTTTTTCGTTTGTATGTTCTCTTTTGTAACCGGTATTGATTCTTCTTTCTGCAAATTATTTTCTGCAACAAAAGGTTGAGAAATGTCTTCTTTATCTTTCACCGGTGTAACGGAGTTTCTTTTTGGCTGGGCTGATTTTTCCCTGGCTTGCAAAGAATTCTTATTAGCAACAGAAACATCATTAGTATTATCCCTGCTTATTATTTCAACAGGCAGCGTTTTATTTCTCGTCTTTTTAATCGCCTTTCTCCCTTCGCTTTTTAAAACTAAATTTTTCTCTTTAACGGTTTCTTTATCATTTAAGAAAATATCGTCGCTTTCCTGAAAAATGATTTTTTCTTCAGTTGCAATACTTTTTTCCTTTTCTAAAGACAAATCATTTTCTTTTTCAAATTGAGATACTTTATCGCTTGAATTTTCTTTACCTGGCAACAGTTCATTATCTTTTATTGATTTATCATTGCCCGGAAGAGTAATGTTTTGCTGAACTAAATTTTGTTTTGAGTTATTCAATAAAAAATATCCTGAATAGCCGAGCAGGCTAAGGCCGGCAAGCAGGAAAATAAAAAAAACGACCCTCCTTTTCTTTTTTTTCCTTAACGCTTCTTCCACTTTTTCCCATACAGCTTCAGAAGGACGAATGCGGAATTCCTCCATCTGCTGTTGTACTTTGTTTTCAAATTTATTTTCCTGCATACTTCGCACTTTTCTTTTCTAAAGAATATTTTTCGATCCAGGTGATCAATAAATTCCTGGCCCTGGAATATTGGGACCGGGATGTACCATCGCTGATGCCGAGCATCTCTCCTATTTCAACATGTGAAAACCCTTCTACTGCATGAAGATTGAAGATCACCTGGTATCCCTGTGGTAGCTGGCGGATCAGGTCGGCAATTTCCTTTGCCTGCAAACGGATGGCCGGATCATCTGCCGCCACCGGATGCATGTATTCTTCCGTAAAAAACATTTCCTCCTGGTATTTACGGTTACGTTTCAAATAATTCAATGCGGTATTCACCATAATCCGCCTGATCCAGCCACCCAACTCACCCTCTCCTTTATATTGCTTTAAATGATGAAAAACTTTAATAAACCCTTCCTGCAACACATCTTCCGCATCACGTATGGACCGGGTATAGCGATAACATACCCCAAGCATTGTTTCAGCAAAAAGCTTATACAACTCCCGTTGTGCCTGTGGCTTATCTTTCAGGCAATCTCTTACCAGTTTCTGGTGATCCATGTTATTCAGATGCTATCCTTGACAATTAATGAAATTAATTCGTTGCATGAAGGCAGGTTTAAAAGTTTAAATGTTTAATAGTTTAAGTTGTGTAAAGTTGAAGATGCCAGTTGTTCCTGAAAGTCTGCAAAAATAAAAAAACCGCTTCGGTCATTATCCGAAACGGCTTAAAATTGATAAGTATTTTTTTACACGACTTTAAAATCAACTTTTGTATCGCCCCAAAGCAAAGTAACTGTTCCGTCTTTATTAACGTTGAATGTCATTTTCTCTGCAAACTGTGACGCTTTACCGGGTTTTACTTTTACCCGCAATGCATCATCAGCTTCATTATATTGAGTACCCCATTGATTCCAGGTCTTATTAAAAATAATAGTCCACTCTCCGTCATTAGCAATAGTATACAACCCATATTTACCTGCCGGCAATTCTTTACCTTCCACTTTTACCGCCTGGCTTACTTCAAATACAGTTGCTTCGTTAGCACCGGTACGCCAAACTTTTCCGGCTTTTGGTTCAAGGTCTTTACCAATGGTTCTCCCTTTTACAGAAGGCTGGCTGTAATCAATGGTAACAACGGCGCCGCTGGCAAGAGTTTCTTTGGCTTGTGCGGGAGGGCTCTGTCTTTTAGATTTATCATTTTGTCCACAGGCAAAAAGCATAGATGTGCAGGCTACAGCCAAAAGCAATACTGATTTCATCGTTGATTGTTTTTTAAATAGTTAATAATGATGTCGTTAACCGTCATTGTAAGGGAGGAACGACCGAAGCAATGAAGCTACAAATAACCTGCCAGAAGGTCACCAATTAAATGATGTGCGGTCAGCTTCTACCATTTTTTTAATATTCCCAAGCCCCTGCTCCATTTTGGGTCCATAGGATTGTTCAAACAGGAGGCTTGAAAATTTTTCCCACGGATACCAGCGCAACTGAAAATCCATATACCATTGCACCGTAGTAGAATCCGAGCCGGCATGGCTGATACATTTCCAGCCATTCAGTATGGGTCTGAACCCCGGCTTTTGCATTATGGCAATATGCTCATCTGGTTTCATTTCTTTCCATTGAATAGACGTGCCGCTAACATTCATAGTTTGGGCCTTGCCATTGGCTGTATCTGAATAGCTGATCTTGTCCGGAGTAACGCTGGAAAAAAAAGGGTTCCAGTTTTTCCATTCATGCATATCATCCACCTGTTGCCATACTTCGGTTGGCGTTGCCAGTACATTTATTGCTCTTGAAATCCGTATGTGAAAAGGAATGAGAAGAGAAATACCTGTAACCAGGAGGAACAATATGGTGATACTGATGATAAGTAGTTTGAACAAGCGCATCTTAGAAGTTTAAAAAGTTTACGTCCCGATAGCTATCGGGATTACAAGTTCACAAGTTTTTACAGTTGTAAAAGTTTCGTTTGTTATGCAAGTTCTTAAACTTGTGAACCGTAGAAACTATTGAACTGATCTTATTCCCACCGGATAACTTTCGCTAATACGATATATATAATAGCGATCCATATACCCAGTATGCCGATCTCTCTCCAGGTATCATACAAATGAAGTCCTTCAAAAGAAATTTTCCGCATGGCATCATTGAACTGTGTCAATGGCAGAAAATAACAAATATCCTGCAGCCATGGGGGGAATACAGTGATCGGAAAAAATGTTCCCGACAAAAGCATTTGCGGAAAACCGAACAGGTTTATAAATAAAGGAATGATCGCATCGCTTTTAGCAACACTGCTGAAGATTAATCCTACTCCCATCAGCAGGAAAAGCATGACAACAGACAGCAATACCATTTCTGCGAATGTCAAAGCTCCATGCTGTAGCGTAAAATTGAGAAAGAAATAACCAAATAAGATCAGTACAACGATATTGACTAACTGGAAAAACAAACGGCTCATGCCGACACCCATTAATATATTGATGCGTTTTACCGGTGATGCATAAAACCTTTTTAAAACTAATTGTTCACGGAGTGTAAAAAAAGTAAAGGCGATCCCAAATAAAGTGGAAAAAAGAATGGAGAAACCAAGCTGTCCCGGCAATATAAAATCTATCTGGCGGTATTTTTGTCCTTCGATTATTTCCGGCTTAACAATAAATTGTTTGTCACCGGGAGCAATATGAGCTATTTCAATTTTATTAGTCAAATTTTCCAGCGATTGCAAAAAAAGATATAACGAAGTGCCGCTTGCGGAACTTGATTGTACATGCACCAGGTATTTGTTTTTATCTGAGGTATCATGAATTGGCTGAATGAATAAAATCCCTGTCAGTTTTCCTTTTACCAGTTCATCTCTCATGACTGCAGTATCCGCATATTCCGCAAGACGCACCAATTTATTAGCTTTCAAACTGTCAAATATCGCATTGCTGGTATCACTGCCGGGCCTGATAGCTATCTTCTGTGTAGGCACGCCACTATTTCCAAAAGCACCGAAGATCAGGATAAAAATAATCGGGAACAGTAAACTGAATACAATAGATATGGGTTGTGCAAAAATGGCTTTAAAACTTGCCCTGGTAATAGCCCACAGGGCTCTGGACTGACTATACGGTTTCGACATTTAAAACAGTTGGAGAGCAAACCTACGGAAAAAGGTTTGAGGTTCGAAGGTTTGAAGGTTTGATGTTTGAGGTTGATTAGTCTTGTGGTTTAAAACTCTCGTTATCTTCAATTATTTTACTAGTTTATCAAATAAGAAGGCTATGACCTTAAACAACCTCAAACATCAAAC
>JAKFEJ010000459.1:0-5640 GCA_036675745.1 Chitinophagaceae bacterium | reverse complement strand
CGCTGCCTGGCAGAATAACAGGAATAATAAGAACAATAAAATCAATTGGCAGTTTACTACAAAAGATGCAAGAATAAAACTCAAAAATCTTTATCCGTCAACTTAGACTTGACACGACACTAGCTTTCACAGCATGAACAGTTGGTTAAGAAAAAAGGGTTCTTGTTTTTACAAGAGCCCTTTGTGTATGGGACATTGATGGCAGGATTGTTAATCGGTAATTCTTCCTCCTGCACTGATCCAGGCAGCAATTTTATCTTTTTCGCTTTGAGGTAAAGCACCTGTTGGTGGCATAGTGCCCTGGTCAACTGCTCTTATTTTTATCCTGTCCTTATTAGCAACTATATTGCAATCTACTGTCCAGTTCATGCCTCCATTGGCGATGGAATTGTTATGACAACTTTGGCAATTGGCCTGCATCAGGCTTTTAACAGCGGTAAATAATGGACCAGGAGTTCCACTGCAACTTGGAGGAGGCGTAGGAGTTGGATTACTTCCTCCATCTCCTTTACTGCACGACACGATCAAAATACTAAATACAAGAGCGATAGAGGTGACGGATATAACTAACTTTTTCATCAGGTTACTTTTTATAATTGTAATGGTCAGAGATAGAATTATTGCTTCTATAAAATCGTTACTCTTCTAAAAAAAGTTGCCTGGTAAAAATTGATCAGTGAAGAAAATTATTTTTTTTGAGGAATGGTTTGTAGCCAACTGTAAATAATACGCCGGCACTATTAAGTTTTACTTTCCCAACACCAATACCACCTACAGGAATTTTTACATAAGGTTCTGCCATAATTGAAAAACGATCGGTAAAATGATACTGATAGCCACCGGAAATATTGATAACAGAAAACAGGTGTGAGTTTTTATTTTTATAAGTGCGACTGTAATATAGCGGTTGTCCCCATGAATTTTTATAATAGTATTCATAAGTTTCCTTTTTCATCAGGTAGGATGAAACTCCTCCGGAAATAAACCAATTGTGTTTTTTGGCAGGAGCGAAATTATATACAACAGTTAATGGTATTTCATATACAAAACAATCCGCATCAACTTTTTGCAGGTTGTTGATAACATAAGGCGGTTTATAATCTGTAGAATCAGCTGTATATGTTTTATAGCCGGCAAAAAATCCTGTTCTTATACTCAACCTCTTTGATAAAGCATAGCCGGCTCCTATCCCATATTGCATTTTTAATTTACCGGGATTATCAATACCAACGCTGCTGATATCAGGTCCAAATGAAAAGTTTAAGCTAAACTTACTGGCTGCTGAAGTTTTTTTCTTTTCTTTTTTACTTATAGGTTTAGCTATTTCTGTTTGAACGGTATCTTCCTGTTTCTTATCTGCTGTGACAATATTTTTTTGAATTGTTAAGCTGTCGCCGGAAATAGTCTTTACCGTATTATTCACTTTGGTATTATCACCAGTCACTGGTACGTTTGACGCATCTGGTTTGCCTGGAAGAAATTTATTAGCCGGATCTTTTGTTTTTTTAGCAACAGTTGCTTTTTTCAAAAAAGAGTTGGCTTGTTCATATTCCTGTTTGCGTTGGGTTTTCCTGTCTTTTTTCCCAGGTGTATACACAGTGATAACCTGTTTTTGCAATCCCGCTTCGGATTGTGCGTTTTCTGTTGTTGACTGTACAGGCTTTTCTTGAATTGTACCCGCTTTTTTTGAAGGTATTGTGATTGTTTTATTCTGATCAGCCAAATTATCAGCCGATGAGGATGATTGAGCCGGTATATTTTTTTGTTCAATGACTGGATTAATATCCTTCTCTTTTTTTTGCAGAAGGAAAAAAGCTGTTGTACCGGCCATCAGGAGGGGGAACAAGAAGAAAATAAATCTTCTGCGTTTTTTCTTCACTGGGAGGTGCTTATCGAGAAGCAATTCCATATCCTCCCATGCTTTATCAGTATAAGCAGGATGGTTGCTATCTGCGGCGTCCTGAATTTTTTTATTTATCTCGTCAGACCACATTTTTCCGGGCTATTTCGTTTTGTTGAAACAATATTTTTTGTAATTGCTTTCTTGCTTTTGCCAGGTTTGATTTGGAAGTACCCACTGAAATCCCCAATTCTTTAGCTATTTCATCGTGGCTAAAGCCTTCTATAATAAAAAGATTGAGAACTGTTCTGTACCCGGGAGTAAGAAATTTTATGGCGCCAATAATTTCTTCATAAGAGATTTTAGAAAGCGAGTCTTCTTCCGGAGAGGGGAGATGCATATACGTTTCATTAAGCTCCCTTGTCATACTATGTTTATGGTTTTTCCGGAAATGATCAATTGCCGTATAGATCATGATCTTTCTGAGCCATCCTTTGAAGGAGCTAACCGTATCTGTATATGCAGGCTTAAAACGATAAATCTCAACA
Source organism: Chitinophagaceae bacterium (assembly GCA_036675745.1). GTDB lineage: Bacteria > Bacteroidota > Bacteroidia > Chitinophagales > Chitinophagaceae > Terrimonas_B. The sequence goes on along the minus strand of JAKFEJ010000459.1, from coordinate 3,252 downwards.
AATACTTTCAGGAACCCGTCATTGAGGATTTCTGTAGCATCTTCTTCGTGGTTTGTATAGCGGTGGCAGATAGACATAGCATATCCGTAGAAAGAGCTGTATAATTTTTTCTGGCTCTCCCTGTTGTTCAGGACACATCCCCTGATATGTATTTCCAATTCCTGCTCGGACAGCAATTCCTTGTTGGTTTAAAACTTAATCGCAAAAAAGTGACGCTGAGTTGCCTTTATAATTTACGTTATTTTTCCGGTGTGGCTGCAGGTATAAGCCATTCTATTTCGCCAAAACCAAATTCCTCTTCTACGGCGTGTTGTACAATCAATTCACCTTCCGGAGAAATGGATTTGATCACTGCCTCAAAAATACGATTGTCTTTTTTCAGTTTAACGGTCTCGGTTATTTTGTACAGATGGGAAATATAGGAAGCATAAATGTCTTTAAATCCACTGGTAACCAGATGCTTAAAATTTTTATTGATAAAAAAGCAAAGATCTTTCGCCAATTCAACCGGGTTAAAGTGTTTTCCCGTTATTTGTTTTAGGGAAACGGGGTTTTTCAATTCTTCAGGAAAAATCGTTTGATTAATATTGATGCCAACGCCTGCTACCGCCCATAACCAGTTAGTTGCTTGTTGATTGTTACCGGCCTGACCTCTTCTTCCAATTATATTCTCAATTAAAATTCCTCCTGCCTTTCTGTCGTGCCAATAAAGGTCATTGGGCCATTTTATTCGGGTGGCTTCGCCTGCATATTTCCTAAAAAACTCACAAACTGATATTGCTATACAAGCACTGAGTTGAAACTGTTGTCTCAATTTTAATGGTTGCGGATTAAGGACCATGCTTAAAATAAGGCTTGCCTCCTTTTCAGATGTCCAGGATTTTCCTCTTTGCCCTTTTCCGGTTACCTGCTCATGAGCAAAATAAGCCGTGCCGTGGTGTGCCAAACCTTCATGTAACTGTCTCAAGGCATAATTGTTGGTACTATCAACAGTTGGCAACTCAATAAATGGCATACCCAAGGAATCGTATAAGAAAGGTTCTGGCAATTAATTGCTATTTTTGAGCAAAGTAAATATGTTTCGGGTTAGGTGTGAATAGTTTAGAAAATATTTCCAAACACAACCTTCTCAAAACATGCAAATGATAAACTAAAAATAATTTCATTATTGGAACAACTTGCAGTACTTTCTACCCGTAAAATAAAAAGTGCAAACCGGTTAACTCACCGTTCAAAGATCATCAAAACCATCATTGCAGCTATTCAGGAAAAAAAGGGAGAAAATATCGTTTCCCTTGATCTTCGTAAAATCAATGAAGCTGTTGCTGATTTTTTTATCATTTGCGAAGCCGGTAATCAACCTCAGATCAAAGCAATTGCTGATAATATTGAAGAGGAGGTAAGAGTACATTGTGATGAAGACCCTTATCATCACGAAGGTTACCAGTCTCTCCAATGGGTATTGGTTGACTATGTGAATGTGGTGGTACATGTAATGCTTACGGAAAACAGGAAGTTTTATAAGCTGGAGGAAATGTGGAGTGATGCTGCTGCGCAGAAACACAATGATTAGTTTAAATGTTGTGTGAATCGAACTTTTTCTTACAAAAATTATTAAAGAAGGAATACAAATTATAATATGTCGCAGGAACAACCATCCTATAATAAAAAAGATAAAAACAGCAGTCCCCGTTTTGGTAATCGTCCGCCAGGAGAAGATCCTGGTCAAACACCCCGGAAAGGACCAAAATTCAGTATCTATTGGATATATGCTATCATTTTTGCCGTGCTCATTGGATTTCAGTTATTTGGTGGGGCTTTCTCTTCCAATACAGCCCCGATAGGCCAGGATTATTTTCAGGAGGTATTAAAATCTGGTGATGTAGAAAAATATGTTGTTATTTCCAACCGCAACCTTGTCAAAATATATTTGAAAAAAGCATCGCTGGCTAAATACAGCGATAAGCTGGAAAAAGGGATGACAGGTAAAGTAAATGCTGATGGTCCGCACATGAGTTTTAAGATAGTTTCGGGTGATTCTTTTAAAGATGATATGCGGAAATTTTATGCTGATAACGCTGAAATAAAAGATGTTGGCACGGTTGATACTGAAAGCGACTGGTTTAGTAAATCCCTTTCTTTCTTGTTACCCATTTTGCTTTTCGTTGGTCTTTGGATATTGCTGATGCGTAAAATGGGCGGAGGCGCAGGCGGTGGTGCCGGCCCCGGTGGTATTTTTAATATTGGTAAATCAAAAGCAACCCTGTTTGATAAAGGCACTAAGGTCAATATCACTTTTGCGGACGTAGCAGGACTGGACGAAGCGAAAGTGGAAGTGATGGAGATAGTCGATTTCTTAAAAAGTCCCAAAAAATATACAGCACTCGGCGGTAAGATACCGAAAGGAGCATTGTTGGTGGGCCCTCCCGGAACGGGTAAAACTTTGCTTGCAAAAGCGATGGCGGGTGAAGCACAGGTTCCCTTCTTTAGCTTAAGTGGTTCTGACTTTGTAGAAATGTTTGTAGGTGTTGGCGCCAGTCGGGTAAGAGATCTGTTTAAACAGGCCAGAGAAAAAGCTCCTTGTATCATTTTCATTGATGAAATTGACGCAATAGGCCGTGCAAGAGGAAAGAATGCGATGATGAGCAACGATGAAAGAGAAAGTACGCTGAATCAATTGCTGGTTGAAATGGATGGTTTTGGGACAGATGCAGGTATTATTGTTCTGGCTGCTACCAACCGTCCTGATGTATTGGATACAGCGTTACTTCGTCCAGGTCGTTTCGACAGGCAGATATCTATTGACAAACCCGATGTGAGAGGTCGTGAAGCTATTTTTAAAGTGCATCTGAAACCTATCAAAATCTCTGAAAAATTAGACGTACATAAACTGGCCGAACAAACACCGGGTTTTGCTGGTGCTGATATTGCCAATGTATGTAATGAAGCCGCATTAATAGCCGCAAGAAAAGGAAAGCTAGCTGTTGATATGCAGGATTTCCAGGATGCTGTGGACAGGGTGATAGGTGGATTGGAAAAGAAAAATAAGATCATATCTCCGGATGAAAAAAGGATCATTGCTTATCATGAAGCTGGCCATGCCATTTGTGGCTGGTACCTTGAGCATGCTTATCCATTATTGAAAGTGACCATTGTACCCAGGGGCACTGCAGCGCTGGGTTATGCACAGTACACACCAAAAGAGCAATATCTATATAATACTGATCAGTTAAATGACCAGATAGCCATGAC
>JAKFEJ010000492.1:0-31465 GCA_036675745.1 Chitinophagaceae bacterium | reverse complement strand
CGCAAAGAAGATGATAACGACGCCCATTTTATAACTGCACCGCTGGAAGCAGGAAGGAAAACAAACCTGGTAATAAATGCAGAAGGGCTTACTGCTGATGCGCCATTGACTATTGAATTACTTGATCATTTGGATCGTCCCCTGCAAGGTTATTCGGGGTCTGAGGCTTCGGTCATTGCTTCTGATGGTACCCAGGTCCGGGTAGTGTGGCCAGGTAAAACCTACTTGCCCACAAACAGGAAATTTGCCGTCAAAGTAAAATTTCCTATCAACAGCACTGCTAAGGTGTATGCATTATATCTTACTCAAAACTTGTAAGAAAAAATTTCGTGATAATAAATTTGACTCATTCCAATTTAATGTTTGATGAAAATAACAGATGTTAAAACAATTTTACTCACTGGCCCCTGTACCAATGATCCTTACCTGAGCGAATTGCGCAAGGTGCGGAGTGCTGCTTTTATCCGTATTGAAACGGATACGGAACTTACAGGAACGGGTGAAACATATGCAGGATATTTTTTTCCTGAAGGCGTGCCTCCAATTGTCGATTTTTTTAAACCCATACTAATTGGCCAGGAAGTAGATGGTATTGAAGAGTTATGGCAAAGAATGTATCATGCCGGTAATTTTTGGTGCCGTGTGGGTCTGGGGGCAATTGTACTCGCAGGTATTGAAGCCGCACTTTGGGATCTGAAAGGAAAAGCAATGGGGCTGCCTGTGTATAAATTGCTGCATGAAAAATGGAAGGATGATTTTTCTCATCAGGCCGGTAATGCGCCGGCGAAGGTACATCAGCAGCTTCCATGTTATGCCACAGGAGGACCGAGCAATTACCCATTGCACAGACTTGAGCAGAAGATCGAATTTTATTGTTCACTTGGATTTCGCGGCGTAAAGTTGGGCGCAGGTGCTTATCGAAAAGAACAAGGAGTTGTGATATTCAATGACCCCAATGAAGCGGCGGATTTTGAAGCCACCAAAGCCCGCTACGTACGTGAAAAATTTGGGAATGACTTATGGCTGATGATTGATGCGCATATGGGCAACAGTCCTGGCATCACCTGGGGATTGGAAACCGCTGTTGCTGTGGCTAAGGCACTCGAACCTTTTAATTTATTTTTCCTCGAAGAACCATTACACTATACCCGGCCTGATTGGTATGCCAATCTTTGTAAAGAAACCTCTACACCGATTGCAGGAGGCGAATGCCTTACCGCAGTATGTGAATGGCAAACATTTATCGACCAGGATAGTTTCATGATCGGTCAGCCCGATGCTTCGTTTACCAGCGGGCTCGACCGGTTTATGCAAGTGGCTTCCATGCTGACGAAAAAGGGTCGCAGTATTGCTACCCATGCATGGGGAGCAGGTGCCTCACTTATGCAAAATATTCATTGCGGCTTTGCCTGTCCTAATACTACCATGCTTGAAATAGCCCCGGCGTATGGCCCGCTTCATAGCGAAGTAATCGGCAATAGTTTGCAGATCAGGAATGGTTATGTCTTGCCGCCCGAAACTCCGGGCTTAGGTATTGAGCTTACAGAAAATACCATTCGGAAGTTCCCATTTATTCCCGGAACGGGAGAATTCAATAGTGTACCGGGCAAAATATTAACTACCTAAATGAAAATTATGAAAGTGCTGATTGATATGCCGGTGTTTGCTCCTTTGTCGTATTTACTTAGCCAGGTACCGGAGATAAAAGTTGAATTGGTAGAAAAAGTAGAAGAAAAACTTCGTCCTTTACCCTCAGCGCAGATAAAGGATTGCGAGATACTATTCTGCACTATACCACCGGATAATCATGCGGAAATGCAAAATCTGAAGATGATCCAGATTTCTTCAGCCGGTTATAACCAATTGGTTGGTCAGGCATTTGAAGATCGTGGAATAAGGGCCTGTAATGCACTCGGGGTATTTGATGTTCCTATTGCCGAATGGAATATTGCCATGATGATCAATTTAATCCGCGATATGCGTGGCATGATGCATCACCAGGATACAAAAACCTGGGATCGTTCATCACGATTTCAGCGGGAGATCAGAGGATCTGTTGTGGGCATTTGGGGTTATGGTGGTATCGGGAGAGAAACGGCAAGGCTAGCCAAAGCGATGGGTATGACTGTGCATGTACTGGGAAGAAGCGGACTCAAACCAAGAAAGGATATTTATAATGTGCCGGATACGGGTGATATAACTGGAGATCTGCCAGACAAGTTTTTTTTAATGGAAGAAAAAGAAGAATTTCTTGGTGGCCTGGATTTTCTTATTCTCGCTATTCCGCAGTTACAGGATACGATAGGTATCATCGGCGAAGCCGAACTCAATATGCTGCCACTACATGCTTTTTTACTAAACCCTGCACGTGGCCCCCTTGTACAGGAGCAGGCCTTATTGAAGGCTTTGCAGGAAAACCGGATAGCCGGGGCTGCGCTTGATACCCATTATCATTATCCCATGCCACCTGATCATCCTTTATGGTCAATGCCGAACGTAATTATGACACCGCATATATCAGGTTCCAGTGCAAGTACAAGATTTCTTGAAAGAACCTGGGATATTTTTTATCAAAATGTAAAACGATTCCAAAAGGGTGAGGCATTATTGAATGAACTGACCCCGGCCCAATTAAAAGGATAGCAGTAATTAATTAAAACAGGAAAAATGATTTTGGATTTTTCAACGAACTGGAAACATTATGCAAAAGGTAATGAAGAGATATGGAAAGAAGCCTTTGATTTCATAGCCTCTCTTGATGCTGACACAGAAGAAAAAAAATATACGATCCGTGGTGAATCTTTGTATGCATTTGTACAGGGGTATGAAACCCTTCCTGCCAGCCAGGGTAAAATAGAAATTCATCGTGACTTTCTGGATATTCATGCCATTATTACCGGCAACGAACTGGTGTATTGCAGCGCTGTGAATGATTTGGAGTTAATCGAAGATTTTACACCAAACAGCGATGATCTTCTTTATTATTTTAATCCTGAGATAGCGAATAGTTTCAAACTGTATCCCGGAAGGTTTGCTTTATTTTTTCCGGAAGAAGGTCATATGACACGCATACAATCACCCGAAAAACCGGCACGTATAAAAAAAGTGGTTTTAAAAATAGACAAAGCCTTATTTTATTAAAACAGACCCGACTGTCATGAAGTATTATCGTATTCCGTTGTTAACTTTTTTAGTTGGTTTAATAATATGCATCAACGGAGTAAAACTGTATGCTCAATCAACAGGTCATGCCCCGGTGCGGGTGGCTGTTGCGGGTATAGCACATGGGCATTCTACCTGGATATTCGGGAAGAAGGCCACTTCAGACATTTATGTTGTCGGCATTTATGAAACAGATCAGGAATTGGTAGAGGTATACAGCAAACGATTCAATCTTGATAAAAATCTTTTTTACAATGACCTGGAAAAAATGCTGGACCAGGTAAAGCCTGAAGGCGTAATGGCATTTAATCCCTCCAGTGAACATTTATCCATTGTAAAAGCCTGTGCTCCGCGGGGCATTCATGTAATGGTAGAAAAACCATTGGCTACAACTGTTAAAGATGCCCGCCAGATGGAAACACTTGCTAAAAAGTATAATATCCACCTGCTTACCAATTATGAAACATCCTGGTATCCGACAACTGAAAAAACATACCAGTTGGTAAACGATAGTAATTTTCTCGGTAATATAAAAAAGGTAATTTTTCATACCGGTCATGAAGGGGCAAGAAACATAGAGGCCAACAAATTCTTTTTTCGCTGGCTGACGGATCCGGTGAAAAACGGTGGCGGGGCGTTGACAGATTTTGGATGTTATGGAGCGAATGTGATGACTTATTTGGCAAAAGGCGAATCTCCTGTATCTGTAATGGCAAGTACAAGACAGTTTAAACCAGAAATCTATCCCAGGGTGGATGATGAGGCCACTATAATTGTTAATTACCCTTCATCGCAATGCATTATACAGGCCTCGTGGAATTGGCCTTTCAACAGGAAGGATATGGAAGTGTATGGTCAAACCGGTTATATCATTGCCGAAAATGATACGCTGATGATGCTAAGAAATAAACAAACAAAGTTAGCGCAAACAAGAAAGGTAACTTTAAATGATGTAGCGGTTTACGATAATCCTTTCTCTTATTTCGCAGGCGTAATCAGGCGCAAAATAAACGTACCGCAGTTTGGTACCTATTCACTGGAAAATAATATAATGGTTGTGCGCATACTGGAAGCTGCCCGTCAATCGGCCAAAACGGGAAAGATTGTCTATATTAAAAATAAATAGTTTAGCGCATACAGTAGGTATGAATTATAATTTACAGTACGATGAAAAAAATATTCCCCAAAAACCTATTCATAATTTACAGCCTGTTTTTCTTTTTTCTGAATAACAGTTGTTCACTGCAGCGAAACCAGTTGCGTGCAAAAGAACTTACTACTGTAACTCACATTGTTCATATGGGGCAATCATTAGGCGCAGGCGAACAGTCTTTACCTGTTATAACAGATACTGCTACTGGTTTTGGTAACTTACGGTTTTCAATGGGCACGCATACCTGGACGCAAAACAGTTACCCGGATTACCCTGAATTAAGAAAAGCCGAAAATTTTTCTTTTGTTTCACTCACTGCTGTACAAAGAGGGGGAGAAGGGGAAACGATTGCCAATGGGATGTGTGATCATCTTACCCAATCCATTAGCAATCTTCATGCGAAACAGGTTAATTTTTTGTTTAGCTATGCGGGCCAGGGGGGAAGGTATATTCGTGAACTGAATAAACTTCATGATGACGCAAAAGATCTGAGAGCCGGAAGTAGGAGATCAGGAGGGGGATATTATAAAACCTCTATCGATGATGTTAAGCGGGCAAAAAGAACGGCTGATTCTTTACAGATAGGATATTCTGTTTTTGGGATAACCTGGATGCAGGGAGAAGCCAATGGTACGAGAAGGCTCAACCGGTGGGATTCGATACTTACATTGCAGGAAGCAACAGCTATTTATAAAAGCGATCTGATCCAGTTAAAAAACGATTATCAGCAGGACATAAAAGCTATCACAGGCCAGAAGCAAAAAATTCCATTCTTTACCTATCAGACTGCAGGCGACCTGGCTGGTATTGCTCAACTGCAGGCAACAGATCAGGAGAAAGATATGTTTATGATTGGACCTACCTATATGCTCTCCAATGCTGAAAACAGTTATTATTATTCCCGGGATAAACTGGTACACGGAGATGGTATACATCTGACCGCAGATGGGGAACGCTGGCTGGGAGAGCAGTTTGGAAAAGTAATGCGAAAGGTGATTATTGAAGGAAAGGACTGGCATCCGTTACGTCCATTAAAAGCGTGGTATAAAGAAAATGAAAACGCTGTGTACATACAGTTTCATGTTCCCGAACCACCGCTTATGATTGATACCAGCTTCTTACCCCGGCAGGATAAAGGTTTAGGTTTTGATATTTATGATGAAAAGAACCGCAGGCATGCAATAGAAAAAGTTGATATAATTGGAAATAATGAGTTGAAGATTTCACTTGCCAGTGCCTTACCCGCAGGTGTTTCTTTTTTTGCAGGATATGGTTTCCTTTCAAAAGTAGCCGATATGTCCAGCCCTGTTAAATCCATTCATTCAAACGTGGCGGGAAAAGATGGCCATGAGTCTGTCGAAATTGTATTTGATGGTAATATACTTAATGAAGTTACCATCCTGAATAAGGAAGGCGTGTTTTACCTGAATAATATAGTTAAAGACAATAACGAATTTACTAACCTTATTATAAGAGAAACTTTTTTGGATAAAAACGGCAATACAGTATTCCGGGGAGAAGTCGATGACTTAAGAAACAATATATATTTTCAACCCGGCCAAAAATGTTATACTTCACGGAGATTTACTTTTGGAAACATCCGGGATTCCGACCAGGAAAAATCAACTTTTACTTTTAAGGATACTGCATATGGCATGCGCCAGGGCCAGCCCTATCCTTTATATAATTGGTGTATTTCTTTCCAGGATTTAAAAATCGCAGGAACTGATAAGTAAGACTTTTTTATGTGTTTATGTAACCTATGATATTTGCCCTATTCTTTTTTGTCAGGCATTAGACTGAAGGAAGAAAATTTATAAAATGGAGAGAGAAAAGAGATATTGCCTGGCGGAGATATTTTCATAGGACACCTGGTATATATATTATTTTCATTTGCACCGGTGTCTATTCACGCTGAAACATTTCCAATTCCATTCTTCTTTTTTACCAATATTATATGGGCCAAATGATCGCTAATTTCTTTTGTAGTTGAATCTAAAAAGACAATTATACATGTGATGCTTTTCTATTATCAGGTGGAGACGAAAAAAATGAGAGGTAATGCCATAGTTGTATAATTATGGGCTGATGTCATTGGGAAATGAAAATAAAAAGAACATGAGTTCAATCAAAACCGAATTATGAATAATAGTATTACTAAAATAAAAAAAAGCGGTAGTTGGGACTTTTTTTAAGAGGTAGATTTACGGATAAATTTTGTAATGCTGCTAACTTGCTTTGCCATTTTAAAAATCCTTTCCGCCTGTATGTGTCAATCCGGGCAGTTGCTATTTAAGAAAACTACGCACAATGGTAAATTAATTTTCCAGCTCATATTGTTAATTTTTTTAATTAAATTATTATGACTGCATTAAGCACTGACTATTGTTTCCGGTACCGATTGATTGTTATGCTACTTAGTATTTGCTTACTCTCAATAGCTGGCGATGCTTTCGCACAAAGAACGATTACCGGAACAGTTGTTGGGGATGATCAACAACCGCTGCCCGGAGTAACAGTAGCCGTAAAACGAAAAACGGTACAGACAACAACTACCAATGATGGCAGGTATTCCATCCAGGCAACATCCAAAGACACGCTGGTGTTTTCATTTGTAGGAATGAAAACCTTAGAAGTGGTGATAAAAGAAAAACCCAGCGTTGATATTACATTAGAAAGAAATATCACTTCCCTGGATGGTATTGTTGTTATCGGTTATGGTACCGTTAAAAAAGGTGATCTTACTGGTTCGGTCGGTGTGATTGACATGAAAGACGTTGCTAAGGCTCCTGTGTCTTCTTTTGCGGAAGCACTGGCTGGCCGTGTAGCCGGCGTACAGGTTTCTTCTGCTGACGGGCAACCCGGTGCAGCTATCAATATTACCATCAGAGGTAGTAATTCAATTACTCAATCTAATTCGCCTTTGTATGTTATTGATGGATTTCCTTACGAAAATCCACAACCGGCAGCTATTAATCCCGATGATATAGAATCCATCACTGTTTTAAAAGATGCATCTTCTACTGCTGTGTATGGTTCCCGGGCGGCTAATGGAGTAATTGTGATTGAAACAAAAAAAGGAAAGATCGGTAAACCGGTTATTACGTTTAACACCACTTATGGATCTCAGAGCCTGCAAAAACAGGTGGAGTTGATGGATGCGTATGAATTTGTCAAGTACCAGGATGAATTAAACATTGCAAGAGCTACGCCGGATGTTACCCAGGACAGATATTATACCAATGGCAGAACGCTGGAATCTTATAAAACTATTGAAACTATTAACTGGCAGGATCACATCATTCGCAATGCATCACCATTCCAAACTTATGATATTGCATTAAGAGGTGGTACCGGTCAAACCAGGTATGCCATTTCCGGATCTATCCTTGACCAGGAAGGTGTTTTACTGAATACCGGATTTAAGCGCTATCAGGGTCGTATTTCTATTGATCAAACGATCAGTAAAAAAATGAGAACAGGACTTATAGCTAATTATGGCTTTACAAATACTTATGGCCCCCCGGCATCATCCGGCCAGTTTACCAATTATACGCTTTTCCAAACATGGGGATACAGACCTGTAGCTTCCGAAGGCATCGACCTGCTCAATGACCAGGTGGATCCGGAAAATAATGTGGTAAATAATTATCGTTTCAACCCTTTATTATCCCGGGCGAATGATGCGACCAGGAATACCAGTGGAAATTTAAATGCCCAGGCTTATCTGAGTTACAATATTTCGAAGGACCTGATTGTAAAGTTTGCAGGATCTGTCTATAACCGGTTGGATCGCAGGGATCTTTTTTACAATTCAAATACTCCACAGGGCTCACCTAATCTTCCGGAAAATGCAAGGGGTATTAACGGATCAGTTTACTATAATCAATATAATATCTGGTCGAATGAAAATACACTCACCTATAATAAAGTTTTTAACAAGGTGCATAGTCTTAATGTGGTTGGTGGCTTTTCCATGCAGGGTACTAAAAATGAACAATTTGGATATTCTGCGCAGAAATTACCCAATGAAGGGCTAGGTATGTCTGGCCTGGAAGAAGGAACTGTCTATGCTTCCATTGCTTCTGTCAGCGACAACACATTGGCTTCTTATTTTGGAAGACTTAATTATAATTACAAATCCAAATACCTGCTTACCGCTACCTTCAGGGCCGACGGGTCGTCCAAGTTTTATGGCAACAACAAATGGGGATATTTTCCCTCAGGAGCCTTTGCCTGGAATATAAAACAGGAGAATTTTATGAAGAACATTTCTTCTGTGTCAAATGCAAAGTTGCGGGTAAGCTATGGTAATACCGGTAATAACAGGGTTTCTGATTTTGGTTATGCAGCAAGAATGACCATGCCACTGGTTAATTCTTATTCATGGAATAATGCTACTCCTACTAATGGTATCATTCCGGCCTCACTGGCAAACCGTGATTTAAAATGGGAAACTACAGAACAAATAGATTTAGGTTTTGATCTTGGATTATTCAATAACAGGGTGGAGTTTACATTTGATGTTTATAGAAAACGGACCAAAGATCTCTTATTATCGGCTGATATTCCATCTGCTACCGGTTTGCTGACTACAACAAAAAACATTGGAAATACTGAAAACAAAGGATTGGAACTTAGCCTTACAACAGTTAATGTAGCAACTAAAAATTTCAACTGGACTTCGAGTTTCAATATCAGCTTTAATAAGAATAAAATTGTGGCGCTTGCAGATGGACAGGACTATATTCTTGGGTCCTCATTTATAGTTAGCAATTTATTTATCTCAGAAGTAGGCCAGGAAGCCGGTACAATGTACGGCTATGTATTTGACGGCGTTTACCAGTATGAAGACTTTGACAATCCTGCTCCTAATGTATACATTCTTAAAAAAGCACTTCCGGCCAATGGTAACGTAAGAAACACCATACAGCCCGGCGACCAAAAGTATAAAGACCTGAATGGAGATGGAACAGTTGACACATATGATATGACCGTAATTGGTCGTTCACAGCCTATTCATACCGGCGGTTTTTCTAATAATTTCTCTTACAAGGGATTTGATCTGAACATATTTATGCAATGGTCTTACGGCAATGATTTGCTTAATATGACAAGGTATCAATATGAAGGAAATGGTAGCCGGTTAGGCGATTTGAATCAATTTGCAAGTTATATTAATCGTTGGTCACCAACTAACCCCAGTAATACGCTATTCAGGGCAGGGGGTCAGGGTCCCCTTGCCCGATCATCTTCAAGAATTGTTGAGGATGGATCCTATCTGCGTTTGAAAACGGTTTCTTTAGGATACAATGTACCTGAACGTTTGATAAAGCCTTTGTATTTAAGTGGGTTGAGGTTTCATTTCTCGGCGCAGAACTTACTTACCATATCTGGTTATTCCGGTCTTGATCCTGAAGTATCAAGGGTAAACTCAATTCTTTCCGGTGGTTTAGATTTTTGTGCCTACCCACATGCCAGGACAATTACTTTCGGTCTTAATGCAACTTTTTAAGCTATTAGTTAATTAGAAAAACTTTTTTTATATATGAAACGGAACTATTTAATTCTTTTTGTACTGCTGGTGTCAGCGCTGGGATCCTGCAAAAAAATGCTGGATACTAAACCCGTGGATTTTCTTGCACCCGAACTGGCTTATTCAAATGCGACGCAGTTAAAAATGGCTTTAGCAGGTGTGTATGATATGCTTGGCAATACGTATATGTATGGCAGCAGGATGCTTTATTTATACGGATTGGAAGGTGATATGTCATGGTATGGCGCCACTAACCCGGCAGACGGTCCACAGCAATATGATTTTAATTCATCTCATATTGAGGTTGCTAACCATTGGGCGGCTTTATACAATGGAATTAACCGCGCCAATAACCTGCTGTATAATATCGATAACAATACAGGGATAGATGATGCCGTCAAAGACCAGGTACGGGGAGAAGCCTTGTTTCTAAGGGGGTATTACTATTTCCTGCTGGCCCAAACCTATGGTGGAGTGCCGCTGATGTTAGAACCTACAGCTTCGGTAAATAATACGGACAAAGAAAAAGCAACGCTTGCAGATACCTACGCCCAGGTATTGAGTGATATGAAAGCCGCAGAACCTTTAGTCGCCTCTATAACCACTTTAGGATTCGGGGGACGTGTTAGTAAATCCGCTGTACGGGGTATGCTGGCACGGGTATGTCTGTATATGGCAGGCGAACCTTTAAAAGATGTAAGTAAGTATGCAGAAGCCGCTTCATGGGCTAGAAAAGTAATCGATGATACGGAATCAAATCATGCGTTGAATCCTAGTTTCTCACAGTTATTTATTAACTATTCCGAGGACAAATATGATATAAAGGAAAGTATATGGGAGGTAGAGTTTCATGGTAATTTAAGCACCAGTTTTAATGAAACAGGCCAAAATGGATATCCTAATGGGGTTTCCAGTAGTAATCTTTTAACAGGAAATGCTAATGGGCTGGTAAAAGTGACAACCGAACTATATTATAAGTTTAATGAAGGTGATTTACGCAGAGATTATTCAATTTCCAATTACACCTATGTGAAAACAGGCGAAAGCGGAAACAAAATATTTACTGCAATCCCAACACATAGAAACGGCTTTTATGGCAAGTTCTCCAATAAGTTCAGAAGAGAGTACGAGGTGGTTAAACCCAAAGCGGTTAACTATTCACCGATCAACTTTCCGCTTTTAAGATATGCCGATGTTTTATTGATGTTTGCTGAAGCCGATAATGAAGTCAATGGCCCGACACAAGCCGCTATTGATGCTGTTAACGCCATAAGGAGAAGAGGGTGGTCGTCGGGCATTAAGAAAGTCACAATAACGAATAGTGGTAGCGATTATACTGTGGCGCCTACTGTTACTTTTACAGGAGGTGGAGGTAGCGGTGTAGAAGCCACGGCTACGATATCCGGCGGGAAAGTGACAGCTGTGGTCTTTGCCCCTGATGCAATAACCGGAACCAAAAGAGGTACAGGATATACATCGGAACCTACAATAACCATAACGGACGGCAACGGAACCGGGGCAACAGCGACTGCTGAAATTTTTACAATTGATGAAGCTGATATGTCCATGAGTGAAAAAGCCACTAAAGAAGATTTTAGAGAAACAATCCGTACCGAGAGAATAAGGGAATTAACTTTTGAATTATTACGCAAAAGAGATCTCATTCGTTGGGGAATATTCGAAACCTCGATGCACTATGCTGGTAGTAGGATTAGAGTAGATGTGCCGACGGCTTATTACGCTATTCCTTTTGAAAATGTACAAAGCAAACATGTGCTGTGGCCTATTCCTGCACGTGAGTTGAGCTTGAATAAGTTATTAACGCAAAACCCTAATTGGTAATCAATAAAAATATTGTATGAAATTGAAATACTATTGTGTGATACTGCTGGTAATATTTACTGCCAGCTGTAAAAAAGATCTTGCGGTAAATAAAGGCGTTCCCGATTTTGATGTAACTGTTGAATCAAATACCTATAAAGTAGATGATAAAATACAATTTAATTTTTCCGGTACTGCTAGCACAATCTCCTTTTTTACCGGCGAGATCGGGAAAGACTATGAGTTTAAGGACGGCAGGGTAGTTACGGCAGGAGCCCTTACTGCTTCCTTCCAAAGTGCTGTAGCCGATGGATCACAGGCCAATCAGCTTTCAGTATTGGCTTCAACTGACTTTAACGGAAATTATGAAAACTTTCAAAGCATTAAATCCGCTGCCTGGACAGATATTACCAGCAGGTTTACTTTAGGAACTACGGCTACCTTTCTTGCCTCTGGTGCGGATATCTCTGATCTGAAGGTGGAAGGAAAGCCTCTCTATCTTGCATATAAATATGTCACAAAACCACAAACAACAAATGGAGCCGCAAGAACATGGATGATACAGAAATTTGTATTATCAACCAATACCAATATTGGCAACCTAACTGTTTCTGACATGACGAATGTGGGTTTTCATATTATCAATGAAGACTCGGCAACCGCTATTTCAAGATCAACCGTTTCTGCGAACAGGTTAACCATGCTTGGAAATACTTTCACAGCTACGGAAGATCCGTCCCTGGAAACATGGGCAATAACTACAGCGTTTAATGTGCATAATTTTGATAACGGCCCCGATCGCCCCTTAGCAATTAAAGGTCCGCTTGATGCAAAAAGAGTGTCATATACCTATGCGTACAAACAGCCCGGCACTTATAAAGCATATTTCGTTGCTTCAAATCACAATGTATTTGATGAGATTCAAACTGTAAAGGAAGTTACGCTTACCATTACTCCATAATAAATTTTTACGGGATGATATTGGTTCACCCACTTTTATCAAAAGTGAAGAACTGGTAAAATAATTATTACATGAGCAAAAGTATATTGATAGTCAGAAGCCTGGCAACGGGCTTCCTGATATTGCTATTCGTTACAAATGTTATTGCACAAAAAAAAACGGGTATTGCAGCAACTGCGAAAACACAAGCGGAAACATCAATTGATTGTTATATCAGTACCGGAGATAATCATTGGCTGGGGCAATCAATGGCGGTAGATTCTGAGAAGTCCATTTATGATGCGCTGAAAATGTTGAAGGATGTATTTAATACTAAAACTTTATACTGGCGCGGATTGCAGGAAGCGGCATGGAACCGTAAGCTGTATTATCGAAAAGAAAACTATCGGTATTCTACTGCTTTTAAATGGTTTGGTCATTTAATGGATGAGATAAAAGTTGAGCAAATTGTCACCAGGAGGGCTCATTCAATGGGTATGGAAGTGTGGGGCGTTTCTACGTTAGGCGATTGGGGATCTCCGGCTGATACGCCTGGGTTCAACGATTTTCCTTTTTGTTTTGAATCCAGCTTGCGGATCGATCACCCGGAGTGGGCCCCTGTGGACAAGTACGGCTATCGTCGCCAGGGAGGAACAATTGAATTAGCTTACCCCGAAGCAAGAAAAGCACTCGTTGATCTTCATACCCAATTGGCAGTAGAAGCAGGTTATGATGGGGTGACACTATTGACCTATGTCGAAAATTTTTCACTTCGTTACGCCGATGAATTCGGGTTTAGTGAACCGGTTGTAGCAGAGTTTAAAAAAAGATATGGGATTGATATAAGAAAAGAAGGATTTACGAAAGCAGCTAGTCGTACTGCCTGGTATAAACTGCGCGGAGAGTATGTTACAAAATACCTTTCGGAATTAAAGGAATCACTAAGTAAGGCTGGAATAAAACTAGGGATGGTGATTGATCCGGTCAATCCCTATATGCCAATGACCTGGGCCACATTGCCACATATTCATGCTACTATTGGCAATATATACATGGATGTAAATAAGTGGGTTCGTGATGGAATAGTTGACAGGCTGCAGGTATTTGGTGGAGTGCCGGGCAATGTAGTGACACAAACAACGGAAGATATGCTTTGGTTAACCAGGGAAACTCCTGTCTCAGTGTCGCTTTTTTCATCTAGCCCGTATGCAGCACTATGGGATAAGTTGAAGCAAAAGGAAGTAAAAACTATAGTGAGCCTGGGGGATGATCAGCAATACTTTCTGCGCAGTAAGATACCGGTGCAGTCTGTTGAATCATTAAAGACAGGAACCATATATGAAAAGATGAGGTTTCTGTCGCAGGTGCTGGATGGGAAATCAACGGTAAGTTCGGTTGATGTAATTCCACTTGCAAAGGTTGACAATGTAATTATGAAACGGCTTGCACTCCTTGTATTAGGAAAGCTGAAAGATTCAATAGCTGTGCCGGTGATAGAAAAGGCATTAAAAGATAAAGAAATTGGAGTACAGGCTGCAGCGATCCGTGCCTTATCGGAGAATAGCCGCGATGGATCGATCAACGAGTTTTTAAATATGCTTGCTAAAAGACCCGTACATCCGTTGATGGAAATGGCCAGGGCTGCTCTTCCTAAAATGCGACCTTTTCCCAAAAAAGAACTTGTTGAGGCGGCCTTACATAATCCTGTTCCGGAAGTAAGAGTAACTGCATTTCGCTTATTGGATTTTCACCCCACCGCCGACATGATTCAGGTGTATAAAAAGGGATTACAAGATAAAGATGGGTATGTACGCTATACCGGTGCAATGGCACTTGGAAAGTTTAGGAAAAATATAGAAGCAATTGATTTGTTGATTGCAAGTACCAACCATTTTGACCCGGTTATAGAAAACAGGGCGGCTTTATCATTAGCAGAAATGGTATTGCGTAAAGATGAAATTGCCATGCAGGAATACAATGCAATCCTGCAGGCCCTGAAGACCTTGTTTATTAAATCCGGTGATGCATCAGCAAGAAGCGATAAAGAATGGGGGTATCGTTCCGTTGGTAATGCATTAATGGATTGTGGAAAGGATGGAATAAAAGTGCTGGAAGATTTTACCAAACAGGATACGGATAAAAGATTAGCGGAATTGGCATGGCGTGTTTTAACGTATAAAGAAAAATCAGGTAGTAACAGCTTCAACCTGATCAGCGAAAAAGAAAATGATGCTTTGTTTGATACAAGCCCCGCGTTTTTAAAATTTCAGAATAAGCAAGCGATAAAATAAACTTTAATTCATCCGTTGAAATATAAATAATGAATAAGTTTAAAAAAAGATGGTCAGTATATAATTTGCCATTATCTGTACACTGCTTAGTCGTTTTTCTTTTCATGTCAGTCATAGTTTCCGGTAAGGATATCTATGTCAATAATCAATCAGGGGCTGATAGTAATTCAGGGTTATCAAAAAGTAACCCCTTCCGAACCATTCAAAAAGCAGTTGCAACGGTAAACCCCGGTGATGTTATTCACCTTTCGAACACCGGTTTGCCTTATAAAGAAACTCTTTTTTTTTCCAAACAAAAGGGAACCGCGGAAGCCCGTATAACAGTTGAAGGGAACGGCGCAACACTTTCCGGTTCTGAAATGCTTGACATAACTGAATGGGAACAGGTTAGTCCGGGGCTTTATAAAAACAGTGTACTGTATACTGCCCGGCGGTTTAATAAGGACGTGATAAATCGTTATTTTTTCCTTTTTGATGGAAAAATAAACCGTATGGGCAGAACTTTGAAAGGACTGAACGCACCTCTCAAAAAGCCGGCTGAGCTGGGGGAAAATGAATGGACATTTGTGGATGGCGAAAATGCATTTTATTTAAAAATAGATACTAAAAAGAAACTTGTTGATTGCCTGATAGAATATCCTGTAAGATCAACTGGGGTGCAGATTTCTGATTCGGCAAGTTTCATAACTATTAAAAATATGACATCCACCCATTTTTATAATGATGGATTTGGGATTACCGGCAATACCAGAAAATTAAAATTTGAAAATATTCAAGCCCTCTATTGCGGCGATGACGGTATCAGTGCACATGCAAATTGTGAATACGAAGTGGATGGACTGATTTCTATTGGAAATGGAACCGGCATATGCGATACCGGTAATAGTAATACTTCCTATAACAGGGTTTTCATCAGGGATTGTTTAGGCGTAGATATTTATTTTTTAAATGAAAAGGTTGAAGGCGGTGCTAACCACTTTATCAGTAATAGTATAATACTGGGCAATGCAGCTAAACCTTTATTGCTAAATACGGAGAAACCAAAAGGTGAATTGTCAGTTACGATGGATAATGTATTATTTATTGGAAAAGCAGATGCTGATGTAAACATGAGAGTATATGGAAACACGGAATGGACAGTAAGAAATTGCACTTTCGAAGGATTAAATCTTGTTTTAAAAACTAAAAGGACCAGTATAGCGAATTCAATAGTATCGGGCAAAAAAAACAATATTTCTAAGCTTGCGGGGACTGACTGGCATGGGAAAGAAAACTTGTACAATCTTCATTTTATTAGTATCGCCGGGAAATATTTTTCAATTGCGGATAAAAATATAGAAGAATACAAACATCTAACCTTAGATGATAAATCTGTTTGGACAAGCGGGTTCCTTGCTGCAGCAGAGAAAACAACAGGGATCAAAACAGCCGGGTTTAACAGGGAGAAAGTTTTTCAGAAAAATGATAGAATGAAACAATTTTTTCAGGAAGGAATATCTTCTTTAAAGTAATTCCAGCCTATCATGAAAATTTTAGGAAATAAAATGAGATTTCTTAAACCCCATAGTATAAGACAAATTGTCCTGTGTTTTCTTTTACTTTTCATAAGCACAGTTAAAGTGCCATCACAGGGTTGGAGGCAAAAGCCTTTGCATAGGTTCACGCCCCGGGAGTATGAAATGACCCTTATCCAAAAGAAATTGCCTGCATTAAAAGATTGAAGAAAGATGCTTTGAGCTTGTTCGATTTGGAATCGTTTAAATATATGCCATCCTTTTGCAACAAGAGGTGGAGGTGTTAATGATATTTTTAATCCTTTAAATTTTAGTCATGAAAAAAATGATCTTCATGCTCCTGCTGTCTCCAACCCTTATATGGGGGCAAACATTCACTGGTACCGTCGCAGATATACGTGCAATATCGGGAACATCCTATAAAACGGTTTTTACAACAGACTATGGAAGCGGTACCTGGTATTTTGACTCCAGCGATGTTACCAGTACGGACAATACCGGGACCATTTTAGTGACCTGTCAGGGGAAAAGATATAAAAGGCAGTTCAGCGGGAAAGTATATTCTTCCTGGTTTGGTGCAATAGGCGATAGCACAGAACGTACGACACAGTTGAAAGAGTTTATTGACTATTGTATCAATAATGAAGTTGGTGGAGAAATAACACCCGGCAATTATATTATTTCAGAAGGGGTTTTGGTTTTTGACAATGGTGGTAATGATAAATTCTTTCCTGATATCGCTACCCAGGGGTATGATGTCACATTATTTACGGCCGCTAATATATCAGACGCTCCATTAATTACAATCAGTAATGGTGTAGCGACTTCAGGGTCTGGAAAATTTTGGCAAGGAGGCTCCTGGGGAGGCATTACTTTTATTGACAGTAAAGTCTCAGGGAGAGAAAACGCACATGCTTTTTCTTTAAGAGGTATTAAGGCAATGAAATTTGGGCATATGAAAGGACAAAGCCTGAATGGAAGCGTTGTCTATTTTCCCTTTACTGTTTATGGTGGCACCAATCCGGACCCTTATTCTGTATGGTTTAGTGAATTTGAGGTTGTGGAAGCTAATGGATGTAAGGGCTATGGTATAGAAAACCAGAATTTCCTGGGATTTAACTCCAATATTGTTAATAATTTAAGGGTTGTTAATTGTTTAAAGGGAGGATGGTATGGATTTGGTTCTGCAAATATTGTCAATAACGTCAGTATGGGCAGTTGCTCTGGTTGGGCGTTTGATGATGGTACCAATCTTAATGCAACCGGTGGGGCTCCGCTTAAGTTTACTGTTAATAATGCCGAGTTGGATGACGTGCAGTACGGTATACGCTTAAACCGAACGAGACAATTTCAATTTAATAACATCAGGTTCAATCATCGGTATAATTTTTCTTCACTTAACCCCTCTGAAGGATATTGGCCAAGAGTTTGTGTTGATATGTCTGCAGGTTTATTGCCTAGTACCAGTGATGGACAGATGAATATAAACCACAGAATTGAGGCTGGAGGAGCAAAGGCAGATATGGGTAGCTTTGTAGAAGGCAATAACAACCCCAATATATCAAACGTGGTAATAGACAATAGGGTAATAGACAATGCAGGATTTGGTTTTAGCCTTTCTGATATTGTTCACAATGTAAACGGAAACTCTAATTTTAAAGTTATCATGAATTCAAGCGTAGCCTATGATTCAGAAATAAAATTTGGATGCATTGTTACGGCCACGACATCTCAAACAATAGGTACGTCAAGTATCAGTACTGCGGCTGCTAAAATTATTTTTCCCACAGAAAGATATGACAGGGCTAATAATTATAATCCATCGACTGGTGAGTATACCGTGCCGTATACCGGCCTGTATAGAGTTTCAGCCTCTATACAAACTAAGTTGCCGGTGGGGACCAGGGTCAAGTTATCATTTTTGAGAAGCAGGGCAGGTATTCCCGGTTTTGTCCAAAGCTCAGTATCATATGCGGTTTCTGATACAAGTCAGAGCTATTCAACAGAAGGGACTGTCGATCTGGTGGCAGGTGACAAAGTATTTCTCTCCGGAGAGCAGAATTCCGGTGCTGCAGCAAACCTTGTTGCTACTACAGCATTACAAGCCGATAATAAATGGACAATTGAGCCGATAATTGCAAAATAGTTTGCGTACGTTAATTTTTAAGAACCTTTTATGTCGCATCAGGAGTGATTTGACCTATGTAAGATCGGCTCCAATATTAATGTAATCACTTCAGTAGATAAAAAATAAGCAGCGATAAAGGCTGCGCTAAACCTTTATTGCTAAATACGGAGAAACCAAAAGGCGAATTTCCAGTTACAATGGATACTGGTTTATTTATTGGGAAAAGCAGATGCTGATGTAAACATGGGGTATATGGAAACGCGGAGTGGACAGTAAGAAATTTTTGCACATTAAACTCGGCCACCCATGAAAATTAATTGTCCTTTCAAACTGTCTTATTCAAATCAAAAAACAAAAAATATGAAAGCAAGTCTACGTTTCGCATCCCTGCTCCTGGGGTTTGCCTGTATATTTTCCGCGGCACATAGCCAGCATGATTGTTTTGCCTACGCCGTTACCGACCTGCAACAAACCGGTGCCGGGTGGCATGCGCTACGCAAATTAAATACACAAACCGGTGAATACAGTAGTGTATTATTAAATGGAGCGGAGTTTAAACAGATAGCGTATGATGCTACCAGCAAACAGGTTTTTCAACCTGCTCCGGACGCCAAGTACGGTAATTATATGCAACCGGCTTTCAGCACCGGTGTGAAAGCTATTGCTTACGATAAAAAAAATAACCGTATTTGGTTCACGCCCATGTTTATAGATCAGCTTCGTTACATTGATTTGAAAACAATGAAACTATATTATGTCACTGACCAGTCTTTTACGCGGTTGGGCAATATGCATAATGACCAGGATAAGATCGTGACCCGCATGACCATTGCACCTGATGGCTATGGCTACGCTACAACTAATGATGGAAATACATTTATCCGTTTTAGCACAGGAAAAAAATTAATAATAGAAGAGTTAGGTGGATTGGTGGATGAACCCAACCAAACTATTTCGATACATAACAGTTGTAGTTGCTCTGGCGGTGATATAGTTGCAGATGATGCAGGCCATTTGTACATTTTCTCTGCACGCAACAATGTGTTCAAAGTAGATATTGAAACAAGGAGAACTACCTATCTCGGTGTTGTCAATGGATTGCCTGCCAACTTTACTATTAACGGCGCTGTGGTGAATGAAGAAGGAAAGCTGCTGGTGAGTAGTGCCGTATACGCCGGATCGTGGGCCGTCGTAGATCCAGCCACCTGGAAAGCTACTGCATATAAAACCAGGAATGGTACTTATAAAACTTCGGATCTTGCCAATAGCAATTATTTGATAACAAAAAGAAATAAAACAAATACTATTACCACCATTACCAAGGAAAATTTTGGAGCAGGTAAGATTCATATTTACCCTAATCCGGTAAGCGATTATCGTTTTACTATACAGTTTTCAAAACTTAATGCAGGTGATTATAATGTAGAACTGATAGATGCGACAGGCAGGCAGGTAATGCGTCGTAGAGTAGCTGTGATTAATCAAGCACAGGTAGAAAATATTTCACTGCACAAGAACATAGCAAGTGGTGTTTATATGGTGAAGATCAGTAGCAGTAAGTTTGTATTTAGCCAGAAGATAGTGTTCAGTAGAATGTAGTTGTGCAGGGCCAGCTTTTTTTATTGGAAACTTTATTTGCGATTAGCTAATTTGATTACTGGTGGGCTGGAAACAAGGCCGGCTAATATAGAAGAATACCAACGGTTAACTTTAGATGATCAATCTATTTGGACAAATGAGTCCCTTACTGCGACAGAGAAAACAACAGGGATCAAAACAACCGGTTTTAACAGGCAGAAAATTTCCGGGAAAATGATAGTATGAAACAATTTTTTGAGGAAGGAATACCTTCTTTAAAGTAATTATAACATGTTATGAAAATTTCCGGAAAAATAATGAGAATGCTTGGGGCGGTAGGGTAAGACAAATTGAGCTGTTTTTCTTCTGCTTTTCATAGTTCAATACAGTAGATGGGTATAAAGTATGGCCCGGAGACAGATTTTTGAAGTGCAGGTTAATGTTTCCCCTTCGAAGTCTGCCCAAATGGATTTAGCTGTTCTTACCTGCGGGTTTAGCACAAAAACAAAACGTACTTATGGATGGACGGCACCTGAAGCCGTTCTCAAAAAATGAGAAACTCTATTAACGCTCCTCAAATTAAATAAAACAAGATTTGGTAATTCAGTATTCAAAGATAAGTTGCCCGAATTAAGCGATTGAAGAAAGATACTTCGGGTGGTGTGATTTGGGTGACCAGTTCGAAGACCACCATCTTTTCCAGGTAAGGCCCTGCAGGCTATTCGTAATTCCATCAAAAAGTCCGGAAGGCCGGAGAAAGCAACCGCGTTACCTGTATGCACCAAAGAAATGGGTTAGGATTAATAATCCTTTTTGAAAAATTGTATTATTAATGTATATAATAATAGAAGGATTCTGTTGTTGCTGTAGTTAATTTTAGAATAGATGTTTGCTTGATGAAATCAGTTTAATAGACCAAAAAGATTTCCGGGCATAATTAGTTATCGTCAAAAGACATTTTATCAATAACGATATAAATTAAATAGCCAAAATCATGAAACTAAGTTTTACTGCGGATGAGAGATTGCTGACCTTGCGATATTCGTTAGCAGGAAGCAATTTTCAGGGGCGACCTTTTTCCATCATCTTTTTTTTGCTGCTGATGAGTTCTGTTGCCATTGCGCAAACCAATATTTCCGGAATGGTAAAAAATTCAAATAGAGATGGATTGCAGGGTGTAAGTGTTTCTTTAAAGGAAGCATCAAATGGAACTGTTACCGGAAAAGATGGCAAGTATTCACTTAGCGTGCCGGATTCAAAAGGAACACTTGAGTTTAGCCTTGTAGGATTTATAACACAGGAAGTTGACATCAACGGCTCTCTTATAGTTGACTTAGTAATGGAGGAAAATGTGGAAACGTTGAAAGGAGTTGTTGTTGTTGGTTATGGTAAACAGTCAAGAGAAACGGTCACTACATCTATTACAAAGCTGGATAAAAAAGTGTTGGAAAACATTCCCTATGCTAATGTGGCCACTGCCATGCAGGGTACCATGGCGGGTGTAAAAGTTCAAACAACATCCGGGCAGCCTGGGGCCGCTCCACGGGTAATAGTGCGGGGAGGTACTTCTATTAACAACCCTAATGGTGCATCGCCTTTGATTATAGTAGATGGAGTCATCAGAACGATGAGCAATATTGCTGCTGAGGACGTTGAGTCAATCCAGGTATTGAAAGATGCGGCTTCTACCGCTATTTATGGCGCCCGTGGATCTAACGGCGTTGTACTCATTACCACCAAATCAGGTAAGCCCGGAAAAACCCGGGTGGACTATTCATATGATATGACGGTCTCTAATGTAGCAAGGCTTTTTGAACTGGCTTCAGCAGAACAATATATTACGCTTGGGAGATTGGGTACTGTGGCAGTTGGTCAGAAATTACCAACTTATCTAGGAAGACTTAATCAGTCCCTTGGTTATGGTGTAGGCAATGATCTGACTAAAAATACAGATTACACCACCATGTATCTCACCGAACAAAATAAGCATAAATTAAATGAGGGATGGAGCAGCATGCCTGATCCGGTTGATCCAACAAAGACTATTATTTATAAAGAAACAGATTTTCAGACACTGGCAATGCAAACCGGGTTGTCACACAATAATCATATATCTATTTCCGGTGGCACAAATAAAGCAACATTCAATGCAGGTGTAGGTTACCTAAGCAGCGAAGGAACCGCCATTACTACTTTTTTCAAAATGCTTACATTCAATTTGAACGGTGATATTAAATTGAATGACAGACTTAGTTTTTTTGCCCGCACTTTATTTGCGCAGTCGGTTGACAACCGTCTGATATCAGACAGCTATACTTTTTGGGGAGCTGCTACCCGCCCGACAGCTAAGTATGCGTATGAAGATGGCACGCTGGCACCCGGCAGGATAAACCAGGGAAATCCTGATTATCATATGAAGAACAGGGATGCCGAAAACAGTACTTATAATTTAACGTTGTCTGCAGGTGCTCATTGGGATATCTTACCCGGGCTTTCATTTGACCCTATAATTTCAATGAATAATACCATGGGTTATGCCCGTTCATTTCAACCAGCCTATGGAAACGGAGCCGGAAGAATTGTTTCTACCCGTGCAGCTTCAGCTGCTGATTCAAGAACAATACAAACCCAGGCAGATGCAATTTTCTCCTATACAAAATCCTTTTTATCAGATCATACGCTGGATGCAAAAGCCGGGCTTTCTTTTTATAAAAGGAACAACTACAATCTTTCTGCCAATGGGCAAGGTGCTTCCACTGATTTAATTCCAACTCTCAATGCAGTTGGTCAGTTTGTTGGCATGAGCAGCACACTTAGTGATCAGATCATCTTAGGATATTTTTCGAGGCTTAATTACGATTTTAAGAAAAAATATCTTTTATCTCTTAATATGAGATATGACGGAGCGTCTAATTTAGGAGAAAGTCATAAGTGGGGTTTTTTCCCCGGTTTATCTATAGGTTGGAATGTTCATAAAGAAAACTTTTGGCTGGCAGTTCCAAAAGTTTTCTCCAACCTGAAACTTAGAGCCAGTTATGGAGTAAATGGTAATATCAGTCAACTGGGTGACTTTACTGCTCAAGGTACTTATGCGGTAGGCGGTCAATATGCCGGGGCACCAGTTATTCAAAACACAGGTATCCCCAACAAGGATTTGCAGTGGGAGCAATCTAAAACGCTCAATTTCGGAGCTGATATCGGGGTCTTAAATAATAGGGTTAATGTTTTATTTGATGTTTATAGAAGGGTTACCGATAATTTAATCACTACCTTAAACTTACCCTCTTCTACCGGCTTCACCGGAATTCTGACCAATTATGGAAGCCTGGAAAATAAAGGTTTTGAAATTGAATTAAGTGTGCAGGTGTTACCTGCTTCATCACCTTTTCAGTGGACTGCATCGTTTAATGCTGCAAAAACAAAGAGCAAAATTCTAAGCCTTCCTGTCAATGGTATAAAAAACAATAGAGTTGGCGGAAGTTATGTATGGGATCCGAAAATAGGAGATTATGCCTGGTTGGGCGGCTTACAGGAAGGTGGAAGAATTGGCGATTATTATGTGTACAAACAAACCGGTGTTTATGCGACTGATGAGGAAGCGTCAAAAGCTCCGCGTGATTTAGTATCTCCCACTGCAGATAAAACAAAACATGGTGGCGATGTTATCTGGCAGGACACAGATAATAATGGAGTGATTGATTCAAGAGATATGGTGTACGTTGGTAATATCTATCCCGTATGGACAGGTGGTTTTTCAAATTATTTTAATTATAAAAACTTTGCTTTAAGTATTCGCCTGGATTATACTACCGGGCATACCGTCTATAATTATGGCAGAGCCTTTTATGATATCAATCTTGATGGGGATAATGTGATGACGCAAAAAATGGCAGACAAGTCCTGGAAAAAGCAGGGAGATATTACGAATGTTCCGAGGTATTATTGGCAGGATGCAACTGAGTTTAATATCAGGAGAGGAAATTCTGAATATTACGAATCCGGAGATTACCTGGCTGTCAGAGAACTCACCTTAACTTATAATTTACCTGCAAAATTCCTTAGAAAATTAAAGTTAAGCAATGTACGTATTAACGTCACTGGTAACAACCTGCATTATTTTACGAAATACACCGGTCTGAATCCGGAGGATGGAGGACAAGAATTTGGTCGTTACCCGGTACCGCGGAATATAATTTTTGGTGTAAATATTTCATTATAATAAATCAGATAAATCATGAAAACAATATATAGGATTTTGATTTGTTCCCTGCTATTTGTACAAGTCATGTTGGTATCATGTACAAAAGATTTAGAGGTGGAACCAAAAAGCGTAATAACGAATTCTTCATTCTGGAAAACTGAAAACGATGCGACTGGTGTGCTTAATGGTATGTATTCCTACTTCAGGAACATGAACAAAATGACGTACCAGGTGGGCGAAGGCAGAAGCGAAATAATGACTTTTGGAATTGCCGGCACCGGCGGTTACGACCTCTTTTATCAGAATACGCTGGACCCGAATAATCTTGCTGCCAGCGGAAACTATTCCTCGGGGTTAGAATGGAAGGGATACTATACCATTATAAATACGGCTAACCTTCTTTTAAAGTATGTTCCTGAGATAAATTTCACATCAGAAAATTCCAAGAAGAATATTTTAGCCCAGGCTTACGCGATGCGGGCCTTTACCTACTTTGTAATGGTAAAAACATGGGGTGATCTGCCTTTGCGTACAGAACCCACAGAAGGATACGATGCAGAAACGACAAACATTGAAAGGTCTTCAAAGGAAGCCATATTTGAATTGATTAAATCTGATATAGAGCAGGCAATAATGACCTTCCCGGATAACAATATCCCTGCGGGCAGATATATGTGGTCAAAGGCAGCCGCGAATGCACTGAAGGCGGACGTATATTTGTGGACTGCAAAAAGACTTAATGGCGGACAGGCTGATTTTACCACGGCATTGAATGCCTGTGATGAGGTTGAGAAATCAGATGTATCGCTGTTGCCCGCTTTTACTGATATATTTAAATATACCAACAAGGGCAATAAGGAGACTATAATGGTCATTCGGTTCCAGGACCTGGAGACAACTCCTGTATTTAGTTATTTCCGGGATATGTATATGTTTGCTGGCTTAATGCCGGGCGGCGTTACCCAATATACAAGGGATTTTATCGGGCCAACTGGTTCGGGTCATAGCGTATGGAGTCCTTCAGCTTTGATACGCAACCAGTTTACAAAAGATGATACCCGGCGGGATGGGTCATTCTATGAGATATACTCCTACCAGGGTGCTGATTCGACCTATTTCACAGCAGCTGTTCTGAAAGGTACCGGGATAGTGACAGCTGGTGGAGTAAGAGAATATGTAAGCGATATTATCATTTACCGGTATGCTGATGTATTACTGATGAAAGCAGAAGCGAAAAATGGTCTGGGGCAAGATCCTGCAGCAGAAATAAACAAGGTAAGACAAAGAGCTTATGGTGGCAATTACAACGATCACATTTTTACTAATGGCAGTAAGGAAGAAAATGACAATATAATTTTGAAGGAAAGACTATTGGAGTTGGCTTTTGAAGGCAAAAGATGGTGGGATTTGGTACGATTTGATAAAGCATTTGAAATTATACCTTCGCTTCAGGGAAGAAGCGGTCAGAAACATTTATTATTATTCCCTATTTCAATTGCCACTTTAAGTTTGGAGCCAAAAGTTGTACAAAATTCAGGTTACTGAGTGTCACGGTGCAAAAAAATCAAACATATCAAAATAGCTTCAGCTTGCTTGTTTCTTGTAGTCGGTGGTTCTTATATTATTAAAGTTTCAACCGTCATCAGACCGGTTTACTGGTTATGAGTTTCGGTGGCCGGTTATCAGAAATATGAAATCAATAAATACTAAAAAACATAGGATGAGGAATAAATTAATTTTTCCTGCAATGCTGCTTGTAAGCGGTTTGTTATTATTCTCTTTTTATAAAAAGCAAAAAGATAATACATTGACCAGGGCAGAAAAAAAAGCTGGCTGGCAGTTGTTGTTTGATGGTAAAACCCTGAATGGCTGGCGGATGTTTAAAGACAAGAATGCTGATTGCTGGGCTGCCAAAAATGGTGAACTGTATTGTAAAGGAAGCAAAACAGATAAAAGTGATCTGCGGGCTGATATTATAACGGCTGAGCAATATGAAAATTTCGAGTTGTCCATTGAGTGGAGAATATCGCCAGCAGGCAATAGCGGCATTATGTATCATGTTACAGAAGACAATATTTATGCCTCTCTGAGTGGTCCGGAATATCAATTAATAGATGATGAAGGGTTTCCTGCAAAATTAGAAGAGTGGCAAAAAACAGCATCTGATTATGCCATGCACAATGCTACTTCACACGCCACGAAACCGGTTGGAGAATTTAATGTAACCAAAATTGTAGTGAATGGCACACACCGTGAGCATTGGTTAAACGGTGTAAAAGTAGTGGAGTTTGAAGCATGGACACCCGACTGGTATCAACGTAAAGCCGCCAACAAATGGAAAGATGCACCAGGTTATGGTATGACTAAAAAAGGCTACATCTGTTTACAGGATCATGGCAGTGGTGTCTGGTTCAAGAATATTAAGATCAGGAAATTGTAGGTAGCAGATGAAAAAAAGCGCTGCTGTTCCAGGTATTAAAATCTAAAAAACCGTAATCATTGAGCCGTGTAACAGGAGACTGTTAAGCCCGGCACTAACAAAATTTCGTGTTGAGATTCCCGGGTGTACTTACCAAATACTACTCCACTTTTAAACGATAGAAATGCTGAAATTCAAGAGTATCGAAAAGGCGCTGTTTTTTTTTCTTCTATTTACCGGGAGCGTTGCTAATGCGTTCTCCCAGATATGGAGGCAAGAGCCTTTGCATCGGTTAACTGCCCAGGAGTATAAGATGACACTGGATTTATGGAAAAAAAAATTCAAGGACCGGTTATCCGTAGAAGAAATAGGAAAGACTGCAGAAGGAACAGGAATTTTTATGCTGAAAGTAACCAATAAAAAAATTTCAGATGATAATAAACAAGTGGCATTAGTAACAGCTTTACACGGCGGACCAGAAAGGTCGGGTACAACTGCTACACTGGCCTTTGCGGAGTGGATCTTGAGTGATGATAAAGAAGCGATAGAAACGCGGCAAAAACAGGTGGTCCTGATTATTCCGATTATAAACCCGTATAGTTATTTTATAACTGACCGGTTCAGAAATTCGCAGAACATAGATCCATATACGGGTGGGGGAGCAACAAACTGGGATTTTGAAAAGCTTACATATAAAAAAGCAGAGTCGGCTCCTGAAGTAATGGCTTTTCTTAAGGTGGTGGATCAGTATAAGCCGGAGGTGAACTTAGATATGCATGGAACGGGTTTGCAGGAGTACAGTGATTCGCAGGTGATAGAAAATAAACATCTTAGTTATCGGGGTCAGATTATGTTTGAATCAACAGGGTTGGCCTATTCTAATTCAGTGCTTCGACCCTGGGATTGGCGTATTATTGAATCTATGCTCACCGCCGGAAAGGAAGCAGGATTCCCATCAGATCGGGGCGAAGCCGATGCACAGCAGATGCAATCGGTACCTGGCACCGGTGCAGCCGAGGCGCAAGCCTGGAGAGGTCGTCCGCAGTTTTATTCTGCTCAATACGCGTATCTGAAATATCATACCCTGGTTGGTTGCCTGGAAATAGCCTGGGAAGCCAGTGGTGTTGCACGGGCCAAGGGGATGATAAGGATTGGTAACAGGGTTTGGCCTGGAGAAAAAAAGCAGGGCTACCCGGTAAATAAAGTACATGCTTTTATTGGCCGCTATGTTACTTCCTGGGGCAATACTGCTAAACAACAACGGGAAAGCAGAAAAGAAATATGGCAAAAACAAGCTGCTTTTTCGCACGGCATCATCTATCCGGAAACAGAAGGAAGAGAAAGCTTTGTTGTAGGGTTCACTACAAAAGGTGTAGAAATGATGGATAATAATTTAGAAACCTTTGTTACTAATTTGAAACAGGATGCTGCCATTAATGCAAAAGAAATTGAAGCCTATATTAAAAAAGGCCCGGAAATAAAACTGGCTTTTGAAAAATCAAAGAAAAAAGGATTGCAGTCGGGTCCCATAAAAAATGGAATAGGACTTCGTTTAAGAATTCCCTATGCAAATGCTACAATAAAAGATATACGATTGAACGGTCATTTGATAACACCCGGGGTGAATGGATATGAATCCTGGGTTGGGGATGGCTATCTCCAGGTCCAGGTTAATATTCCGCCGGAAAAAGCGTCTTCGATGGATATTGCGATTATTACCTGCGAATATAATACAAAAACAAAAAGATCTCATGGATGGAAACCTCCGAAAGAAGTATTGGATGCGCTAAAGGATTAGTGAATTTATTTTTGATTGTTAAATAAACAGGTCTAAAAATTATCGGATATGAACGCGGAAGAAAATAATAACAGAAGAAGATTTCTAAAACAAACAGCGGCAGCTGCTGCTGCAGGGCTTATTCCTTTACCAGGCTTGACTTCTTTAAATACAAATCAATCCATTCCGGAAGATAAAACCAGGAGGGTTCCTAAACCTTGCAGCCCGCAAAGCTGGGTGAAGAAAGGTAGAGTGATAGAGCCTGATTATGCATCCGGCCACCGGTTTATTCAAAACTTTAACTCACCTGCCGAACCTTTGGACAATGGAAGATGGAGAATATGGTATTGTGCCAATCCGCCTAAGCCCGACTTGCCGAATATTGCAATAGCAGAAGGCATTCCCGGAGAAAAAATGGTTACACATTTTGCCAAACTTAGCGAGGGAGAACCTGCTGACGCTTATTTGTCAATTGGTAATCTTCCTGAAGGATGGAGGCCGGTTCAACCTGTACACATCAAATTAAAAAACGAGCGGCACCGGCTATATTTCTGGGTACATGGTTCAGGTGGTATTGTACGTTATCTCGCAGCCGATAGTGAAGATGGAAGACGATATAAAGTGATTGATCCGCATACACCCTGCCTCTATCATTTTCATGACCGCGCCGTTGAATTCGTGGGCACTACTTCTGCGGGCTTGAAGCTGGAAGCAAAATCCGATAGTGTAAAAAAACGTAATCCCCGTCCGGCAAACGAACCTGCTGCAACTCCTGAATTGATTTGCAATGATGGAACCTCGGTTTATCAATTAGATGATGGATCGTTTGAAATGTATGTTATCTCTTTGCAGTCATTGGAAAAAGGAGATCCGCGTTGGGCATCTAATGATAACCTGGCTGGCTATGTTCGTGTTATTGACAGGTTAATCAGCAAGGATGGGTTGGAGTGGTATGGCCGCAAGACAGTAGTACAGCCGGATTTTGAACTTGATCCGATAGACCAGCAGTTTTATTATTTAAATGTTACCTATACGCCCAAAGGAAGAGTTGGGATGCTGGGCCATTATCGTGTTAAGGATCAAACGATGGATATAGAATGGTGTTTTTCGAAAGACGGTATACATTGGGAAAGACCTTACCGCAATCGTCCATGGATAGCAAGAGGATGGCCGGGTGATCCCGACTCTTTAGGTATTTATCCTTCTACACAGTTGGTGTATGATCAAAATAAATGGTCCTTCTTTTATACGGCTTGCAATTATATTCATAATAGAAAGCAATCGCATGGAGAACCTGCATCTCTTATCATGCTTGCCGAAACATCTTCTATCTGGAAAAAGGGCTAGTATGCTTTTACCTGTTAAGACACTCAGCCGCTTTGCGGCTATAATACTGTTTACTGTATTTGTACAGCCTGCTGTTCATTCGCAAATAGGTGGATCGTTTACCGATTCGGTACGTCATTTTAAAACAGACAGCGGACTTGAGTTCGGTTTGTGGGGGGGAAATGGAGAAATTGCCCCTGCCCCTGTATTGTTTATACTGGCCAGCACTATTGACGAAACATTGGGTAATGATTATTTCAGGCAGTGTGGTACACGGCTTGCAAAAGAAAAAGGATGGCTTTGCGTATCGCTTGATTTGCCTTATCACGGAAAATTAAAAAAAAAAAATTCGCGGGATGGATTGATGGGATGGGCAGCAGCAGCTCAACGGCGAGAGGATTTTGTTGCTGAAAACAATAGCAGGATGAAAGCTGTGCTGGATTTTTTAGTTCGGCATAATTACGCTGATGAAAATAAAATCTTTGTTTGCGGCACATCAAGGGGTGGCTACCTGGCTCTTCAGTTTGCAGCTGTTGAGAACCGTGTCGGATCAGTAGCGGCATTTGCGCCGGTTACTGACCTAACTGCACTACGTGAGTTCCAGGGAATACCCGAAGAAGTTTTGCTTCCATCATTTAATTTAAATAATAAAATTTCACAACTCACCAGCAAAAAGACCTGGATTGTAATTGGAGACAGAGATGAACGGGTAAGTACTGATCTGCTAACTCAATTTGCACGGGACCTTAGCAAAGCAATCGTAAACAATAATGCAGCAGGAAGTATTGAGCTGAACCTGCTACCCGAACCTAAAGGACATACTACACCAAAAGGCGCAGTTAACAGGGCGGTAGATTGGTTCAAAGAGCAAATTATCCCTTCTTCCCAACATATACAATGGGATAGTACCGTAAGACCTGATATATTTAATTCCAGGGTTGAATTGTTTCGATCATTGCCTCATTCAAAAAAAGATATTGTTTTCTTAGGCAACAGCATCACGTTCTGGGGCGAATGGGCTGCCTTGTTAAAATCACCACATGTTAAGAACAGGGGAATACCAGGCGATATCACGTTTGGTGTATTGGAAAGACTGGATGAAGTTGTCAAGGGGCAACCCGCTAAAGTATTTGTATTAATCGGTATTAATGATCTTGCTAAAAATATTCCTGATAGTATTATTATACGGAACTACAACAGAATTATCGGGCGTATAAAACAAGAATCACCCCGCACAAAACTTTATTTACAAACGCTGTTACCTACCCATGATATATTGAATAAAAAATCGGCGATCTATAAAAATGATCACCGTATTCAGCATATCAATAAAGCCATCAAAGAGATCGGGTTGAATGATAAACGGATAGTTATAATAGATCTGTATCCTGCATTTGCCGACCCCTCAGGAAAACTTAAAAGAAAATATACCTGGGATGGTGTGCACCTGAATATAGCCGGTTATAGAAAATGGGCTGAAATTTTAAAGCAGGGGAAATACTTGAAGTAATCAAAACAAGATTGAATAACCATCACTCTCAGCCGTGCAATGACGGTAAAATAGTACTATTAAAATAAAGGAATTTGGTAGTTGGCGATAATCATTAAAGATATTTTTA
>JAKFEJ010000723.1:0-5666 GCA_036675745.1 Chitinophagaceae bacterium | reverse complement strand
GCCAATACATTATCGGCTCTTTGAAATGCTTCACGCATTTTTAAATTACCATACTGATGACGCAACTTATCATTGCTGATCACCAGCAATGTATCTACATATCCTTTCAATGTTTTAATTCCTTCTTCCGCCTGTAGCTGGCGTTTCTTTCCTTCATAAGCGAATGGAGTAGTAACAATACCTACGGTAAGGATACCAAGATCCTTACAAATTTTTGCAATGATAGGAGCACCACCGGTACCAGTACCGCCACCCATGCCTGCTGTAATAAAAGCCATCTTGGTATTCACTTCCAAAATGCCTTTCAATTCTTCCAGTGATTCTTCAGTTGCCTGGCGACCGATCTCAGGATTAGCACCGGCGCCTAATCCCTGTGTAAGATGAGGCCCGAGTTGTACACGATTGGGAATACCACTATTGGCCAACGCCTGTGCATCGGTATTACATATAATGAAGTTGACGCCTTCAATTTCCTGGCTGAACATATGGTTGACTGCATTGCCGCCGCCGCCGCCAACACCAATCACTTTAATGATCGATGATTTTTCTTTTGGCAAATCAAAATGTATCATAGTCGTTTAGTTTAAAAGCCCACATAAACCTGCTATCATAGGAAATGGGTATTGGGCCGTTTAGAATTTGGGTTAGTAGTTGTTAGTATGAAAGAACTTTAGTTGTTTATTACAAATGCTTATCTTCTTCTTCTTTAAAAAGATCAATGATGCCATCCTTGAACTTTCCCCAGAAATTGTTTAAGCCCCTGCGTTGTTTTACTTTTTCAACACTCACTTCTTCTATTTCGATTTCTGCTTCTTCCTGTGCTATTGCTTTTTTCAAAGTATCCGGCACATCTACTTTCTTATATTCTTTTTCAAACTGCTTACGGTTATGTTCATAATCATCATAGCCTTTCAGAATAAGACCGATACAGGTAGAATAAGTTGGCTTCGCCAATTCTTCTATATGACCTGCGGCTAAATGTTCGTTGGGAAAACCAATCCTTGCCGGTAAGCCTGTAGCATATTCTGTCAGTTGTATTAAATGTTTCAACTGAGAACCACCGCCTGTCAGCACTACACCGCCGTTTAGTGCTTTATTATCCAGCCCAACTTGTTTCAAATGATACGTAACAAAATCCATGATCTCACTCATTCTTGCCTGGATAATGTTGGCAAGACTTTTTACACTTATTTCTTTTGCAGGCATACCCCGCAAACCGGGTATAGTGATATAGGCATTCCCTTTTGCTTCGTTGGCTAATGCACTGCCAAACTGAACTTTCATTTGTTCGGCTTGTGTTTTTAAAACACCCAACCCGGTTTTAATATCATTGGTAATATTTTCTCCGGCAAAAGGAATAACAGCCGTATGCTTTAAAATGCCTTCGTAGAAAACAGCAAGGTCAGTAGTGCCACCACCGATATCAACGATAGCAACTCCTGCTTCCAGATCTTCCTGCGCCATTACCGCGGAAGATGAAGCAAGAGGCTGCAACACTAAATCCTTTGTATGCAACCCTGATTTTTCTACACTACGATTGATATTGCGGATCGCATTTTTATCACCGGTAATGATATGAAAATTAGCTCCTACTTTTACCCCGCCATATCCAATTGGATTAGGTATGTTCTGAAAATTATCTACCGTAAATTCCTGCGGTATCACATCAATGATCTGGTCGCCTGCAGGAATATATGTTTTATACTGGTCGCTTATCAGTTGATCAATTTCACGCTGAGAAATTTCTTCATCATTGGCCTGGCGTACGATATCACCACGGGTTTGCAAACTTTTGATATGATGACCGGCAATGCCGACATATACATCATTAATATCCAGGTTAGGATTGGATGCAAAGCAATTGTCCAAAGCGGTTCGTATGGCTTTGATCGTTTCGTCAATGTTCAGCACCTGTCCGTGCTTCACACCATTTGAGTTAGCTTTTCCAAAGCCAAGGATCTCCAGTTTACCGAACTCATTCTTTCGTCCGGCAATTACTGCGATCTTGGTTGTCCCAATGTCAAGACCTACAATAATGGGTTGTTCGTGGTTCATAAATGTTGTTTTTTTAGTTGTTGTTTTATTCGAAAGAGTTTAAATATTTTTTGTTTATATCCTACGCTTTAGCTAAAAAGTATGTACCCAGCGTTCTGTTCATTGAGCATCGCTTGTTGCATCGCACTCTTGTACGTTCTGTTCATAGTTCAACAACCCACCCCGGTCGTTTATAGTATTCAGCTTCTCACATTCGCCCCTCCTTGCTTCGCTTTGCTCGCAATGACGTGGAGGGGAAGAGGTTTCTCAGTTCAGTTCTTTATTCATCATTTTCGAAAGCATCTATTCTTGTCAGCATCTCCGAAAAAGCGAGAGCTATGCTCCGGCTAAGCCTCTTTAAAGCGTTGGTACTTTCATCACCGCCTTTGGTTCTTTCCTTTCTTCAACAGGTTTTGGATTACGTTTTTTTTCAGTGGGATTTGGATCAGGATTATTGGCAACGGGTTCGTTAGCAGTTACGCTCTTGTTATCTCCCGATTCTGTTGCCATGGCCGTGTGCTGAGTCATTGATCTTTCTATCGCTTCATTCTCACTCTCTATCTTTTTAATTTGTTGCAAAAGGTTTTCTACATTCTTACGTAATTGTACTGAATCCACTTTCGGGTTTTCACTTTTACCACCCACTACCTGGCCTTCAAAGCGAACATCAACAGTTTTGTATTTATCAAAACCTGATCTTGCTAACACCTGCTTATAAAAAATAAACAGCCTGTTAAATTTTTGCTCTATGTTTTCACCGTTGCCCAATTTCACAATATGATTACCAATTACCGGTACCATCTCAAATTCCAATGAGCCATCAGCATTGGATGCAGCCACATCGATCTGTGCTACCTGTGAAGTCCAGAAAGGATTGCCGTTTATAAATTGCGCAGTGGTTCTTATGTCATGTATAAGCAGGCTATCCTTTTTAGCACGGTTCTCTTTATCGGGCACGCCAGTAAACACGGGAACTTTTATTGTCATGTTTTCAGACACTGGAATCCCTTGTTCATTTTCATCTATATAAAAAGTTTTCCCTGTTTTGGTAAATATCCTTGCAACCGGTTTTCTTTCCACAACGGATACATGCAATACATCTTTGTTATCAAAATAAAGCTGTGCGTCCTTTATCCAAACATTCTCTTCCAGCAGGTTTTCCATTTGCTGCAGGTTGAAAGAAGATTTTGACTGTCCTTTGATATTTCCTTTGGTTGCCGCTTTCAATAATTTCACAACTTCCGCTTCAGTAAGAAAAAAATCTTTCGCTTCGCTACCCTTGATCGTAATGGAATAATCCTTACAGGTATTCTTTTTTTGTTTACCCATCGCTGCTATAAGCAATACAAGCATACCGCCCCCGATCACCATCCACATGGAAACAAATAAAATTTTCCGTATTGTTTTTTTTGTATTCACTTCTTATATTTCCCTACTATTTTAAACTTGTCGCTCCTACGGAGCTTTCACTTGTTTTGTTTTTTACTGCGACTGATATACCGGCCCTACGAGCCTTTCCCGGTCTTATAAATCCTACATTCTGATAGCCATCAGAACCGGTTCAGGCTTTCTTTGATTTTCTCCACCAGCGTATCTATATCTCCGGCTCCTGCTGTTATCAATATATTTCCGAACTCTTGATCAATATCTCCGGCGTAATCATTCTTAATCCAATCCAATACTTCCTCTTTTGTTTTTATACTTTTATTTTGATTTTTCATTTTATCTAAAAGTACCTGGCTTGTCACTCCTTCTATCGGTAATTCCCGTGCCGGGTAAATTGGCAAAAGAATCACTTCATCAGCCATATCCAGTACTTCTGCAAATCCATCCGCAAAATCTCTTGTCCTGCTGTACAGATGAGGTTGGAATATCACTGTACATTTTCTTTGCTTAAACAATGTCTTTGCTCCATTAATCAAAGCTCTTAGCTCTTCAGGGTGATGCGCATAATCATCAATAAAAACAAGATTCTTTGCTTTTATGATATACTCAAACCTTCTTTTCACTCCGCGAAATGATTCAACTGCCGCTTTGATCTTATCATTTTCTATTCCCAAAGAACTGGCTGCAGCTATTGCTGCAATTACATTTTCTACATTATGCATCCCACCCATGTTCAGCACCACATTATCAAGCATATTATCTTTCATCATCACGTCAAACTCATAACTGCCATTACTCATCCGGATATTGGTGCCGTATACATCCGCCGCATCATTTTGCAAACTATAAGTAAGCTGCCTGTCTGCGGATAATTCCTTTCCTCTTTTCAATCCAAACTGCTTGATCAATAAACCACCGGGTTTTACTTTTTTACTGAAATCAATAAACGCCTGCTCCACTGATTCCGCAGTTCCATATATATCCAGGTGATCAGCATCCATCGCTGTGATGATGGCTATATCCGGGCTTAATTTCAAAAAACTTCTATCATATTCATCCGCTTCTATTACACAAACATTTTTCGGGTCGCTCCAGAAATTCGTTCCGTAATTCACCGAAATGCCCCCCAAAAAAGCATTGCATCCAAAACCTGTATCTCTCAGCAAATGCGCAACCATTGTAGTGATCGTGGTCTTACCATGTGTACCTGCAATACAGATATTAAAAGAACCTTCCGATATCAATTGCAATACATCACTTCTCTTTACTACTTTATTGCCATGCTGCTGGTAATACACTAATTCTTTATGCTCTTTCGGCACAGCCGGTGTGTACACTACCAGGTCTGCATCTTTCGGGATCAGGTCAACATTCTCTTCATAATGAATAGCGATCCCACTTGCTTCCAACTCTTTTGTCAACACAGTGGATGTTTTGTCATACCCACTTACTTTTACTCCTTTTGAATGAAAGAACCTTGCAACAGCACTCATACCTATTCCACCAATGCCAATAAAATAGACTTCGCGGATTTTATCAACCCCTTTAAAGGGAGTGTTCATAAGGACAGTATCAATTTCTTTACTCATTCTTAAATCAGTTTCAATATTTCGGCAACTATCACATCGTTAACCCTGGCCTCGCCCTTCCATCCGCTCCTTTCTTTCCGCTTCGTCTTGCCCGCAGTAGCAATGACAGGAGAAGGAAACCACTTCATCATTTTACCGAATAGCTTTTAAAATTTCATCAGCGATTTTTTTATCTGCATCAATAACTGCTAAAGCAGAAATATTAGTTTTCATTTCCAACTGGCGGTTTTCATCTTTCGCCAATTCAATAGTCATCGGCACCAATTTGGCCAGTGCTTCATCATCTTTGATCATCATCGCTGCTTTCCTGTTCACCAACTGTTTTGCATTCACAGTCTGGTGGTCTTCTGCAGCAAATGGGTAGGGTACGAATAAAACGGGCTTTTTAACAACACATAACTCAGCTACTGTCATGGCGCCGGCACGGGCCACCACTATATCAGCCGCAGCATAAGCATATTCCATTTGGGTAATGAATTCATTGACCCAAACTCCTGCTTTTCCTGCTGTATGCTCTTTTGCTTTCGCAGCATAAGGTTTTCCGGTTTGCCAGATCAATTGCAACCCGGCATTCAATAGTTCATTTAAATGTTCATCAATAGCTTCATTAATGGATTTGGCCCCAAGACTTCCGCCTACCACCAAAACAGTTTTTTT
>JAKFEJ010000182.1:0-5670 GCA_036675745.1 Chitinophagaceae bacterium | reverse complement strand
ACGCCAAAAGAAACATACCGTCTCAGGCAGATCGAGCGGTTGGTGAATACCCGTGTTCATAAAATGGATGTACCGAGTGGTAAAGATGTCTGCCGCAAACAGTTTTTTCATTTCATTGAGAAAATGCTGATGGCCGATATCAGTCATGGTGAATATGAAACGTATATCCCATTGTTAAAAGAGAAGTTTGAAAACGTAGAGAAAGAAGAGATACTGCAACGTGTAGCAGCTTTAGAGTTTGACAGGTTTTTAAAGTATTATGAAAATGCTGCGGATCTGAATATGCGTGGCGATGACAGAAGGGGCGAACGAAGAGGTGAGAGAGTAGAGAGAGCAGCACCGAGGGAAAGAGATCGTGACACAAAAGGAAGAAGTTTCGCAGGGAATGGAAATTTCCAACGACTGTTCGTAAATCTTGGAACAAAAGATGGTTTTTATAAAGCAAGTTTCCTGCAGTTTATCCTTGATATGAGTGATCTGAAAAAAGAGGTTTTAGGGCGTATCGATATGAAGGAGATGACCAGCTGGATTGAGATTGAGCCATCTGCGGGTAAGAAGATGATCAAAGCGATGGATGGAAAAAATTATCGTGGCCGTAAGATCAGGATGAACGATGCGAATAGCGGTGGTGATAGAAGAAAAGGAGGAGAATGATTTATTTGCTCAACCGTTTGTTTTGGAAAAATTAAAAAAATAATTGTTCAGAAAATTTTCTGCAACTATATTTGTTGAAACATGACAACAGCAAACACATTTTTCGGTTTTTATTTTAGCTTCTTTTATTTTAGAATGAAGCCGGGAATGCTTTTGTTGAAAGTAAAATAGAACAACTAAAATCAACATAGAGAATCCCGGCCAAAAGGCTGGGATTTTTTTTGTACAAAAACCCTCTAAATCTCCCTAAAGGGAGACTTAGAATCTGAAAGTTGAGATGGTATTATTGATTTGAAAAACAGAATAATGAAAGAATCAGGTAAAATATCAGAGTCATCGAAAAGCGAGGAACGTGCGGATGGAAGTTCCCCTTTTAGGGGGCGGAGGGGGCATCGCATTTCCATACAAGGTTACGAAGGAAGTTTTCACCAGGTAGCTGCCCGGCAGTTCTTTGGAAAAGATGTAGAAGTAATACCCTGCGCTACATTTCGTGATGTGGTAAAGATCGCTGCCAGTAAAAAAGAAAGTGATGGCGGGATGATGGCCATTGAAAATTCCATTGCCGGAAGTATTCTGGCCAACTATAATTTATTGCAGAAAAGCAATTTAAAAGTAACTGGGGAAGTATACCTGCATATAAGACAGAACCTATTGGTGAATCCCGGAGTAAAATTGGAAGATATCAGGGAAGTACATTCACATACTATGGCATTACAACAATGCTATGATTTTTTGGATAAGTATAAATGGAAGCTGGTAGAAACGGATGATACAGCGTTAAGTGCAAAGCATGTTCACCAGCACAAAAGCAAACACATCGCTGCTATCGCCAGCAAACTGGCTGCTGAATTGTTTGAACTGGAGATGATAGCCCCGAATATTCAAACGATGAAAAATAATTATACAAGATTTTTAGTATTGCAAAGAGAAGATGCGGCCCAACCTGTAGATGGCGCCGATAAAGCGTCTGTTAATTTTCATACCGATCATTCAAGAGGAAGCCTGGCAAAAGTGCTGACGAAAATTGCTGAAGGAGGTATTAACCTCAGCAAGCTGCAAAGTTTTCCCATTCCCGGCAGTGATTTTAAATACAGTTTTCATGCGGATATGGAATTTGATTCCGTACGGCAATTTGAAAAAATCATTGAAGAGATAAAACCATTGACAGCGGAGTTAAAAATTTATGGTATTTATAAAAATGGAAAAATTGTCTGAACAGGTCCCGATAAATATCGGGATGGGAAGATTAACGGATTTAGAAAGAAAGCCCCATAGGGGCGATATATTAGTAGAACCAGATTTATTAGAACGAACAATTAAGCTCCATAGGAGCGCCATATTAGAAAAATATTATGCAAACGAGTAAAAGATTAGAAGGCATTGGAGAATATTATTTCTCTCAAAAGTTAAGGGAAATAGAAGAGCTTAATAAGGCCGGTAAGAATATTATCAATCTTGGAATTGGCAGTCCTGATCTGCCGCCACATCCTGACGTAATAAAAGTATTGCAGGAAGAAGCCGCGAAACCAAATGTTCATGCTTACCAGGGATATAAAGGATCGCCTGTATTAAGAAATGCAATAAGTCAGTGGTATCGTAAATGGTACAATGTAGAATTGAACCCGGACACAGAAGTATTGCCATTGATAGGAAGTAAAGAAGGCATCATGCATATCTGTATGACATACCTTGATAAAGGCGATGAAGTGCTGGTGCCAAACCCCGGATATCCCACCTACAGGAGTGCAGTGAAATTAGCCGGCGGTAAATGTGTGGAGTATAAGCTAAGAGAAAAAAATAACTATGAACCCGATTTTGATAAGCTGGAAAAATCCAGGTTAGGGAAAGTGAAATTGATGTTTGTAAATTATCCCCAGATGCCAACGGGACATTTACCGTTAAGAAAGTTGTTTGAAAAATTAGTTGCTTTTGGGAAGAAGCATAACATACTTATCGTTCATGATAACCCGTATAGTTTTATTCTGAATGAAAGCCCGATGAGTTTATTGAGTATTGACGGAGCGAAAGATTGTGTGATCGAATTAAACTCGTTAAGCAAAAGCCACAATATGGCCGGTTGGAGAGTAGGTACGCTTTGTGGGGCGAAAGAAAGAATAGAAGAAGTGCTTCGTTTTAAAAGCAATATGGATAGCGGTATGTTTTTACCGGTGCAACTGGCAGCAGCAAAGGCTTTATATCTCGGCAGAGAATGGCATGATGAGGTAAATAATATCTATAGAAAAAGAAGGGAAAAGGTTTTTGAACTATTGGATCTGTTGAATTGTAAATATTCCACCGAACAGGTTGGGATGTTTGTCTGGGCCGGCATTTCAAAAACATACAAAGATGGTTATGAACTGAGTGATGAAGTATTATACAACAGCAATGTATTTATTACTCCCGGTGGAATATTCGGAACTGCCGGCGAAAAATATATCCGGGTGAGCCTCTGCGGTTCTGTAGAAAAATTTGAAGAAGCCATTCAAAGAATAAAGGAAACCCTCTAAATCTCCCTAAAGGGAGACTTTAGAGTCTGAAAGTTGGAATAATTTATTTGAGTTGAAAAATAGTTTAATGAAAGAGGTACAAAAAATATCAGAGTCTTCGAAAAGCGGGGCAAGTGCTCAGGTGGCTTCCTCCGCCGGGGG
Organism: Chitinophagaceae bacterium; assembly: GCA_036675745.1. GTDB lineage: Bacteria > Bacteroidota > Bacteroidia > Chitinophagales > Chitinophagaceae > Terrimonas_B. The sequence goes on along the minus strand of JAKFEJ010000182.1, from coordinate 2,368 downwards.
AAGTCGGAAGGTGGCTCCGGAGCGTAAAAGAATAGCCATAGTAGGAGTGGGGTTAATAGGCGGATCATTAGCCATCCAGCTGCATGAAAAGAAATTATCGTCAAAGCTGATTGGTGTAGATGCAAACCCGGACCATGCACGGAAAGCAGTGGACCTGGAATTAGTTGATGAAACATTGCCGCTTGATGAAGCCATTGAACAAGCTGATGTAATCGTTTTGGCCATACCTGTTGACAAACTGGTTGACCTGTTGCCATCCATTATGGATAAAATAGATCAACAAATTGTAGTTGATCTTGGATCAACAAAAGGTCAACTGATTGAAGCAATAAAAGATCATCCCAAAAGGGGGAGATATGTAGCCACGCATCCTATGTGGGGAACCGAATACAGCGGTCCGCAGGCGGCGGTGCGTGGCGCCTATGAAAATAAGGCGGTCATTATTTGTAATGCGGAAGAAAGTGATGCTGATGCATTGGAATGGGTAAAGGGAATGTATAAAAAGATCGGTATGCACCTGCTGGAAATGGAAGCAAAGGCCCATGATCTGCATGCGGCTTATGTAAGTCATATTTCACACATCACCTCTTTTGCTTTGGCCAATACGGTATTGGAAAAAGAAAAAGAAGAGAACGCCATTTTTGAATTAGCATCCGCTGGTTTTGAAAGTACGGTTCGTTTGGCTAAAAGTAACCCGGCTATGTGGGTGCCCATCTTTATGCAGAATAAAGTAAATGTGCTGGATGTATTGACAGAGCATATTGCGCAGTTGACAAAGTTTAAAGAGAGCATTGAAAAAGGAGATAATAATTTATTGCAGGGATTGATTGAGGATGCGAATAAGATAAGGAGGATAATAAAGTAGTTCATGAAAAAAAACTCTTTGATAACTGGAATTCTCGTTTCGTTAATCTTTTTCGGTAGCGGATATATCGTTTCACGACTAATATGGAAATATATTGACAAGGGTTATGCGCACGGCCCTGGTTTAAGTCACTTATTTCTGCTTTTATTATTCTTCTTTTGTGTTGCTTGGATGGTAAGAGGATTTATTAAAAGGAAGGATAAAAATTTGGGACTTTTTTGGACAGGATCGGCCGGTATGAACTTTTGTTTGATTGTGCTGCCAATAATTTATTTATTCACCACCATTGATGAAGATCCTGATAGAAAAAATAGAGTTCCCGAACAGACCATTACAATTGAAAAAGATAATACAGATACGGTAATTTATAGAAAGCTTGATACCCTTTTAATTGATAGAACAAAAGAAATTGAAAATATTGGGAAAAAAGCTGAGTAACCATCCGAACGATGAACTGAGCGTAGCAACAACCGATGCCATGAAAAACAAAAGCTGGTAACAAAAATTAAACATACCTCATAACACTCTTTAAGTGATGAGGGTTAACTTTACAAACCAATAAAGTAGTATGCAAACAACAGAACAACCAACCAAAGACACCGTGCAGCAGGCATGGGGTAAGCGGCCACTGATCATCAGCGGGCCTTGCAGTGCAGAGACAGAGGCACAGGTGCTGGAAACAGCGCAACGTTTAGCCGCAACCGGCAAAGTGGATATGCTTCGTGCAGGTATCTGGAAACCCCGTACCAAACCTGGTTTGTTTGAAGGTATTGGCGCTAAAGGTTTGCCATGGATGCAACAGGCAAAAAAAATAACTGGTCTTCCAACAACCGTGGAAGTAGCAACTGGTAAACAGGTACAGGATGCATTAACATTCGACGTGGACGTATTATGGATTGGTGCCAGAACAACGGTAAATCCATTCAGCGTACAGGAAGTAGCCGATGCATTGCGTGGAGTAGATGTACCGGTATTGATAAAAAATCCAATCAACCCTGACCTGGAGTTATGGAGTGGTGCAGTGGAAAGAGTAGCAAGAGCCGGTGTTAAACAAATTGGTTTGATCCATCGCGGATTTTCTTCTTATGGTAATACGGAATTTCGCAATGCGCCGATGTGGCATTTAGCGATCGAAATGAAACGCCGTAATCCCGGTATGCCTATCATCAATGATCCATCCCATATCTGTGGTCGCCGTGATATTTTACTGGATGTATCACAACGTGCAATAGATCTTGACTTTGATGGCCTGATGATCGAAAGCCATATTGATCCGGATAATGCGTGGAGTGATGCCAAGCAGCAGATAACGCCGGAGCAATTGAAAGAAATGCTCGATACGATTATCTGGAGAAGAGAAGATATTAATTCAGAAGAATATCATGCTGCGTTGGAAAAGTTGCGCCAGCAGATCAATCACCTGGATGATGAACTTATGCAGATCCTTGGACAACGTATGAAGATCGCTGATAAGATAGGGCAGTATAAAAAAGACAATAATAT
>JAKFEJ010000636.1:0-5680 GCA_036675745.1 Chitinophagaceae bacterium | reverse complement strand
CTGAGCCGTAATACTGTTCTTACTGATCTTTTCGATGAACAAAGCTGGGCCAATCATGTAATGCTGGGGCGATGGGCCGATGTAATGCTTATTGCGCCTCTTAGCTGTAATACCCTTGCTAAAATGGCTCATGGGCAATGCGATAACCTTTTATTGGCTACTTATCTTTCCGCTACCTGTCCTGTAGTAGTAGCGCCTGCAATGGACGAAGATATGTGGCATCATCCTGCAACAAAGCATAATCTTCTGCAATTGCAATCGTTTGGGAATACGATAATCCCGGTAGAAAAGGGTGAACTGGCAAGTGGTTTATATGGCGATGGGAGAATGGTTGAACCCGAACAGATCATACAATTCCTTACTAACAGTTTTTTTTTGAGCCGGCCACTGGCAGGTAAAAAAGCACTTGTTACGGCAGGGCCTACATACGAAGCTATAGACCCTGTACGTTTTATCAGTAATCATTCATCCGGAAAAATGGGGATAGCCATTGCAAAAGAATTATATAAACGAGGCGCTGATGTTTCGCTGATCCTGGGGCCTGTTGCTACTAATTTTTCCGCTAATGGCATCAAGCTGGTCAGGGTCACATCTGCTAACGATATGTATAATGCCTGTCATCAAATATTTGAAGAAACAGATATTGCAATTATGTCTGCAGCCGTGGCCGATTATATGCCGGTAACAAAAGCAGAACAGAAGATCAAAAAGAAGGATGAAAATCTTAACCTTGAGCTTACCAAAACAAAAGATATTTTGAAAAGCCTCGGCGAAAAGAAAAAGGCCGGACAAATATTGGTTGGGTTTGCTTTGGAAACAGTGAATGAAAAGAAATATGCACTTGAAAAATTAGAGAAAAAGAATGCTGATATGATTGTTCTTAATTCATTGAATGATATTGGTGCTGGTTTTGGATATGATACTAATAAGATCACTATTTTTCAAAAAGATGGCAATGAAATTCATTTTGATACGAAATCAAAAGAAGAGGTGGCGAAAGACATTGTAGATATAATTATAAATTCTTATTATGCTTAAAAGAGCGGGGTTGTTTTTTGTTCTGATCTTCTGGCTTGATTTTGCGCAATCCCAGGAAATACAGGCCAGGCTTACAGTAATGGCAGGTAAGATCAGCACGCAGGTAAACAGAAATGTATTTCAAACCCTGCAAACATCATTGACCAATTTCGTTAATAACCGGAAATGGACAACTGATGCATTCCTGTCAAATGAAAAGATTCAGTGTAACTTTTTATTAAATATCGAACAGGAGTTAGGCAACAATATGTACAAGGCCAGGCTTACAGTACAAGCCGCACGGCCGGTTCATAGCACTACCTATGATTCTCCGATCATCAATTTTTTAGATGATGATGTCGTATTCCGTTACCAGGAGTTTCAGCCCATTGAATTTAACGAAAACAGGGTTCAGGGCAATGACCCGGTGGCAGCCAATCTTCCGGCTGTACTGGCTTATTATGTCAATATTATCCTTGGATTTGACTATGGTTCTTTCTCGCTACGAGGCGGGGACGCTTATTTTAAAAAAGCCTGGAATATTGTGAACAATGCACCGGAGAGCCGCGATATAACCGGTTGGAAATCGTTTGAGAACATCAGGAATCGTTACTGGCTTGCAGAAAATTTGAATAATAACCGGTTCGCTTTGTTGCACGATGCGTTGTATGCTTATTATCGGTCCGGGATGGATCTTTTTTATGAAAATGAGAATGAAGGAAGGAACGGTATAATAAACAGTCTTAATTTTTTAAATACGCTGAATATTGATAACCCTAACTCCATGATCATGCAATTTTTTTTCCAGGGAAAAAGCTCGGAATTGGTAAAAGTTTTCAGCCGGGCGAATAACGATTTAAAAACCAGGGCAAGGGATATCTTAACTAAACTGGATATCACTAATACAGCTGCCTATAAAGAATTAAAATGAGGAATTTTTTTTTATCTTTTTTGATTCTTTCTTTTCTACTTTCCTGTTCCGATAAGAATAAATTGCCTAAAGGAGTACTCCCTAAGCAAAAAATGCAGGAAGTAATGTGGGATATGATCAGGGCAGGAGAATTTCTGAACGGCTTTGTACTCTATAAAGATACCGCAATAGATAAAGTTGCAGTAAGTCAGAAATGGTATAACAAGGTATATCAGTTGTATAAAATAACTAAAACGGATTTCGACAGGAGTTATGCTTATTACCAGGATCATCCTGTTTTAATGAAAGAACTGTTGGATTCGCTAAGTAAAAAACAGGTTCCGGTAAAACCGGCTATTCAGGATTCTACAGCAATAAAAGATTCGATAAAAAAACGGATTTTTCCCGCAATAAATGATACACAGAGAAAAATTATCGATTCACTCAGAAAGCGGAAAATCATGAAGAGAAAAAAAAATTATAAGTCAGCGTAATCCTCTTTGGTATCCGCATCTTTATTAATTTTATTTACTATAGCGAATTTCATTTCAGTTCGGTCAGGAGGATATTTGACTAGAATCAAATAAAAATGTACAAATGAAATGAGCCATAAAAATTTTCGGACAAATTCATACCAAATCGCGATGAAAATTTTTATGGCGAATTCCATGTGACCAAAATGCAATAAAAATTAACACATGAATAAAGTTGTTTCAACAGCTGAAGAAGCAATTCGTGATATCACGGATGGTCATACACTTATGCTGGGAGGTTTTGGGTTGTGCGGAATACCGGAAAATTGTATTGCAGCATTAGTGAAAAAAGGAGTGAAGCAACTTACCTGTATATCCAATAATGCCGGTGTGGATGATTTTGGGATTGGACTACTTCTTCAACAGCGACAGGTAAAGAAAATGGTTGCTTCTTATGTGGGAGAGAATGCTGAGTTTGAGAGACAGCTATTAAGTGGTGAGCTGGAAGTAGAATTGATTCCACAAGGTACCTTGGCTACAAGGTGTTTAGCTGCAGGCTATGGTATGCCGGCTATTTATACATCAGCTGGCGTAGGAACGGAAGTAGCAGATGGAAAAGAAGTAAGAAATTTCAATGGAAAGGATTACCTGATGGAATATGCTTTTAACGCCGATTTCGCTATTGTAAAGGCCTGGAAGGGAGATACGCAGGGTAATCTTGTTTATAAAGAAACAGCCCGGAATTTCAACCCCCTGATGGCAATGGCGGGAAGAGTTACTATTGCCGAGGTGGAAGAGTTGGTTCCTGCAGGTGAGTTAGACCCCAATATTATCCACACCCCGGGAATTTATGTTCACAGGATATACCAGGGAAAGGGATATGAAAAAAGAATTGAGCAAAGAACGGTAAGGAAAGTCAATCAAGTTAAATAAGTCATTATGTCCCTCACAAAAGAACAAATAGCGCAGCGGATAGCAAAGGAATTAAGAGATGGGTATTATGTGAACCTGGGGATTGGTATACCAACTTTGGTAGCCAACTATATTCCTGAAGGAATAAACGTTGTTTTCCAGAGCGAAAACGGTTTACTTGGAATGGGCCCGTTTCCTTTAGAAGGTGAAGAAGACCCGGATCTGATCAATGCCGGGAAACAAACCATTACGACACTTCCGGGGTCTGCTTTTTTTGATTCAGCTATGAGTTTTGGAATGATAAGAGCGGGTAAGGTCGACCTTACCGTTTTGGGTGCAATGGAGGTTAGCGAACAAGGAGATATTGCTAATTGGAAGATTCCCGGAAAAATGGTTAAGGGTATGGGCGGGGCGATGGACCTTGTAGCCAGCGCCAAAAATATAATCGTAGCCATGGTTCATAGTAATCCAAAAGGGGAATCAAAACTTTTACCCAAATGTACTTTACCTCTTACAGGCTTGAGATGCGTAAAAAAAATAGTTTCTGACCTGGCTGTACTTGATGTAACTCCGGAAGGCTTTAGATTACTGGAAAGGGCTCCCGGCGTAAGTGTAGAAGAAATAAAAGCAAAAACAGCCGGAAAATTAATAATTGATGGAGATGTTCCAGAAATGCAATTTTGACTGTAGTAGTTCTCTGCTCACAGCTAACGGCTCATAACTTTTTTCCTCTAATCAATAAGATTATTCTTTACAGCAAAGAAAACAAGCCCTGCTGTATTTTTACTTCCAAAACGTTCCATCAGCCTGTCTTTGATGGCTTCTACGGTGCGGGGGCTGATCTCCATTTTCTGAGCTATTTCCTGTGCTGTAAACTCCATGCAAATAAACCGCAATACATCTCTCTCTTTATCGCTGAGGGTTACTTCATTGTTCAGGGATGGAACAACTTTTTGCCGGGAATGTGATTTTTTTAGCAGGATACGGTTCACGAAATTGTTGAGATAATATCCTTTTTCGAATACCTCCATAATAGCTCTCCGTATTTCCTGCGGATCGGCATTTTTTAGCATGTATCCATTGGCGCCATTTTCCATCAGGTGATAAACAAAGCGTTCATCTTCATACATGCTAAGTACCAGCACTTTTATAGCAGGGTATTGTTTGCTGATGATCTTAGTGGCTTCAATACCATCTTTTCCCGGCATACGAAGATCCATCAACACTACATCCGGTTCAGATTGGGCAATGCCGCTAAGCAATTCGTCACCATTTTCGGCTTCTTGTACAAATTTGATATTGGTAAAAGGCCGTAGTGAAAGGATAACTCCTTTCCGGAAAATTTTATGATCGTCAGCAATAGCTACCTTAATGATTCCCATAGTTTCAGATAAAACGGTGAAATTAGCAAATTCCCCACAAAGCTATAAGGTTTGCCGTTGAGTTGTATAGCTACCTTAGTACAAACCTTATAGGCTTAGTATGGCTCGTCTTTGGGTAACTCAATGGTTACTTTATAATAAGTTTGCGAGATATCTTTTTCAAAATAAATACTGCCCTTTGCCACTCTTAACCGGCTACTGATATTTTTTAGTCCCAGGCCTATATTGCTTTTGTTCAGTTTGTCAAAATCAGTTTGTATAATGCCACGTCCGTCGTGATGAATGCGCAGATAGAATTTATCGCCGTGGACATTTTGTGTAAGATGAATAAAGCTCGAACTACTGTGTTTTAAAATGTTATTGATCAATTCCTGCACTATCCGGAAAATGATCAGTTCTTTTTCCGGTTTCAACCTGTCCCTGTAATCATGAAACCTGCTGCTGGCATTCATACTTCCGGATCCACTGATCTTCTGGAAAACATCATTAATAGCAGATTCCAGGCCAAAATTTTTCAATGTTGGAGGCATCAGGCTGTGGCTGATATTGCGTACCAATTGTATGGTATCGTCAATGATCTGCCTGGCCTGGAAAATGGCTTGTAGCTGGGTCGCCTTATCCTGGTTCACTAAATTTTCATTCAGGTATAGACGTGCAGTAGCTAACAAGGGGCCTGCATCATCATGTAAGTCAGCCGCCAGGCGTTGACGTTCTTCTTCTTGCAATCGTATTGATGCATCAAGCAATATTTTTTGTTGCTCTTCTTCCATTTTTTGTAATGTCCGCTGGTAGCGGGATACCTTACGCTGGTGGAAGATGATAAACAGAACCAAACCAACAGTCAGAACAAGCATACCCATGGTGCCGATGAACAGCACGGAGGAGACTCCTGAAGATGGGTTAGTGGCTTGTAGTAAAAACATATAGGTTAGGTGGGTAATTTAATTCATATCAAGATCTAAGTATGGTACAGATTTGTGAAGCGA
>JAKFEJ010000658.1:0-5714 GCA_036675745.1 Chitinophagaceae bacterium | reverse complement strand
TAGTACACTAATAGTATCAGTTTCGCTATTGGTAAGCGGTTTATCTGCATATGCTCAGAAAAATTTGGCACAACCCAAAGGAAAATTATTTATCATCGGCGGGGGAGACAGGCCGCCGGCATTGATGAAAGCATTGGTTGCCACGGCAGAAATGAGATCAACTGATTATGTGATCGTATTACCTATGTCAAGCGCAAGTCCGGATACTTCGTATTATTATTTCAAAGCCGACCTGGAACCTATTTGTAAAAATACTATTATCAATTTCAATTTTACTCCTGAACAAGTCAATAATAAAAGCTGGCTGGATTCACTGGAAAAAGCGAAGCTGATCTTTATAACAGGCGGTGACCAGGATCGGTTTATGAAAGCCGTCATAAATACTCCTGTTTATAAAGCCATACACAACGCGTATAAAAACGGTGCGACCATTGCAGGTACAAGCGCCGGTGCTGCTGTTACGAGCCGGCACATGATCACCGGTCAGCAACTGACAGATACTGTTTACAGGGCCACCTTCCGGAAAGTGCAGGATAAGAATATAGAATTCAAACCGGGTCTTGGGTTGCTTACCACGGCTATTATTGATCAGCATTTTATTGTAAGAAGCCGTTATAACCGGTTGTTATCTGCGCTGGCAAAATATCCATTATTAGCCTGCATCGGTATTGATGAAGCAACAGCCATCATTGTACACGGCAATAAAATAAAAGTAGCAGGTGAAAGCCAGGTAATCGTTATGCAACAACCTGATGAATTGAAAATAACCCCGGGTGGATTAATTAAATTAAAAGACATGAAATTCAGCATTTATACGGATGGCGATGAATTTACATTGGCTCCATAAAGTAAATTTCTTATCATCCGGCGACAATATATACTAAAACACTTTTGAAATGATTTTCAGGGGAGCTTTAATAACTGATATACCAGAAATACAGATCGTAAGAAACTCGGTGAAAGAAAATATATTATCTGATCCGGCATTGGTGACTGATAAAGATGTAGAAGATTATATAACCCACCGTGGCAAAGGCTGGGTATGCGAAATAAATAACTGTATTGTGGGCTTTGCCATTGCCGATCTGCAGGATGATAATATCTGGGCTTTGTTCCTTCACCCCGATCATGAAGGAAATGGCATTGGCAAAAGTTTACACGATACTATGCTGAACTGGTATTTTGACCAAAACAAAAACTCAGTTTGGTTGGGGACATCACCGGGCACAAGGGCCGAAATGTTTTACCGTAAAGCAGGATGGAAAGAAACGGGTATTCATGGAAAAGGAGAGATAAAATTTGAAATGACAGCGGCTGAATGGAGATTATTTGCTGGTATTTATAGCCGATAATCTTTAGAGTAGATGTTGCGTACTATAGATTATCATTTAACAAAGTGAATGTATTGAGTGAGAAAATATGAAGCAATGAAATGGGCTAATGGAAGGGAAATTATTTGTGCTTAGATTTGAAAACAAAATTTAAATCAGTGAAACAATATATTGCCCATATCGCATTGGTAGTAGATGATTACGATGAAGCTATTCAGTTTTATACCAAAAAGCTGCATTTCATTCTTAAAGAAGATACCGTATTAAGTGAAACAAAGCGATGGGTCATCATCACTCCACCTGGCTCGGGTGGATGTAGCTTATTACTGGCGAAAGCTGCTAACGATGATCAAAAAACAAGAGTTGGCAATCAAACAGGCGGTCGTGTATTTTTATTTCTTCATACTGATGATTTGGAGAGGGATTATAAAAATATGAAAGAACAGGGAATTTCATTTGTACGTGAACCTGAAACAGAAGAATGGGGAACTGTTGCTGTATTCAAAGACTTATACGGCAATCTTTGGGATCTGATAGAACCAAAAAAATAGCCTGCAACTTCGGATTATCAAAAAAGTTGCAGGCTATAAGTATAAAAAATCTATTTCGGATCAAAACGCAAACCTGAAATTCCCGTTCCGGTAACCGCCTTACCCGCATCTGGTTTATAAATAAAATAAAGCTTATGCAATTTTGAATCCGTTATTGTTTCTAATGGAATTTTAATAACGCCTTTCCTCTCGTCTTTTTTCGGTATCGTCAGTTTTCCTTTACCTGATAATTTTCCATCCGGTGCATCCAGCCTTACTTCCAGTTCAAAATCTGCAGGCGTAATATTTTGCCAACCGATAGTAGCCGTTACTGATCCAACATTTGTAAGATCAATACTATCCACCGCAAACCAGCCTTCCTGTTGGGGAACGATCAAATAAAATATACTGTTGAAATACATAGAGGTAAACCCTTTCAACTCCTGGTCCTTATTGAAAGGAACAAAATTGGAAGACAGGCTGAATGTATTGGCTCCTGTCAATGCTTTACTGTTGTTACCACCTTTGTCCGTATAGCTCGCCGATAAAACCATTACACTGTTTGGCTTCTGATTTGTTGCTGCTGTTAAATTTCCGGATGAAGGCAATGATTTTTTTAAGGCCTCTTTTTTACCCAGGGATAATATCCATGCGGTGATCTGCTCCACATCAGTAGATGAAAGCGTAGGATGCGGGGCCATTGCCACTTCACCCCATACACCCTGGCCACCTTTAATGATCTTCTGGCTGATATAGTTCCTGGCTCCGGGATCTTTGCCATATTTCTCCGCTATCTGTAAAAAAGAAGGGCCGATAGATTTCTCCGCTTCTTTATGACAACCTTTGCAATCCAGGGATTGCGTTAAACTTCTACCACTTACCAGTGCTTGTCCCTGCTGATGACCCATGGCAGAACCGGCTTTATCAAATCCTTCCATGTAATCCACCGAAACATAAAGATTAGCCGGATCGATCTGTGCTGTATCATTATCTTTTATACTAACTGCATAACCGATAGGTTTACCCGGTAAATAAAACGACCGGTTCCCGGCGGTTTGTTGTATGCTTATTATTGGCTCTTCATTGCCAGCATAAACCGCTGCTGTATTACTGATGGTTGAATCTCCTTTCTCATCTTTTACAGTAACAGAAATATTATAATCACCTGTCGTAGTATATTCATGCTCTGTTTCAGGTGTTACAGTCTCTTTTGTTTTACCATCACCGAAATTCCAGGTATAGGTAAGCTTATCTTTTTCGGGATCACTTGCATCGACAGTTGCTTTAACCGCAAAAGGAAGCAGGCCGGATGTTTTGTTTACATGAATAGCTGTTACTTTCGGCGCCCTGTTGCCGCTATTGTAATCAATACGGAATAAACCCGCATCAGCATTTTGCGTAAACCATCCCGTTCCATATTCCAGGAAATATAATTTTCCATCGGGCCCCACTTCCATATCCATCAAAGAATTTACTTTGATATTGGAAAGAAAAGGTTCCATCTTATCAAAATCACCATTGGGCAAAAGTGTAACCGCTTTTATCCATCCGCGTATCCATTCATAGATGATCAGTTTACCATTGTAATAATCAGGAAGACGTGTTTCTTTTGGATACATATCCGTGTAGTAAACCGGGCCAGCCATTGCATTCCGTCCGCCGGTGCCTACCTGTGGAAAATCGGGAGATGCCCCATAAGGATACCAGATGAATGCAGCTTGTGCAGGTGGCAATTCACGAAGGCCTGTATTATTTCTTGAATCATTGATGGGATGCTGCGGGTCAAACAAAGGGCCTGTTTGACCGGTAGCATAATCAAACTGGTGATACGGATAATTGTTGCCAATAAATAAAGGCCAGCCAAAATAGCCGGCTTTTCTCGCCTGGTTTACTTCATCATATCCACGGGGGCCGCGGGTATTAAAACTATCATTCGCCGCATCGGGACCTACTTCACCCCAATAGAGATAACTATTTTTCTGATCAACGGAGATACGGTAAGGATTACGATTGCCCATTACAAATATTTCCGGCCTTGTTTTATCAGAGCCTTTTGCAAAAAGATTGCCACCCGGAATTTCATAGGTAGCATCATCATTTACTTTGATGCGGATGATCTTGCCGCGAAGATCATTGGTATTGCTGGAAGATCTTCTTGCATCATATTGTTGCCGTCCGGGCAGATCATTCATCGGACCGAAACCACTATTGACATATTTCGCATTGGGCTCATCAAAAGGAGTGGAGTTATCGCCGGTTGAAACATACAATAACCCATCGGGACCAAAAGCAATAGAGCCACCTGTATGGCAACATATTTCGCGTTGCGATTTTACTTCCAGTATTGTTTTCTCTGTAGTAAGATCAATCGTATCATTTTTAAAAGTAAATCTTGACAAACGATTGACCGAACTATCTATCGGGCTATAATACATATACACCCAACTGTTCTTATCAAAATTGGGATCTTTGGCAAGCCCCATCAAACCTTCTTCCGCATTAACGTTGGGTGTATTGGTTTTCCAATACACATTTAACAAACCGGCCTGTTTTACTTTCTTCGTCTCATTTTTATACAAAAGAATTTCACCGCGGCGTTGTACAACCAAAATATCCAGGTTGGGTAAGATGGTCATTTCTGTTGGCTCAAAAAATTGTCCTTGTGCAAGTTGCGTTTTGGTAAAACGATCTTCATCAGGCGAGTATTGCGATTTTGCTTTACTATAACTAAGTTCATTATTATCACCTATTGCATACTGGATACCACCCAATAAATGTTTCAAATAATTTTCTTCAGTAAATGATTCATCCGTATGGCCCAAAGCCGTATAAAAAGCACGGCCACCATCGTATTCATGATACCAACTCATGGGATGAAGTGCGCCATTGGCGCCACCTTCATACGATGATTCATCAATTGTAAGCAACACTTTTACATCGGGGTTCAGCTTTTTAAAATTGTAGAGTTCATCCTTGCGTTGCCAGATAGTGTCTTTAAAAAAGCTGGTAGCGGCAAATGATCTGTCTTTAATAATAAACTTCGCATCCTGCTGTTTCGGATGACTCAGGAAATAAGCTCCTACCAGTCTTCCATACCATCCCCAATCGTATTCTGTATCTGTCGCGGCATGAATACCAACAAAACCGCCGCCTGACTGGATATATCTTTCAAATGCTATTTCCTGTTTGTTATCCAGCACATTGCCGGTAGTGCTTAAAAAAATGACGGCTGCATATTTTTTCAGCGAATCTTCATTAAAAAAAGCGGCATTGCTGGTAGAGTCCACATCAAAACCATTTTCAGTTCCGAGTTTTTGTATAGCGGCAACTCCCTTTGGAATAGAAGCATGAACAAAAGCAGCTGTTTTTGTAAATACCAATACCCGCGGCTTGCCGCTTCTTTTTTTAGAACACGAGATGGCAATACAAGCAATAGTAACGAGGACAAACAAAAGATATTTTTTCATATATGCGTTGATCTTATAAAATGGGAAAGGATAAATATAAATTAAAATGTCATTGTTACAATTGTATTTTCCGTTGATTAATAATAACAGTAGAGGTAGGGCATGCCCTGCCTCTACTGCGAGGAACCCTATTTCTCGCTTTTTGCCGTTGTTTATACACATCCTGTGGAAAAGCAGGCCTGGTATAGCGGGTTACCTTTGAACTGGCATGGTATTAAGGAGCGTTAGACAATAATTTTTTAACATATATGCAGAAATTAAAAAAGGATTTCTGCTCATTTTTGCAAACAAATAAAGATTTGAGCTATGGGAAAAAAAGTAACATTTACACTGTCAGCGGAAATAGTTGGGGAAGCTACAAGTGCTGTATTATTAGGCGAATTCAA